>DASRWB010000052.1:0-8260 GCA_035654775.1 Flavobacteriaceae bacterium | reverse complement strand
ACTTTTTTCTCTAGTTTATAATGAACGTATGGTCCTTTTTTTAATGATCTTGCCATGTCTTATTTCTTTCTACGTTCTACAATATATTTATTACTTGCATTCTTCTTAGCGCGAGTTCTATAACCTTTAGCTGGAATACCTTTTCTAGAACGTGGGTGTCCTCCTGAAGCTCTACCTTCACCACCACCCATTGGATGATCTACTGGGTTCATAACTACCGGTCTTGTACGTGGCCTTCTTCCTAACCATCTTGTTCTACCTGCTTTACCAGATACCAACAATTGGTGATCTGAATTAGAAACAACTCCTATGGTCGCCAAGCAATTTGCCAAAATTAATCGTGTTTCCCCTGAAGGCAATTTAATAGTTGCAAACTTACCATCTCTAGCCATTAATTGGGCAAAAGCACCTGCACTTCTTGCCATAATGGCTCCTTGACCTGGTCTTAGCTCTACACATGATATAATGGTACCTAATGGAATTTGGCTTAACGGCATTGCATTTCCTATTTCAGGAGCTACACCCTCATAACCAGATACAACTGTTTGCCCAACTTGTAATCCATTTTGAGCAATTACATATCTTTTTTCACCATCTTGGTAATTCAATAATGCGATAAAAGCGGTTCTGTTTGGATCGTATTCGATAGTTTTAACTTCAGCAGGGATTCCTGTTTTGTTACGTTTGAAATCGATGATACGATACTTCTTTTTATGACCACCACCTATGTAGCGCATGGTCATTTTTCCTTGACTGTTTCTACCACCAGACTTTTTGTTCGGAGCAAGCAAGCTTTTCTCCGGCTTATCAGTAGTAATGGCGTCATTCCCATTTACTACTCTAAAACGCTGTCCTGGTGTGATTGGTTTTAATTTTCTTACTGACATTGTTGTCTAATTACATGTTACTGTATAAATCAATCATTTCACCTTCCGCCAGTTGTACAATTGCTTTTTTAACAGCATTTGTTTTACCATGTTGAATCCCGGTTTTTGTATAACGCGTTCTTCTTTCTGGACGGACATTTATAGTACGAACTTTTTCAACAGAAACACCATATGCAGCTTCTACTGCATTTTTGATTTCAATCTTGTTCGCCTGTATACTCACCTGGAAACTGTAGCAGTTTCTCAACTCACTCATAGTGGTTGCTTTTTCTGTGATAATAGGTTTAATTAAGATACTCATGGTTTCTGTTATTTACTTAAATTCGTTTCAATTCCTTCTAATGCGCTTTCCAATAGCACGATTTGATTTGCATTTAAAATCTTATAAGTGCTTAATTCTGAGTTTGTTATAACTTCAGAGCCTTGTAAATTGCGAGACGACAAATATACATTATTATTTAAAGCTCCCAACACAAATAAGGATTTTTTGTTTTCTAAATCTAATGCCTTTAAAACTGCACTGAAATTTTTGGTTTTTGGCGTGTCAAAATTAAAGTCTTCTAAAACGGTTATGGCTTTTTCATTTGCCTTAATGGTTAACGCTGATTTTCGCGCTAAACGTTTTAAGTTTTTGTTCAATTTGAATCCGTAGTTTCTAGGTCTTGGACCAAACATACGACCTCCGCCTTTAAACACACCGGACTTAATAGATCCTGCCCTGGCTGTTCCTGTACCTTTTTGTTTTTTAATCTTGCGTGTACTTCCTGCAATTTCTGCTCTTTCTTTAGCCTTGTGCGTACCTTGTCTTTGGTTTGCCAGATATTGCTTAACATCTAAATATACCGCATGGTTGTTTGGCTCTATAGCATACACCTCTTTAGAAAGGTCTACCTTTCTTCCGGTGTCTTTTCCGTTTATATCTAAAACTGCTACTTTCATTACTTACTGATAATTACATAAGCGTTTTTGTGACCCGGAACACAACCTTTTACTACTAAAAGATTTTTTTCAGGTACCACTTTTAAAACTCTTAAATTTTCAACTTTTACTTTTTCGCCACCCATTCTTCCTGCCATACGCATACCTTTAAATACACGTGCCGGATAGGAAGCGGCTCCAATAGAACCTGGTGCTCTTAAACGGTTATGCTGACCGTGTGTTGCTTGCCCTACACCTCCAAAACCATGACGTTTTACAACGCCTTGAAATCCTTTTCCTTTGGAAGTTCCTGCAATGTCAACAAATTCACCTTCGATAAAGTGTTCTACTGTAATGGCATCACCTAATTTGTACTCTTTTTCAAATCCTTGGAATTCAACAACTTTGCGTTTTACAGAAGTTCCTGCTTTTTTAGCGTGACCTAGTTCAGCCTTAGTAGCACTTTTTTCTGTCGCGTCATCGAAACCAAGTTGAAGAGCATTATACCCGTCAACCTCTTCGGTTCTGACTTGGGTAACGATACATGGTCCGGCTTCAATAACGGTACATGGAATGTTTTTTCCATTTTCGTCAAAGATGCTGGTCATACCGATTTTTTTTCCAATTAACCCAGACATAATTATTAATTTAATTTATTACTTATTTAAAAAATTTCAGGGTCAAAATACGTTCAACCCTGAATGTATTTTTCACCGTTTTTCCCGCGACCGCATCGGTGGGACATTTTATGCTGAACTTGTTTCCGTATCTTTTTTTTTTAAAGACACTTCGACTCCGCTCAGTGGTTGTTCGGCTAAGACTTTCTACAAAGAAAGTCAAGTCCTCACTATACTTTAATTTCTACTTCAACTCCACTTGGCAATTCAAGTTTCATTAAGGCATCAATGGTTTTTGAAGAAGAGCTGTAAATATCAAGAAGTCTTTTGTATGAACTTAATTGAAATTGCTCTCTTGCTTTTTTATTTACGTGTGGCGAACGTAATACCGTGAATATTTTTTTGTGAGTAGGTAAAGGAATTGGACCTGTTACTACTGCTCCGGTACTTTTCACCGTTTTTACAATCTTATCTGCAGATTTATCTACCAGGTTGTGATCGTATGATTTTAGTTTTATTCTGATTTTTTGACTCATTTTTCTTTAAAATTTAAGCTTCAACTCCTTTTGCTGCTTTAATCACTTCTTCTGCTATGTTAGAAGGTGTTTCAGCATAGTGTGAAAATTCCATTGTTGACGTTGCTCTTCCGGAAGAAAGGGTACGTAAAGAAGTTACATATCCAAACATTTCAGATAAAGGCACATCGGCTTTAATTACTTTAGAACCTGCTCTGTCGCTCATGTTATTAACTTGTCCACGACGACGGTTAAGGTCTCCAACAATATCTCCCATGTTTTCTTCGGGAGTTAAAACTTCTAATTTCATGATAGGCTCCATGATTACAGCTTTTGCGGCTTTTGCAGCAGCTTTAAATCCTATTTTGGCAGCCAATTCGAAAGATAACTGATCAGAATCCACATCGTGATACGAACCGTCTACTAAGGTTACTTTCATGGCATCTACTTCATATCCGGCTAACGGACCATTTTGCATAGCCATTCTGAATCCTTTTTCAACTGAAGGTATGAATTCTTTAGGTACATTTCCTCCTTTAATTTCAGAGACAAACTCGAGTCCTTGTTTACCTTCTTCAGCAGGCTCAAGTACAAATACGATGTCTGCAAACTTACCGCGACCACCAGATTGTTTTTTGTAAACTTCTCTGTGTTCTGCACGTTGTGTTATCGCTTCTTTGTACTCTACTTGTGGTTGTCCTTGGTTTACTTCTACTTTAAATTCGCGACGTAAACGGTCTACAATGATATCTAAGTGAAGCTCACCCATACCTGATATAATAGTTTGTCCCGAAGCTTCGTCTGTTCTTACAGTGAAGGTTGGATCTTCCTCTGCAAGTTTACCTAAAGCCATACCTAATTTGTCTACATCTGCTTTGGTTTTAGGTTCAACAGCGATACCGATTACCGGATCGGGGAAGTTCATAGACTCTAAAACTATAGGTGCTTTCTCGTCAGACAAGGTGTCACCTGTTTTAATATCTTTGAATCCTACTGCAGCTCCAATATCTCCTGCCTCAATAAAATCAATGGCATTTTGCTTGTTAGAGTGCATTTGGTAAATTCGAGAAATACGCTCCTTTTTCCCGGATCTGTTGTTCAATACATATGAACCTGCGTCCAAACGACCGGAATAGGCACGGAAAAACGCCAATCGACCAACGAAAGGATCGGTAGCAATTTTAAATGCTAATGCGGCGAAAGGTGCAGTTACATCCGGTTTACGTTTAACTTCTTCACCGGTATCAGGATTTGTTCCTACAATGGCTTCTTTATCTACCGGCGAAGGCAGATATCGACATACAGCATCCAGTAAAAACTGTACTCCTTTATTTTTGAATGAAGAGCCACAAACCATAGGTATAATAGACATATCCATTACGGCAGCTCTTAATGCAGCGTGAATTTCATCTTCTGTAATGGAACTTTCGTCTTCCATATATTTTTCAAGAAGGTTTTCGTCATACCCGGCAACTTCTTCAATAAGGTTTGCGCGGTATTGATTTACTTCTTCTTGCATGTCTGCAGGAATATCTACAATATCGAAAGTAGAACCAAAGTTATCTTCATGCCAAACTATGGCACGGTTTTTAACCAGATCAACGATTCCTTTAAAATCAGCTTCGTCTCCGATAGGTAATACGATGGGCACTGCATTGGAGCCTAACATATCTTTAACTTGCTGGCAAACGGCTAAAAAGTTTGCTCCTTGACGGTCCATTTTATTCACAAAGCCCATACGCGGTACTTTGTAATTATCTGCCAGTCTCCAATTGGTTTCTGATTGAGGTTCAACACCATCTACTGCGCTAAACAAAAATACCAATCCGTCGAGCACTCGAAGTGAACGGTTTACCTCTACGGTAAAGTCAACGTGTCCCGGAGTATCAATAATATTAAAGTGGTATCCTTTAGCATCTGCCGTAGGCACGCCATTTTCGGTTGGGAATTGCCAAGTACAAGTTGTGGCGGCTGAAGTGATTGTAATCCCACGCTCTTGTTCTTGCTCCATCCAGTCCATTGTAGCTGCACCATCGTGTACTTCACCTATTTTATGACTAACTCCTGTGTAGAATAAAATACGCTCTGTAGTGGTGGTTTTTCCAGCGTCAATATGTGCTGCAATACCTATATTTCTTGTATATTTTAAATCTCTTTGTGCCATTTTTTAGAATCTAAAGTGTGAAAATGCTTTGTTTGCTTCTGCCATTTTGTGTGTATCTACTCTTTTCTTAACAGCAGCTCCTTCTTCTTTTGCAGCGGCTAAAATTTCAGCTGCCAGTTTTTGTGACATTGCTTTTTCATTTCTTTTGCGCGCATAACTTATCAACCATTTCATAGCAGTTGATATTTTACGGTCCGGGCGAATTTGCATTGGGATTTGAAAGGTAGCACCTCCTACTCGACGGCTACGTACTTCTACGTGTGGCATCACATTTGACAGTGCATCTTTCCAGGTTTCCAAGGCAGTTTTTTCAGCATCGGTTTTCTTTTGTTCCACAATATCTATGGCGTCATAGAACACTTTAAATGCCACTGATTTTTTACCGTCCCACATCATCATATTAACAAAACGTGTTACTAATTGATCGTTAAAGCGTGGATCTGGTAAAAGCGGTCTTTTTTTCGCTTGTCTTTTTCTCATGTCTTCTTCTTAAAGTTTTTGAATTACTTTTTAGGGCGTTTTGCACCGTATTTAGATCTACGTTGCGTTCTGCCTTGAACACCAGCTGTGTCCAATGCACCGCGAACGATGTGGTATCTAACTCCCGGTAAATCTTTTACCCTTCCACCTCTAACCAATACTATCGAGTGCTCTTGGAGGTTGTGTCCTTCGCCCGGAATGTATGCGTTTACCTCGTTACCGTTAGTTAACCTTACCCTTGCTACTTTACGCATTGCCGAGTTAGGTTTCTTAGGTGTTGTGGTGTATACACGCGTACAAACTCCACGTCGTTGTGGACACGAATCCAAAGCAGCCGATTTACTCTTCTTGGTTATTTTGGCTCTTCCTTTTCGTACTAATTGTGAAATTGTTGGCATATTTTTCTATAAATATTTTTAAAATCCCTTGTTTAAAGGGCTGCAAAGGTAGAAATAAATATTAATTTTTCAAACATTGATATATTAATTTTACCTTTGGGATGAAAAATATTTTTACCGCTTCTAATATCCTAAGATGTTTTGCGTTAGTTTTGTTGAAATAAGCTTGCTTTTTTGTGACAAAAAAACTCATTTTATACCATATTATATATATCACTTTTGTTTCTGTAACCTTTGGACAGGATTTGCATTTAAAAATTATTGGATCTGACGAAACTGAAACAAAAATTTTAGATTCGCTTGGGTATAAAAAAACACATCCCAATTATATCACTCTACAGGCTGAAACCGATTCGGTTTTTTCAAAAGTAACCACCCAAGGTTTTCTGGAGGCCAAGCTTAATACTATTTCAAAAGTAAACGACAGTAGCTTTGTTTCTACTATTGCTTTAGGACGCATTTATAAATATGTTACCATTCATTATCAAGATTCTATACTAAAGTCTTCATATTTAAAAAATATCGCTCTTACTTTTGACCACAATACGTTTACCCTAGCGATTCCAAAAGTAAAAACCGCACTGCATGCTTTAAATTCACTGATTGCACAAAACGGCTATCCTTTTGCCGGTTTACAATTAACAAACCTAAGCGTTGATGAAAACCAAAATGTAACGGCAACTTTAACAGTAAGCCTAAACGGTAAAAAAAGAAGGGTTGATGATATTGTGGTAAAAGGCTATGAAAAATTTCCAAAATCCTATTTAAAACACTTTTTAAAAATAAAAAAAACTACACTTTTTAACCTTAGTAAAATAAAAGAAAAAACAGAATTGTTAAATAACTTGAGGTTTGCAAATCAGGCCCGAGAACCGGAGGTTTTGTTTACCGGCGATTCAACCTTATTATACTTGTATTTAACTAAAGTAAAAAGCAACACCTTTGATGGTTTTTTAGGTTTTGGAACCAACGAAGAATCGAATAAAATTGAATTTGACGGATATTTAAATCTCGAATTAAACAACAACTTAAATGGCGGTGAAACTTTCAAACTACTTTACAAAAGTGATGAAATTAAACAAAAAACATTCAATGCTAATTTAAGCCTGCCTTATGTATTTAATTCTCCCGTAGGCATTGAACTTGGGCTGACTATTTTTAAAAAAGACACGCTCTTTACAACAACCAATCAAATCATAAACGCAACCTACCAGGTAAATAGTAGGCATTTAGTAAAAACCGGTCTGGAAAACATTACCTCAAACAACATACAAAGCACTATTGTTAACGGAGTTGACGATTACAAAACCAACTTATACAAAATAGGACATCAATACCTGTCACAAAACAACAATAATCAGTTGTTTCGAATCAACGCTTATGTATATTCCGAAATTGGATTTGGAAAGCGAACGCTAAACTCAACCCAAAGCCATCAAACTCAATTTAAGTTTGACGCCCATAAAATTTTTAGTCTGAATGAAAAAAATAAATTTTATACAAGAATTAATACGCATGGCTTAGTTTCAGATTCTTATCTGGAAAACGAACTTTTTCGATTTGGCGGTATAAATTCCATCAGAGGTTTTGAAGAAAACAGCCTGACCGCTACTCTTTTTGGTGTAGTTAATACCGAATATCGATATTTACTAAGCCCAACTATATATGCTCACACAATTATTGATTTCTCCTATTTAGAAAACAAACTCCTATCACAAAAAGAAAAACTGTTTGGCTTTGGATTTGGATTTGGTATTTTAACCCAAGCCGGACTTTTTAAACTTATTTATGCCAATGGAAAGAACGAAAATCAGGCATTTAAACTATCAAACTCTAAAATACACCTAAGCTTAAATGCTTATTTCTGATTTTTCTTCTCAAATTTTCAGCAGTTATGTTAAAAAATTATAAAATTTTACTAACAATTTATTGTTTTATTAACTTTTTATTAAGACTTTTGGTGTAGACTAATTCAAATAAAATATAAAATGAAAACAAAGTTTAGTGGAATTTTAACGCTATTCCTAGCGTTTGTTGTGCAATTCACTTTTGCACAAGAAAAAACAATTTCAGGAACTATTTCCGATGAAAACGGATTACCGCTTCCTGGAGTTAATATTGTAGTTAAAGGAACTACGAATGGTACCCAAACTGATTTTGACGGAAACTATTCCATCTCGGCTGCAACCGGAGATGTTTTGGTGTTCTCCTACATTGGGTATCAAGAAGCCGAAAAAACCGTTGGAGACAGCAACACTATTAGTTTTGCTATGGTTCCCGG
>DASRWB010000051.1:0-39069 GCA_035654775.1 Flavobacteriaceae bacterium | reverse complement strand
TATTTCCTTACGGTTTCCCGTAATCAGGGCATTTTTTTTTAAATAAATCCCAAATCTTTGGCTATAGTCACCAAATGCACCGAATTATTTGCCTTAAACTGAATGCGTAATCGGTTAATGCGCTTCTCTATAGCACTCAAGCTGTTGGGTGCTATCTTATACGTCTTAAAGTGTGCACTTATCTGATCTTGCGACAGTCCTTTTGATAGCATCTCCAGCAACTTAATGTCAAAATCATCCACCTCCAGGTCCATATTTGCCTGCAAGGCATGCTCCAGTATGGAGCTCAAATAACTCTCGCCGTGGTACACACTGTCTATTGCCTTTGAAAGCTCTATCAAGCCGCGCCTGCCTTTACATACATACCCGTCAACCCCTATGCGCTGCATAAGCATACGCACCTTCTGTACGCGGTCTTCTACGGTATAAACAATAATCTTAAGTCCGGGAAACTGACGGCGCACTTCGGTAATAAGCTCAGGCCCCGAAGTAAATTGTTGCACCCTGTGGTCACTTTTAAAAGACAAATCTGATATCAACAAATCAAAGGGATTCCCATCTTGCGAAGCTTTTTTCAGCCTTAAAAAGGCATCGTCACAATACTGTACCGCTTCTACATTACGTATCTTGTACTGCTCCAGTACCGTGTATATTCCTATATTTATACTGAGCAAATCATCTGAAACCAATACTTTTTTAAACATTACATTACCATTTTAACTTTAAAACCTTTTTCGGGGGCTGTTTCAAATGTAATGCTTCCTTCTATAGAACGGATACGGTTTTCCGTAATCTGGAGTCCAAGTTGCTTTTTTAACATACTTCCTTGGCCGTTATCGGTGTACTGAATGTGTAGTTTTTGTCCCGTTTGATCAAAGCTAACCGCCGCTATACTTGCTTTGCTGTGTTTTCGCATGTTGATCATCAACTCCTGCAACACCTTGTATAAAGTTATTTTTTTTAATTCAGAAAAATGATTCCATTGCACTTTCGATAACCCTCTAACCACTATATTTACCTGTTCACTCTGAAAACTTTGGAACAAATCTTTCAATGAAGTTGAAAAATCTTCCGTAAAAACCACACTGTTATCCCTTGATATTTGGCGGGTTTTAAGGTAAATTTCTTCTAAATCGTCAAGCAAGGTTTCTTGTTCCACCGGTTTAGACTGCACTTTTGCCATAATATGGTAAACCGTATTCGCCACTTCATCATGAACTCGCGAAGATATTCTGGACTCGGTGGCATACACTTCCTTAAGTCTTTTTTTTCGGTTGTGAGACTGAAGCCAAAACATAAACCCTATACTCAACAGTACCACAATAAGAATAGCAAAGAGCAACATCACCGATTTACTTTGTGCTTTTTGAGCCACCAGCTTATTTTCCAACACTTTTCGGTTAAGGGTATCAAAGTCATACTTGATTAGGGTAAACTTGTTTTTGCTCGCCACATTGGCCTTTTCCAAACTGTCTGAAAGGGCAATATACGTTTGAGCTTCTTGATTAGACCCGCTTTGAATGAGCAACTTTAAAGCGTCCTCCTTAAACAAAGGACTTTTCAGCAGGGTTGCCGTAGCGTAAGCGCTATCGCGGTAGGCTGCCGCTGCCTTGGGTTTGGATATCTCGTCATAGTATACGGATAAATATTTATAGCCGGAATACAGTCCTTTTAAATCCTCAATGCGCTTTCTTAACTCCAGGGCTTCACGCATTAGGGACAAGCCGCCTTCGGCTTGCTGTTTGTGCTTGACATAGCCCATACCGGTCCAGACTCGCGCTATGTTTACAGAGTCCGTCACCCGAGGTACAAAACGCAACGCTTTTTCAAAGTATAGCTCAGACTGGTCGTACTTCGATTCTTTCAGTAAAATATTCCCCAAATTTAAATACACGATCATACTGTCTCGTGCCGTTTCTGTATGGGCCAGACTTTGTTCATAAAGCGTTTGTGCTTTGGCATATAAACCCTGTTCTTTATAAAGTATCCCTAAATGATTGTATACACTTGCTTTTAGTGCTTTTAAATAAGGCGTGAGTTTCTTCTTATCGGCAAGCTGCAAAGCTTCTACGGCCGAAGATTCGCTTTCTACTTGTAAACCTACACTGCGCTCTATGGTAGCCAGGCGTTGCAAGCCGTAAATCATCGCCAGCGTATCCTTACGGAGTACGGCATTTTCTCTGTATTTTAAAAAATATGCATAGGCACTTTCCAAGTCGTTTTGTCCCGTAGGACGCTCTACCTTATTGCTGTAATAGGCTAAACTGTCTGCAGCGTTTTTCTGAAATAATAGCGTAGCGCCATAACCCGAGGTGAGCACAAATAAAAAAAGGAATGAAAGAAGGCGTGCTTTCATTCCTCTAAAATAGTATTTTTTTACTATTCTTTACTACCTAATTATCCACCGGAATCACTTGGCGGTGGCGGAGGCTGCATTTCGCCGTCTTCACCACAGCAATCTTCACTTTTTATGGCATCTCCTTCTAGCGGTGCCGGTGTGCAAGACACATAAACCAAAGTAAGGAAAAGCCAAAACACAATTAAATATAGCTTTTTCATATTGTTATACTTTTAAAGTTGGACATAGCTATACTTCCCTCAGCAAATTGTTGAGATGTAGCATAGTTGATTTTTGAAACTTAAAATGGAAGACGTCTCTTCCGCTGAGAAGCGATAGTGGTTTAAGAAAGCTGTGCTCGCTTCTCAAACCGACACAAACCTTAGTAAACCCCTTTCAAAAAAATGGAGACTATTGGCCTCACTTGCGCAGGTGAGCTTCAGTATCCGGTGTAAAAGAATAGAAGAATTACAGCTTCTGTATTGACAGGTATTTGCCAACTTTTTGACAATATTTTGACAGCGTTAAAAAAAAGAGTACTTTGTTTCAAATCTTCGGAAGCAAAAAAACCCATCACACTATGGAAAACTCAGGCATTCAAGTACTGATGAATCTGGTCTTTGAAAAAGCAAAAAAAGAAACAAAAAAAACAACAGCCTATGCCCTGGCGCAACACCTCAACACCGCCGTAGACGATAAAATAAGCGAACGCTCTTTCATCAGGTATTACGACGGTTATATCCGCGGAAAAACAAAAGACAAAACATCACCCGACACCTTTGTTTTAAATACACTTGCAGCCTACCTGGGTTTTGAAAGTTTTACGGCTTTTGAAGAAAAGCATACCGAAACCTTACAAGTCAGCTCTTTAAAGAAGGAACTGACTGCACTAAAGAAAAAATACACCGAAGTAAAGTACATCGCTTTTACGACAGCCACTACATTTGCACTTATTGCAGCAGTAGCCCTACTGAAGTACACAAAAAAAGAATGCATGATATGGGTTGATAACAGGTATGAAAAAATAAAGTGCTCCGGATTGGAATATGAAAAAAGACTAAACGAACGAGCTTTAAAAGAGTTTAGAAAAGTAAGGGTGTGCAAAGATTCGGTCTTCTTTAAAAACGGGCAACCCCGACTGCATTACGTAAGACACAACAATACCATAGACTTTTTCACCGCGCAGGGTGAGCATCCGCTGATAAAAGGAAAATTCACAAGTCCGGTTACACAAACCATTATAAATTCAAGGGTAAAACCTTGCGATTCTGTGCATACAAACTAAACGAAGGAAATCTTGATTTTACACTCGTTATAAAGAATGATTTATTCGATAAAAAGAAATGTCCGTAAGTATTATATTACTTTTTTTATCATTTTTTTTGTTTATCTAAATAAGTTTTAGTATCATTGACCTGTAAATCCATAAACAAATGACACTGAAATAGAAAAAAAAGTTCTAAAAGTCAGTAACTTACATACTTTTACTTGCATTTCATCGAATAATTTTGACTGCGATGTTCAAGTAAAGTATTTTTACGCATTCCCTCAGAATACTGATTAATAGCAATGAGCAGTAAAAGCAAATAGAAATCAATTAATCCAGCCCGAATTGAATTTTTTGTTTTTTAAAAACAGTATATATGAGGAATATTTACTTTTTAATTTGTATCGGTGTATTCACCTTCTTGTCTTACACAAGCGCTTCGGCACGCAGTATAAAACCTACGCTGCATGGTAAGACCTCCTATTCCTTTGCATTAAGCAACTTTGTTTCAGACTATACCACACCGCAAAGTATATTGGCACATGTCGTGTCATTTAACACACAGCCTCCCAATTTGGTATGTCCGTCTAACCGTACCGAAAATACAGATAGCGGAGTTTGTACTGCATTCATAGATGCCGCCAACCTTACCCCTAGTTTTGACGGGAGTACCACTGTTCTAACCTGGCAAATGAGCGGAGCCGTAACTGACAGTTCTCCGTTAACCGGAATTAATACAATCCCCGATTATACCTTTCCCGTAGGTACAACCACCATAACCTATACCGCTGATGATGGGTTGGGAAATATAGAGCAATGTAGTTTTACCGTAACCATAACAGATAACGAAGCGCCTACCATTACCTTAACAGGCCCGGATACCGTTACTATTGAAGCTTGTACAGCTTATACCGAATTAGGGGCAACTGCAACCGACAATTGCTCCGGTGTGGGAAGTGTCGTCATTGACAACTCCTCCGTAGATACCAATTCCGTAGGGTCTTATACCGTAACTTATAATGTAACTGACGTCGAAGGCAATCCCGCAACGCAGGTTACCCGTACCGTAAATGTAGTTGATACTACAGCACCAACCATTACGCTTAACGGCGTGTCTGTTGTTACCGTGGAAGCTTGTGGCCCTTATACTGAACTTGGCGCAACGGCTGATGATGGCTGTTTGGCTATCGGTGCAGTAACGGTTGATAATTCTTCCGTAGATACTAATTCCGTAGGGTCGTATACCGTAACTTATAATGTAACTGATGCCGAAGGCAATCCCGCAACACAGGTTACCCGTACCGTAAATGTAGTTGATACTACAGCTCCCAATGCCGTATGTCAGAACATCACCGTGCAGCTCGACGCTTCAGGCAATGCATCCATTACCGCAGCCGACATAAATAACGGCTCTAACGACAATTGCGGCGTGGCCTCGGTGAGTATAAACCAAACCGATTTTGATTGCAGCGATGTAGGAAACAATACCGTAACTCTTACCGTTACTGATGTTAACGGAAACTCTTCGACCTGCAACGCTACCGTTACCGTGGAAGACAATGTAGCTCCTTCCATTACTTGTCCCGGAAACCAGAATGTAAGCTTTACAGGTTCTTGTCAGTATACTTTATTAAATTATACCGGACTTGCTTCGGCAAATGACAATTGTAGCGTAGCAAACATCTCTCAGAATCCTGTTGCGGGTACTGTAATTACTGCTGCAACAACCGTTACCCTTACCGCCACAGACACTAGTGGTAATACTACCAATTGTAGTTTTCAGGTAATCCCATCTGATAACACACCACCTAATGCCGTTTGTCAAAATCTTACGGTTCAGTTGGATCCCGGAGGTTCGGTAACCATAAATGCTATTGATATCGATAACGGTTCGAATGATAATTGTGGTATTCAATCTATGAATATATCGCCATCTACTTTTGACTGTTCAGCTATTGGAAATAATAATGTTACACTAACCGTCACAGATACCAGCGGGAATACCACTACCTGTACAGCGACAGTAACGGTCGAAGATATAACTCCTCCAAATGCCGGCTGTGGAAACATAACGGTAACACTGGATGCTTCAACAGGGGAATATACTTTGTCTGCAGCTGAAATTAATTCGCTCTACACCGGAACAGGTGATATTTGTAGCTCGGTTAGTCTAAGCTTGGCTCAAACGACCTTCGGCTGTGAGGATATTGGCGCAAATACGGTAGCACTGACTATTGCTGACGCCTCAGGAAACACGAGTGTTTGTAATGCCACAGTAACTATTGAAGCCCCTGAAATTACCAGCGGTACACTAACCGGTGAAATCGTTAACCCCGTACCGGATAATCCCGAGCCTCCAAGTGAATTGGTTGAAGTTACGGCTTGCCCCGGTGGAGTAGCCGTACCAAAAGATGTACAACTAACCTTAAATCTGGATGGAAGCAGTAACATTACTGCAGCCAACGTACTTACCTGGCAAATTTCTACCGACGAAGGACTTTCATGGAACAACGTTTCCGGAACGGCAGGCTTAACCCAACATACCCTTACCGGGTTATTAAATACCACATTAGTACGTATCGTATTCCAGTCGGGTGACTGCCAGTCTATTTCTCCTTTGGCTATTATTCGCTTTTTACCTCCGGATGAACCGCCCATAATTGTAAATACGTCTAACCTTGCAATATGTTTAAATGAATCTGTTGATATTGAAGCCATGAGTTATTTTGAATATGCCAGCCAGATAGGTGAAGGTGGATTCTTTAACTATGCACAGCCTGAAGATTGGAGAGTAGATGGTATTGATGGCTTTTTCCCTGCCAGTGGTAACAATGCCAATGAACCTACCTGGAAAGAAACCAATGGTCCGAAAATATTAAGCGGTATTCGTTACGACACCCACGACAATACAAAATTCGCAGCTGCAAATGGTCCATACTATACAACCTTAGAAACTCCTGTTTTTAATACCATAGGTATGTCTCCGGGTGAAGCTGTCCTACAGTTTTACCAAGCATACTATTTTTGTAATGGTGGCGAAGGAAGAATAGAACTTTCCCTTGATGGCGGCAATACCTATGATATTGTATTAAATACCGATCAAGGTGATAATTTAACCAGTGGAAACAACAGCGGTTTCACAGTAACCAGCATTTCAAACTGTAATACAAACAATAACGGGCAACACCCGCACACAGACCCTTTACAATTTACCTCTATTGATTTATCTGATTATATAGGCATGTCCGGACTGCGTATCCGGTTTGTTTTTGACGCCTTAGGAACCACAAGATGCAACCATCAATACTTTCCCCCTAACCCTGAAAATACCTGTAACAATATTCCAAGTAGCTATAATGTATACAGTTCTTGGGTAATTGATGATGTTGGTTTCCCCTATGCTCCCATAGACGAGATTTTAGAATGGACAGATGAAAACGGTACCGTGATAGCCATAGGTGAAAATGTTACAGTAACACCGGTTACCCCGGGAATTATCGATTATGGCGTTACCTCATTGGTTAACGGTTGTCGTGCGGATGGAGATGCTGGAACCCAGTTTGTTCCTATTGAAGTGAGTTTGGCTTATGCCGGACAAAACTTTTCACCTCAGGCCGGAGAATGTGGACAATCCAGCATCAGACTAAATGCATACGACAATACGCTTACTGCCGTAGAAAATTACAATAATGGTGCTTACGAAAGTAACCTGTATGTAGTTCCAAATTTAAGTAACGGAGACACCAATTATCCGGGTACAGGTATGGGAGGTTCATGGTCTATTGTTTCAGCGCCTCCAGGTACTTGCGGAACAGGATCAACTTTTTCAAGTACAACCAATCCAAGAGCGACTTTTACCGGAGATCCAGGAACCTACAGACTCAGATGGACATTGCAAAACGGCTGTTACGATGAAGTAGACGTAACCATAACCAGTTGTGACTTCATTGATTTTGACGGAAATAACGATTACGTTACTTTCAGAGATAATTATAACCTAACCAACAACTTTAGTATAGAAGCCTGGGTAAAACCGCACAGTGTTTCCGGCACAAAAACAGTATTCTCTAAAAAAATTGCATCGAGCTCCAATGCCGGTTACGATTTAAGTATTGTAAACGGACAAGTGCGTTTTAATTGGTACAGTGGCTCCGGAAATGGTTCGATTAGGTCACAACATAATATTAATGCCAGCAGATGGTATCATCTGGCCGTAACCTTTGACGGAGGAACTTACAAACTCTATGTTGACGGTATTGATGTAGGTACTGTATCAGGCACCTCTGTTGCTCCTGCCACAACCAGTGGTTTTGCCGAATGTATACTGGGCGCAATGGATGTTACCGTAGGTCCGGCCAATAGTACCACAAACCATTTCCACGGATGGATAGACGAAGTGAGAATATGGAATGTAGGCCTGACTGTTGACCAAATAAGGCTCATGATGAACCAGGAAATTTACAACAATACGGCTGTAAGAGGTGAAGTCATTCCTATAGATGTTCCGGGATTGAATTGGTCTAATCTCGACGGTTATTACAGAATGAATTTAGGTTGTGGCAGCCTGGCACCTTACAAAGGAGTTGGTGGCCGATTAATCAATATTTTCTCTTCACAACAAGAAACTGCACCTTTACCCTATACATCAAGAGTTGACGGTCAAAATTGGGCAACAGACAATACTTGGACACATTTTAATGTATGGGATGCCCCTAACAGTTTAGGTATCGATGGTACAACGCCTATAGATTGGAACATTGTTCAAATCTCACACAACATCAATTCCGGTAACAAAGACATTACGGTATTGGGGCTGATCTCTGATACGGCCGGAAAAGAACTAACAATGTCCGATCCGGGTTCTGCTCAAGATGAAAGCAATTTAGGACAAAGTTTACGGGTGACCCACTACCTAAAATTGGACGGAATAATAGACCTTGTTGGCGAATCGCAATTGCTACAAGATCAAAACAGTATCCTTGATGTAACCAGCTCGGGGTATTTGGAACGCGATCAGCAAGGAACTGCAAACTTGTTTAATTACAATTACTGGAGCTCGCCGGTTAGCGCCGTAAATACAACAGCCAATAATACAGCCTATAGTATTTCCAGCGTATTGCGCGATGGAACCAATACAAACAACCCTATGAACATTTCCTGGACAGGCGCTTACAACGCCACCGGAGCAACAAACCCTATTTCAATCAGTAGAAGGTGGCTGTATGCATTTTATAATGGCGCTTCAAACACCTATTCTGAATGGGATTATATTGCAGAGAACGGAACTCTAGCTACCGGATTAGGATTTACCATGAAAGGAAGCGGTGTAGGAAACCCTGTAAGCGATGTGCAAAACTATGTTTTCATAGGAAAACCACACAACGGAACGCTTTCTAATTTAATTTCATCAGGAAATGAAATACTAATCGGTAACCCATATCCTTCAGCAATTGATGCAGATGAGTTTATTTTAGACAATATTCCCGGAGGAAATGCAGGAACAACAAGCAGCTTTGACGGCTCGCTGTATTTCTGGGTGCATTATACCTCAAACGCTACACATGTACTAAGCGAGTATGAAGGCGGTTATGCCGTAAGAAACCTTACCGGAGGTATTGCTCCGGTGACTCCACCAATAACCAATGACGGGTATGAAGTAAGCGGTAACGGTTCTTCATCTTTAGTTCCTACACAATACATCCCGGTGGGACAAGGCTTTTTTGTAGGCGCACTGGCTGCACCCGGCGGTCAGGTTACTTTCCATAACGACCAGCGTATTTTTAAAACAGAAACCTTAGCAAGCGAGTCTGTGTTTGCCAGAAACAATACTGCACAGGCTTCCACTAATTCAACAGGAAGCGATAAAAAAACCTTACGCTTAACTGCCACAATAAATGAAGCTGCATCAAGGTATTTGTTATTAGGTTTTATTCCTAACAGCACTGCTTCTGACGGATTTGATTTTGGGTATGATGCAGAAAACTACGACACTTTCCCTAACGATGTTACGTTTAATATCGCAGGTAAACCCTACGTAATTCAAGGTGTTGGTGAATTTAGCGAAGCAGCAATGTATCCGCTGAGCGTATACTTAACCGCACAAAGCACAATATCACTTTCTTTGGAAAGTATGGAAAACTTTGAAGAAGATGTGAACGTATACATCTACGACGCCGTACTTAATACCTATGCTCAAATTAATGACGAAAGCTATGAATTTACTTTGGAACCCGGAAATTACTTAGACCGATACTTTGTAACCTTTAACGCGAGTAATTCACTATCAACTACCGATATTGAAGCTCAACAAATAGCAATAAATTTCTTAAACAACACCAATGAAATATTTATTAAAACACCTTCAAGTGTTGTTGTAAAACGAGTTTCATTAATCTCAATACTGGGCCAATCACTTTCCAGCTGGGATGAAACAAACATAAACCTGAACAATAATGAAATTAAAATCCCGGTGAAAAACATTGCTGAAGGAAATTACATTGTTAAAATAGAAACTTCTACCGGAAAAATTTTGGCTAAGAAAATTATTATCAACCAATAATTCTTGTCATAATAAAAGGATATCTCAGTTAAAAAAGCGACTTTTTTTAAGTCGCTTTTTTTGTATGTGTTAAAATTTAATGTTTTTTATCGTATTTTTTTGCTTTTTGTAGACTATTAACAGAATGCGTCGTATATTTGATATACCCTTAAATCCTTAGTAGTAAACATAAAAGCCCCAAGCTCATGAAAAAAATTACACTACTTACCTGCTTCATGTTTTTTAGCCTGTTTTCAGTAGTTACGATTCATGCCGAAAGCAGTTCTGTACAACGCGTTAGAATAGATTTCACTTCTCCTGACGGTTATGTAAGACATTTATTACTTGGATTCACCAATGACATCGCAACAGATGGTTTTGACTTTGGTTATGATGCAGTCAACATAGATAATTTTCCTAATGACTTAAACTGGTTAATTGAAGATGAACGTTATGTAATACAAGGAGTTGGTGCCTATGAAACTTCAAAAATATATCCCTTAGGCTTATTTCTCAGAGATGGTGGCCAAATACAAATAGCACTAAATGCCCTTGAAAATTTCACAGAAGATATCCCTGTATATGTATTCGACCTTTACGATAATACCTATACCCTATTAAACGAAGCAACTTTTAATACCGAAATAGCTTCCGGAGATTATCTGGACAGATTTTACATTACTTTTTCAGCAAATAGCATTCCTAACATAAATGGAGCAAATAGTGCATTACTTACAATAAACGACGCTAATGCAGATAATAGTAAAATAAATTACTACACAAGCTCAAACATCCTGCATGTCACTTCTAATTCTGCTATTCAAGCTATTCAATTGATTGATTTACAAGGAAGAATCATCTCAAACTACACAACAAGAAATAGTAAAGAGGTTAAAATACCAATACAGATTAACTCCTCCGGATCCGTAATTGTTGTTGTTTCCACAGATAGACTTCAATCTTCAAAAATGATTGTTTTATAACAAAAGAAGCCTTTTTTTACTTTTTTATTAAAAAAACACCTATAAGTTATTTCTCACATTATCAATATTTTAAACAATTATCTTTACATTTTATCGGATTTTTTTGCATTTCATGGATGTTTTTTCAAAATTAAATTATATATTAGCATCCTATTAAAAACTAAAAGACCCCTAATCTGATGAAAAAAACTACTTATGGCTTACAAGCATTAGTTTTTATACTTGTAACATTCCTAAGCAACAATTTTGCCCATTCCCAAGAATCAAATCTTGAAAGAGCGCAACATTATATTCAACTTAAAGGCGAACTTACCTTTAGCTTTCAAATTGGTAACCCAAGTGATATAGAGCAATTTTCAAATGCACTTTCGATACTCAATTACAATCCGCAAACAGGAGAATTAATCGTTTGGGCAAACGCCCAACAATTTACTAATTTTCTCCAGCAAGGTATAGAATTCACAGTACTGGAATCTGAAAATCAGCACACCGACGGTATCGTAATGAGCAACCAGGTTTCTACAGCAAACCGAGGTCCGTATCCTTTAGCTTTTCCTTTATCTGCATACCCTACCTATGCCGATTACGAACTGCAAATGCAGGAATTTGCCAACAATCATTCAGATATCTGTGAACTAGTAGATATTGGCGGAACTACTGAAGGAGTCGCCGGTGGAAACAAACGACTTTTATTTATAAAAATATCTGACAATATAGCAACTGAAGAAGCCGAACCTAAATTAATGTATACTTCGTCTATCCATGGGGATGAAATTACAGGATATCCCTTAATGATGAACCTAATTGATTACTTTATTACGGCGTATAAAGATACCGGTCACTCTGATCATCTTCGTATTAAAAATTTAATAGACAATTCCGAAATATGGATTAATCCCATGGCAAACCCGGATGGCACCTATTACAACGACCCTAGTAATACATCCGTGGTCAACGCCAGACGCGCCAATGCCAACGGACTTGACTTAAACCGAAATTATCCGGATAATGTTGCCGGTCCGCACGCTAACGGACATACGGCATACGAATTAGAAACACAGCATTTCATGACACTGGCTGAAAACACCCATTTTGTACTTTCTGCAAACTTTCACGGAGGTGTAGAAGTGGTTAACTATCCTTGGGACAATACGTACGACAGACATGCTGATGACGACTGGTTTATTCATGTTTCCAGAGAATATGCTGATAACTGTCAAGCTGATGGTCCGGCCGGTTACATGGACTATTTAAATAATGGAATTACTCATGGTGCAGATTGGTACCGTGTATATGGCGGACGTCAAGATTATATGAATTTTTATTACCAGTGTAAGGAAACAACTATAGAACTCTCCGATGTAAAACTCATCCCTTCCAATCAGTTAGTCAATCACTGGAATTACAACCGTGAAGCTTTAATTGAATATTTGATTCAAGGAACCTATGGATTTCAGGGTATAGTTAAAGATGCCGTTACCGGAGACCCTATTGAAGCCACCGTTACACTGGTAGGTCACGATAATGCCGGTTCGCATACGGTAAGCACCTTACCACATGGGGATTATTACAGACCTGTGTATGCCGGAACCTATGACATCTTGTTTGAAGCCGATTGTTACCAACCCGTAACTTTGTCCGGGCAAACAATTACCAATTATGAAACAAAAATCTTATCCGACATTCTTTTAACGCCAATAGCCGGTTCAGCACCTTCAAATTTAGCTTCATCAAATGTTCAGGCTACCACAGCTACCATAAGCTGGAATGCTATAACAGGAGCTACTTATGAATACCAATACCGCGAAGTAGGTTCTCCAACCTGGACCACTGTAAGTACGTCAAATAACTCGGTAAATTTATCCGGTTTAAATCAATCTACCCAATATGAAGTACAAGTAAGAAGTCTTTGTAACACCGATACGTCACCTTACAGCAGTTCCGTTTTATTTACCACTACAACTCCACCACCGTGTTCAGGAACCTTAATCAATGCTTATCCGTATAACGAAAGTTTTGAAAGTGGTTTTGCTGACTGGACACAAGAAACAAGTGATAACTTTAACTGGACAAGAAACTCCGGAAGTACACCAAGCAATAGCACCGGCCCATCTTCTGGATATAGCAGTACTTTTTATTTATATGCCGAAGCCAACGGACAATCTAATAATAGTACCATTTTAAATAGTCCATGCTATAATTTAAACAACAAAGCTGACGCAGATTTTTCATTTGCTTATCACATGTATGGAAGTCAAATGGGTTCGTTAGCTTTGCAAATATCAACGAATGACGGAAGCAACTGGACAACGCTTTGGAGTTTATCAGGAAATCAAAATGACCAATGGTACACCAATACAATAGACTTGGCTGCATACCTAAATCAATATGTTCGACTACGGTTTGTAGCAACCATAGGTTCTGTCAACGGTCAGTCAACAAGCGATATAGCTATTGATACAATAAGCTTTACAGCATCTGATGCTTCCATTACTCCGGTTGCCGACTGTAAAGATATCACGGTAACTTTAGACGAAACCGGAAACGTCACAATCTCTGCTTCAGCGATTGACAATGGAAATAGTGAAGGCAATCTATCGATTGATGTTTTCTCATTTGATTGTTCAAACATAGGAGCTAATAATGTTACGCTTACAGCGACAGATCCTAACGATTTAAACAATACAGATAGTTGTGTGGCTGTTGTAACTGTAAATCAACAAGCCACTCCTACCGCAACCAACTGCTGGGATGACTACCAGTTTAACACAACGCTTTGTGTATGGGAAAACATAGGCTCACAACCTGCAGAACCAACCGCGACTAACTGCTGGGACGACTACCAGTTCAACAATACACTTTGTGCATGGGAAAACTTAGGCTCGCAGCCTGCGGAACCAACCGCGACTAACTGCTGGGATGATTACCAGTTTAACGAAACACTTTGCGTGTGGGAAAACTTAGGTGCACAACCTGTGGAACCAACCGCAACCAACTGCTGGGATGATTTCCAGTTTAACGACACGCTTTGTGCCTGGGAAAACTTAGGTGCACAACCTACAGAACCAACCGCGACCAACTGTTGGGATGATTTCCAGTTTAACACAACGCTTTGTGTATGGGAAAACCAAGGTGCACAACCTGTGGAACCAACCGCCACCAATTGTTGGGATGATTACCAGTTTAACGATACGCTTTGTGTCTGGGAAAATCAAGGTTCACAACCTGTGGAACCTGAAACAGAATGCTGGGAAACAGCTTCATTTAATAACAATACGTGCGTTTGGGAAGTATCAAATAACGGAGATATAATTGACCCTGTTTGTATCACAAAGGATATAACTATAGAACTCGATGTATTTGGTGATGCTTCCATTACCGTAAATGATATTGATAATGGGTCTTTTGATAATTGCGGTATTAATTCCATGGGCTTGAGTCAATATAATTTTACAACAGATAATGTTGGTATAAATATGGTAACATTGACAATTATGGATCAATCCGGAAATGTTTCCAACTGTGATGCAATGGTTACTGTTACAGAAAACAGTTTAGGAATCCCAACCGTTGACGAAATGGATTCAATAAAATTATACCCTAATCCATTTAATACTACATTAATGTTGGAGTTAAGAAACGACACGGAATATAGTATTCAACTCTTCGATGTAAATGGTCGAAAAGTGTATGAGCAAACAGCACAACCCACTAATAACATATTAGAAATAAAGAACTTAAATATTGAGCAAGGTCACTATTTTATAAAAATAATTAACAAAACAACTAAAATTAATATGATTAAAAAGCTTATCAAGTACTAAAATCATGATAAAAGTCAGGAATATTCCTACTATTCCTGATTTTTATATAATTGATAATCAATTTATTATAATTCACATCTGCATTTTATCGATTTTTTTTGCATTTCGTGGAACATTTTTAGTATATTTGAAAAAGTAAAAAATAATTAGTTAGTCCCAAAACACTAAAATTTAACTGCTTATGAAACTTTATACCCACATAGTATATTTTATACTATTATTGTTTTCCATAAATTCATATTCTCAGAGTCAGAATATAAATGTGGTTGGTAATGGGAACACTATTCCCGATAGTACACCCGGACCTCAAGCACCCTTAGTGAGTGATGATACCGATTTTGGTTCGGTGTTCATAGGAAATAACACTGTGCACACCATTACGGTTCAAAACACCCATAGTGGCGGTAATCCCAGTAGCAATGTTTTAACTGTTTCTTCAATATCACTTTCCGGTCCCGATGCCGGTGAGTTTTCTATCTCAAGTAGTATCACTACTATTCAAAGGAGCAATTCAGACACATTTACGATAACCTTTACTCCTACCAGCAACGGTACAAAATCTGCTTTGGTTACTATTGAGAACAATTCGGCCGGCGCAGATGAACAGCCCTATACCTTTACTATTCAAGGTGAAGGTATAACACCTCAGCCCGAAATAAACATCGTCGGAAATGGGAACAGTATAACAAACGGAGACATAACTCCTTCGGGAAACGACGACACCGATTTTGGGAGTGTAAATGAATCCGGTGGAACAAACTCAAACACATTTACCATTCAAAATACAGGATCAGCTACATTAAATCTTACAGACATTTCTCCCTACGTTTCAATTAGCGGAGCAAATGCTTCTGATTTTACCTTAACTGCTATTCCATCAAATTCAATCAATGTCGGCAATACAACTACGTTTACCATTACCTTTGATCCTTCAGCTTTAGGACTGAGGACTGCGTCAGTTTCAATCGCTAATGATGACAACGACGAAAATCCGTATACCTTTACTATCCAAGGTACCGGTGTGGACGCTTGCGGAGGTTATGTAACTACATTTCCTTACACAGAAAGTTTTGAAACCGGAATCGGTTTATGGCAACAAGATACAGGAGATAATTTTGACTGGACACGGCATACAGGTACTACACCCACCACAAGTACTGGACCCAATCCTACCTGTGACGGTGTTTATTATATGTATACCGAAGCCACAAACAATTTATCAAGTACTGCAAATCTGGTTAGTCCTTGTATAGACTTAACTGGAACCACAAACCCTAGGTTTACCTTCTTTTATCACATGTTTGGACTTAATACAGGCTCTATGAGTGTTGATTTAAGTACGGATGGAGGAATGACTTATCCTGAAAACCTTAAAACTATAACCGGTTACGTTCAAACCTCCGGAAATTCATCCTGGATTCCTTTAAGTTTTGACTTAAGTGATTATATAGGACAAACCATAAAGATTAGAATTCAAGGAAACACAGGTGGTAGTGACAGAAGCGATATTTCTATAGATAACATAAGTATTGAAGACAAACCCAATCCCACTTTTGGTCCCGGAGGGATAACCACAGATTTATCATTGTGGCTGAAAGCCAATGACGGTTTAGCTTATGCCGACGGCGAAAGTGTTTTAACCTGGGAAGACCAAGGTATTGGAAGTAATGTAAGACCTCAAATTCCGGACCAAGCACCAACCTACAGAGATAATCCGTTTAAAAACGTAAACTTTAACCCTGTAGTTGAATTTGATAATGTTTTCTCTTCATTCTCTTTAGATAGTGATTACTCTCACGATAGAGTAAACTCTCAATTTCTAACCGGAGATTATGGCTATTTTACACAAGAAATTTTCATTGTGATAATACCCGATGATACAGTTGTTGACAACAATTTTGGTTTTATGGACGTCATTTGTGGCGACTCACATGTTGATACCAATGCCACAGATACAACAGGTATTGGTTTTGGTGACTTTACCGGACGTGTAAGCAACGAAGTCATTTGTTACGCACACGACACCTACAATACAGGACAAAGTCCGCCAGATGGTTACGCAGTAGCTCAAGGTGGCTCAGCTTCCTACGATAATGTTGGGATAATTAACACCCGAAACAACACAACCAACACTCTTCAGGAGTTATTTTACAACGCAGTAGATATTGAAACTATGCAAAATGATACTGAGGAATTCATGAACTCCAGCGATACTAGGTTTTGGATTGGTCGAAGTGAAGGATGGGAAGCTACCACCAATGCAAGAATAGGTGAAGTAGTATCTTATAAAACCCGAAAAAATGACACCGATTTAACCCAAGAGCGAAACAGAATACAATCCTATTTAGCGCTCAAGTGGGGAATTACCCTTGGCGTAAACGGAACTTCTCAAGACTATGTAAATAGCGATGGGACAGTAATATGGGATGTTAATACCGGTTCACCGGCTGAAGATGTTTTTAATTATGATATTGCTGGAATTGGACGTGACGATGCCTCTGAACTATACCAAAAACAATCGCGAAGTGTAAATAATGCCACTGATGGAACCGGAAGAACACAAGGTGTACTTACCATGGGTATTAACCAAATTTATGACACTAACAACCTAAACCCAAATACACTTAACGATAAAGAGTTTTTAATTTGGGGCAACGACGGTGTCAATTTAGACGACCCTTCAGTAGACGTAGTTGTTAATATGAGTTCTGCCATACCCGGCGCACCCGTTACTGAAGTTGATTTTCACGGGATAGCCAGAACCTGGAAAGTAGTAGAACGCGGTGGCGATATACCTTCGGTTGAAATTGCCGTACTTAGAAGTGCCATCAGAACAGCCACACCACCGGATGGACGCTACCTGATGTTTATTTCAGACACCCCAAACTTCGATCCTACAGCCGATTACCGAATTATGTATGAAGACGTAAACGAGCTAGGCGAAGATATTGTAAAAACAAATTACGATTTTGACGGAACCAAATACATAACTTTTGGCTGGGCTCCTGAAAAAGTATATTCCAGATCTGTATACTTTAATGGTACTACAGATTATATTGACATGGAAAACGCTTTAAACCTAAACAGCTCAGAATTTACCGTATCTGCTTGGATAATGAGAGAAACCGGTTCGGAAGACAAATCCATTTTATCCAAAAGAGATGTAGCGTATTCTGAAGGCTACGATTTTAAAATAACAGCAACCGGTAAAGTTGAAATGTCTTGGAAAAACGGAACAACACAAGCCATTGCCTCAGATGTAGTAATACCTGTTAATCAATGGCATCATGTAGCTGTTGTATTTGACGGAAGTATAGCTAAAATGTATATTGACGGTGTTGAAGATAAACAGGAAACACTAACTCCACCTGCCTCTACAACACAATCCTTCTTTATTGGTGCTGCCGGAAAAAATGCGCCAACAGCCTTTTTTCAAGGTAATATTGATGAAGTCAGAGTTTGGGAAAGAGCCTTAACTGAAGCCCAACTCAGGTACATCATGAATCAAGAAATCCGGGACAACAGCGCTTTTGTTGGCGGAAAATATTTTGTAGCAAGAAGTGTATCACCAACAAAAGATGATATCGCTACGGTTCCTTGGAATGACCTGGCAGGATATTACCCAATGTCCAGATATACCTATACAAACACAAAAGACGAATCAGGTAAAGGAAATCAAGGTGCCTTAAGAAACTTAAGAACGGTTGACAGACAAACTGCTCCACTACCCTACGTTTCTAACTCTAATGGCGACTGGGACAACAGTTCTACATGGGAAAACGGTAACCTGCAAACCAAACCCGGAGCCGTTTCTTTAGTAGATAACACCAAAACTGTTGATTGGAATATTGTAGTAACTAACCATAATGTTACTATGGACAACAGTAGTTTGCCTGCAGCAAACAACGGCAACAGAAACCTGTTAGCTTTATTTGTTGATTCAAATAAACTTACTGTACAAGGAAACAATACTTTAAAGTCAGGATATGGACTTACCTTAACACATTATTTAAAGCTCGATGGTAAAATAGATTTGGAAGGCGAATCGCAATTAATCCAGTCTCTCAACAGTGACTTGGCCGTAAACAGTTCCGGAACACTGGAAAAAGACCAACAAGGTACTCGAGACTTATACACCTACAACTATTGGTCATCACCGGTTGGTGTAAGCAATATCACAACAAACAATAACAGCTATGCGCTTCCAAATATTTTTAAAGACGGTACAAATGCAGCCTCTCCAATGTCCATTAATTTTATCACTTCAGGATATAACGGAAGTGCAGGAACACCCATAGGGATTGCGGATTACTGGATTTGGAAATTTGCCAACCAATTGGATGACGACTATGCATCGTGGCAACACGTAAGAAGTACCGGCACTTTAAATGCGGGTGAAGGATTTACGATGAAAGGTGTAGCAAACACTGGTGGTGCTGTATTTTTAGAACAAAATTATGTATTGGAAGGAAAACCCAACAATGGCGAAATCAGCCTGTTTATTGCAGATGGAAATAACTACCTTGTTGGAAACCCGTATCCGTCTGCTTTAGATGCTGAACAATTTATTCTGGACAACGGCCCTACTATTGCCGGCTCCGGTGGTTTAACAGGAACTTTATATTTTTGGGAACATTGGGGCGGCGGTTCGCACATTCTGGCCGAATACCAAGGCGGATATGCAACCTACAACCTTTCCGGTGGTGCACCATCAGCATCTTTGGGAACCAGTGACCCTGATGTAAGTACCGACGGTACTCCTACCAAAATTCCCGGCAGATACATTCCGGTGGCTCAAGGCTTTTTTGTTATAGCCGAAGCGTCAGGAAATATAGAGTTCAATAACAACCAGCGTATCTTTCAAAAAGAAGGAAGTGCTTCTTCAGTATTTGTTAGAGAAGCACAAACTCAACCCAGAACTGAGGAAACTGAAAATACAGATATGCGAATGAAATTAAGAATAGGATTTAATTCTGTAAACACTATTCACAGGCAATTACTGGTTACGGTTGACGAAAGAGCTTCTGCAGATTATGAATGGGGATTTGATGGTAAACTCAACGAAGAACAAATGGACGATATGTACTGGATGATTGGAGACGAAAAATTCACCATTCAAGGAATTGATGTTATCAATCAGAATACGGTATTACCGCTTGGTTTGCATACGAATCGCAATGGAATGAACAACATTACTATAGACAAGCTAGAAAATGTCCCTGAGACTTTAGAAATCTATTTACATGACAAAGCACTTAATATTTATCACGATTTAAGAGCGTCAAATTATGACATTTTCCTTAATGCCGGAACAGTATTAGACCGATTTGAAATTGTATTCTCCACAAATGCATTGGGCATTGATGAAAATGAATTAAATACCGATTTACAAGTATTTTACAACAATGACGAAAAGAGTATTATGATAGTAAACCCAAAAAGTGAACTTATAGAAAATGTCACTATGTATAATGTATTGGGACAAGCCATAATTAACGAAACTCCTACAGCTCGTGAAACTACAGCCATAAAAACACAACCTTTGGCTGCAGGAACCTACTTAATAAAACTAAAAACCAAGGATGGATTGGTAGCCAAAAAAGTGTTAGTTAAATAAAAAGTAGCCCCAAATCTACCATAAATTTAGCTGCGCTTTTGGAAGCCCCGGATTAATTTTCGGGGCTTTTTTATTGTACTATTTCAATGAGTTTTTCCAAAGAAACTTGTTCCTGTTCCCCAGAACGCATATTCTTGACCGTATAGGTATTTGAACGAATTTCTTCTACACCTACCAGTACTACAAAAGGTACTTCGCGCTTATTGGCGTGCTGCATTTGCTTCTTCATTTTAACCGAATCGGGATACAACTCAGCATTTATACCCTTTTTTCGCAAGGTCTTTATGGCTTGTAGACTAAATAAAGCTTCTTCTTCTCCAAAATTTATAAACAATACTTTTATACTTTCTGAAATGGTTTCAGGAAAAAGATTCAACTCCTCCATAACCAGGTAAATTCTATCCAGTCCAAAACTAATACCTACACCCGAAACGTTTGGTAAACCAAAAATACCGGTAAGATCATCATAACGCCCGCCGCCACCAATAGAACCCATATTTACACCATCTGGCGCAGCCACCTCAAAAATGGCTCCGGTATAATAGTTCAGTCCGCGTGCCAAAGTTACATCCAGTACCAAGGTAGCTGAATCTAATTGTAAAGCCGAAACCGCTTTATGAATAAATTGAAGTTCCTCAATGCCTTTCATTCCTTCCGCTGAAGTGGTAAGAATAGATTGAAGTTGTTCTATTTGGGAATCAAAATTACCTGAAAGCGAAAAAAGAGGCTTTAATTTAGCTATTCCTTCTTCAGAAATCCCTTTACTTAGCATTTCTTGTTTGACTTTGTCTTCACCTATTTTATCGAGTTTATCAAGAGCAACCGTAAAATCTATAAGTTTATCCGTCGCTCCAATAGCCTCTGCAATACCCGATAAAATTTTACGATTGTTTATTTTAATTGTTACTCCATTGAGTTTTAAAGCTGTAAAAACCGCATCGTATAGTTGCACAAATTCCACATCTTGCCATAAGGAATTTGACCCGACTACATCGGCATCACATTGGTAGAATTCACGGAAACGACCTTTTTGGGGTTTGTCGGCACGCCAAACGGGCTGCATTTGGTAACGCTTAAACGGAAACTCAATTTCATTTTGATGTTGTACAACATAACGTGCAAACGGCACCGTTAAATCATAGCGTAAGGCTTTTTCGGAGATGAAGGAAGCTATTTTAGTCGCATCTTTTTCGAGGTAAATTTTTTCATTCACCTTTGCCAAAAAATCTCCGGAATTCAAAATCTTAAAAATCAGTCGATCGCCTTCTTCGCCATATTTTCCCATCAAAGTGTCGGAATTTTCAAAGCTGGGCGTTTCAATTGGGTGAAAACCAAAACGTTCAAACTGGGTTTTTATCACCTTAAAAATATAATTGCGCTTTGCTACTTGTTCGGGAGAAAAATCTCGTGTACCCTTGGGAATACTTGGTTTTTGTGCCATTTACCTTATTAATTTTACACAAATATCTTAATTTTTGACGGTTTGTAATAAGTAATTTTCATTTTATAGTAACTTTATGAACGATTTACAGTCTTATTAAGAAATCTGCTCTAATAAATATGTTTACACTCTTTCGGGAAACTATACGGATTGCAGTTGATTCTATCAAAAGTCAAATGCTTCGCACTGTTTTAACTATTATCATTATAGCTATCGGCATTACAGCTTTGGTAGGTATTTTAAGTGCGGTATCGGCTTTGGAAAATACGATTTCCAGTGACTTTTCTTCCATGGGAGCCAATACCTTTAACATACAACGCTATGAATTCACCAATCAGCGTCAAGGCGGTGAAAGACAAAAAATAAACCCTATCATTAGCTACACAGATGCCAAAGCATTTAAAGATACTTATCAATTTCCGTTAACCAAAACAGCTATTGTTTTCACCGGAACAACAAGCGCGGAAGTTAAGTATGAAAACAAGAAAACCGATCCCGAAGTAACCGTGCTGGGAGCCACCGAGTATTACATTCAAAATTCCGGACTAAAGGTAGAAGAAGGCAGAGAGTTTACTTTTTTTGATGTGGAAAACAATAACAATGTATGCGTGATAGGCAGCGATTTAAAAAAAGCTCTTTTGGAAAATGAAAACCCTTTAGATAAGATAATAAGTATAAGAGGCGCAAAGTTTAAGGTTATTGGCGTATTGGAAAGTAAGGGCTCAACTTTCGGGAACAATCAGGATTTACGGGTAATTATTCCCATACAGGCGGCGCGCACACTATTTACCAATGCTAATATAAATTACGGGATTAGTGTTATGGTAGATAAAAAAGATATGCTTGATGGTGCACTTGCTGATGCAACGGCAACGTTCAGAAATATTCGCAGTTTAAAGCCGATTGAAGAAAACAATTTTGGCATTGAACGCAGTGATGACCTTATAAACCGCGTGGCCTCCATGACCAGCGTATTGTATCTGGCAGCCTGGATAATCAGTATTGTAACTATATTTGGTGCCTCAATAGCCTTGATGAACATTCTTTTTGTTTCGGTTACAGAACGTACTCGTGAAATAGGGATAAGAAAAGCACTTGGTGCCAAACGCAAAACCATTGCTTTTCAATTTTTTATGGAAGCCATAATTATAGGCCAAATGGGCGGAATTATTGGGATAATCCTGGGTGTACTGTTAGGCTTAGGTGTTTCAGCCGCAGCACAGTTTCAGTTTGCTATCCCGTGGCTGGCTATGTTTAGTGCATTTACCATTGCGTTTATTGTAGCTATTATTTCAGGTTTATTTCCTGCGTTAAAAGCGGCTAAATTAGATCCTATTGAGTCTTTACGCTATGAATAATTAGCTATTGATAAGCTTGTTGAAGTAACTAAACAATTCTCCTTTTGTAATTACTGCGCCTTGCTGGATGAGCTTAAATTTATCTAGGTTTTTATCTTCTGTATAATCTTTTTTGGCTTGTAAAAACTCTACTTCGTCATTCATAAGGTTTTCACGCAGCCAGTTAAATCCTTCTTTGGTCGTTAAATCAATATCATTTTTAAGCGTTACGGCTATCACATGTATCTTATTTTGCAATAAATTAAACAAGTACATCCGTTGCGGCGAAATGTGTTCTAAATACTCCACTTTTTTTAAAACACCTTCCCAAATCAAATCGCTAAAAACATCCAATTCTTGTTCTGCTACTTCGGGTTTTTGGGTTTTTATTTCTTGCCATTCATCAGCGGTAATAGATTGTGTGGCTAAAAAATGGATAAACTCTTTATGTAATTCTTCAAACTGTTCTTTGGTTAATCGGGTGTATTTCATTTTGTAGTAATAAAAAAAGCCTCAATCCGGAATACGCTCGGGATTGAAGCCTTTTTGTTGTATAAAAGTTTGTTTAGTTTGCTTGCGCAATCACTTCAAAAGGCAACTCTACAGTTACATTTCGGTGTAAACGAATGTTTGCAATGTACTGCCCTAAGCGCTTTACGGTTCCGCCATTGATAATAATGAATTTTTTATCAATAGTATGTCCTTCTTTTTCCAGTGCTTCGGCTAAATCGCCACTTCCTACAGAGCCGAATAGCTTATCTCCTGCTCCTGCTTTAGCGGAAATTTTTAATTCTAATCCTTTAATAGCTTCTGCAGCTTTATTGGCTTCATCTATTATTTTCTTTTCTTTAAAAGCTCTTTGCTTTAAGTTTTCGGCCAGTACTTTTTTGGCAGAAGGTGTAGCTAAAATAGCTTGTCCTTGAGGAATTAAATAGTTTCTACCATAACCGTTCTTAACTGTTACAATATCGTCTTTAAATCCTAAATTCTCAACGTCTTGTTTTAATATAAGTTCCATAGTTACAATAGTTTTATTTTAATAAATCTGCCACATAAGGCATTAAAGCCAAGTGTCGTGCTCTTTTAATAGCTACCGATACTTTTCTTTGATATTTTAATGAAGTTCCGGTAAGTCGACGTGGTAATATTTTACCTTGTTCGTTTACAAACTTTAATAGAAAATCCGGGTCTTTATAGTCTATGTATTTTATCCCTGATTTCTTAAACCGGCAGTATTTTTTCTGCTTGTTTGTTTCTATGTTTAGCGGAGTTAAATATCTGATTTCTCCGTCTTTTTTACCTTTTGCTTGTTGCTCTATACTTGACATAATTAGGCTTTTTGTTTGTTTCTATCTCTTCTTTTTTCTGCCCAAGCAATAGCGTGCTTGTCTAATTTAACCGTTAAATAGCGCATAAAACGCTCGTCACGTCTAAATTCAAGTTCCAAATCGGTGATAACGTCTCCGTCAACCGTATACTCAAACAAGTGATAAAAACCACTTTTCTTGTTCTGTATGGGGTAGGCTAGTTTTTTTAGTCCCCAATCTTCTTTAGCTACCATCTTAGCTCCACGAGAAACAAGAAAATCTTCGTATTTCTGTACTGTTTCCTTTATCTGGGTCTCAGATAAAACGGGATTTAAGATGAAAACAGTTTCGTAATGATTCATAAATTTATTTATTAATTTGTTTTAAAAATGGCTGCAAAAATAACCAATATATTTGTATATTGCAACTATGTCCCGACTTAAATTTACGGCCAACCAAGTTTGTTAAATTTTTGTTAAAATCAACAGTTTATCGACATTTTTTGGTTTTTAACCGATTTTTTTGTACTATTGTCGATAACTTAACCGAAATATATAAATGTTATGACATTAAACTGTGTAGTAGTAGATGACTCAGCAATCCAACGACTCTCTATTGTTAAGTTAATTGAGACTCACCCATCTCTTAACTTAATAGCTGAGTACAGCAGTGCGTTAGAAACAAAAAATGGTTTAAATACCCACAAGGTAGATTTAATATTTTTAGATATTGAAATGCCTGTATTGAACGGATTTGAACTATTAGATGTTTTAAACAACAAGCCTCAAATTATTTTTGTTACCGGTAAAACCGAATATGCGTTTAAAGCATTTAATTACGACGCTACCGATTACCTACAAAAACCAATTACTAAGGAACGTTTTAACGCAGCTGTAGAAAAAGCCCTTGAGTACCATAAGTTGAAAATGGACTTTAACGAAGAAGAAGGCGAACACATTTTTGTGAAGAGCAATCTTAAAAAGCGAAAAGTCTATATTAACGACATTAAATGGATAGAAGCGCTGGGTGACTATGTAAAATTAGTGACTGAAGAAAGCAGCCTGGTTGTACTGTCAACCATGAAAGCTTTTGAAAAAGAACTTCCTGAAAACAAGTTTTTAAGAATTCACAAATCGTATATTGTAAATCTGGATAAGATTGACCGCTTTAACAGTAAAAATGTTGAAGTGGGTACTTACGAAATTCCGTTAAGCCGAAACAAGAAAACACAACTTGTTGATGCTTTAAACAATAATTTTTAAACTAGTACATATCGACATTTAAGATTACTTTTATACTTTTAAACTCTTTTATACTCTTGAAGCTATTATTTACCTTAATAATAGCTTCTTTTGTTTTTGCGAGCGATTGATTTTGGGGTATTTTTACTAAAATGTTTTTATGGTATTTATTCCTGATTCTGGATACCGGCGGAAACTCCGGACCCAAAACATAAGCTCCAAAAAACTGAACCAGAGCTTGTGCCATCCAGCTTGAAGCCGTATTTATCTTGTTGTAATCTTTATGTTTTAATGTAATTTTTATGAGCCTGTAAAATGGTGGGTATTTATATTGATTTCGTTCTTTTAACTGTTCAATATACATTGCTTCATAAGCGTTGTCCATTACTTGCTGCAAAATAGGGTGTTTGGGGTTGTAGGTTTGAATCAATACCTTGCCTCTTGCTTCTGTTCGTCCGGCTCTTCCGGCTACTTGTTGAATTAGCTGAAAACTGCGTTCGTGTGCTCTAAAGTCCGGAAAATTAAGCATTGTATCTGCATTCATAACACCGACCAGTTTTACATTTCTGAAATCCAATCCCTTTGAAAGCATTTGTGTACCTATGAGAATGTCTATTTCCTCTTGCTCAAAGGCTGTTATAAGCTTTTCGTAGGCATATTTTCCTCTTGTGGTGTCTAAATCCATACGAGACACTTTAGCCTTCGGGAAAAGGTTTTTAACTTCTTCTTCTACCTGCTCTGTACCAAATCCTTTGCTGTCCAGCTCGTGGCTGCCACAGGCCATGCATTGGAGTTGCATGGCAATATGATATCCACAGTAATGACATCGCAACTCATTTTTATATTGATGATAGGTTAAGCTTACATCACAGTTTGGGCATTGGGGCGAATGACCGCAAGCAGTACACTCTATTATAGGCGAAAAACCTCTTCGGTTTTGAAAGAGTATAATTTGAAATCCTTCTGCCAATGTTTGTGTCATTTCGGCAATAAGCGTATCACTAAAATGTCCTTTCATCAAGCGTTTTTTATACTTTTCCTTTACATCAATAAGTTCTATTTCAGGTAGTAATACATCGTTAAACCGTTTATGCATTTCTGCCAAGGCATACTTTTGTGTTTTTGTATTATAATAGCTTTCAATACTGGGTGTAGCCGAGCCTAGTATTACATTAGCTTTAAAAAATTGAGCTAGAACTATGGCCGTATCGCGAGCATGATATCTAGGCGCCGGATCAAATTGTTTATAGGATTGCTCATGCTCTTCATCTACAATAATTAATCCTAGATTGGTAAACGGTAAAAAAACTGCTGAACGCGCTCCCAATATAATTTTGGACTTTGAGCTACGCTGAAGCATATTGTTCCAAACTTCTACTCTTTCGTGTACTGAATATTTGGAATGGTAAACAGCTACCTGATTGCCAAAATAGTTTTGCAAACGTGTAACCAGTTGGGTAGTTAGTGCAATTTCAGGGAGCAAATACAACACCTGTTTATTTTCTTTCAAGGCTTGCTCAATGAGTTTTATATAGACTTCTGTTTTTCCTGATGAGGTAATTCCGTGTAATAAGGCTGCTTTATTGCCGGAAAAAGCAGCTGTAATGTTCTTAAAAGCAGCTTCTTGTACTGTATTGAGTAGTACTGTGTTGTTTTTGTCAAATTGTTTATAATCTACTCTATCACGCTGAAGATAATATTCCTCGAGAATCTCTTTATCGATAAGAACTTTTACTATGGCACTCGAAGTTTTACTTTTCTCGATTAATTGGGTGGCTTTAATTGGTTTTTTGGTTTGTGCCAAAAGCGTAAATAGGGTTAACAAAACTTGTTGTTGTTTTGGCGCTCTGGACATTCCATTTACCAATTCTTGTAACGCCTTTTCCGATGCATACTTTGGATGAAGCTTTACATATCGCACTATTTTGGGGATATATTTTTCGTAAAGTTCTTCCTGAAGTACGATTATATTTTTATCCAAAAGCCGTTTAATTGTCGGCAACACACTTTTTTGATCTAAGATGGTAGTTATTTCATGTATAGACAGCGATGACTGATGCTGTAAAGCTTCGTACACCAAAAATTCATCGTCTTTTAGTTTGGCTTCATCAATGTTTGTTTTTAAACTTCGTTTTATTATTGTTTCACTTTCTAAAAGAAAGGCTCCGGGTAATGCGGCACGCATTACATCACCCATAGTGCACAGATAGTAGCCGGCTATCCATTGCCATAATTTCAACTGTTCTGGCAGCACAATGGAAACCTCGTCTAATATTTGATGTATTTCTTTGGCCTCGTAAGTTTGTGGAGCATGAGAATGAACAGCATTCACTAAGGCAGTATATATTTTACTTTTTCCAAAAGGAACTGCCACTCGCATCCCTGGTTTTAAAAAAGTCGCTTCATGCTGAGTTATTTTGTAGGTAAAAAGTTTTTCGATAGGTATAGGCAATATGACATCGACAAAATAGAACATTAAAATCGGCTTTTTAATTTGTTCAAAGAGGCATTAAGTTCAAAACCTAACAAAAGGATATTGGAATTAAGCCAAAAATAAAACAGTAAAATCAGTAATGCACCTATAGAGCCGTAAAGTTCATTGTACTTTGAAAAATTCTCGATATAAACACCAAACAGATATGAGGTTAGTATGATAAGTAACGTTGTCAGCAAGGCGCCAATGGAAAAAAATCGAGAATTTCTACCTTCTTTTGTTCCAAAATAGTACAATATAGCCGTGGTTAAATATACCATAACTACATAAAAAATATACTTTGCAACAACAACCCATAATCGGCTTTGCTCTTGGTTTGCCAAACCTTGATCTTCCAGCGTTTCAAATAGATTAGGAATGATATAAATTTCAAAATATCCTATAACAGCCACGGTTACAATAACCAAAAATGCCAAAATTAAGGCGACTCCTAAAGCATAAAGGTATTGTTTAAACACACTTCTGGACAGTTGTTCGTGATAGGAATTTTCAAATCCGGCAAAAACTGAACTTACTCCATTTGCCATTAGTATTATGGACAACAGAAAAACGGATGACAATAAGCCCGCTTGCTGGTTTCCTTGCAAGTTTTCAAAAATACTGTTGAAGAAAAATTCTGAAGTACTGGGCGGTAAAAATGACTCTAAAAAATTGGCAAATTCTACTTCAAATCCATCTATGGGAATGTAGGGAATTAAAATAAGTATAAATAGCAGAAACGGAAAAATAGCGGTAAAAAAACTAAACGCAATGGCGCTGGCTCTTGAAGTCAAGGCACCTTTTACAATGCCGGTTATGTATAACTCTATTAAATCGTAAATCGTAAGTCCTTCCAAACCGGGAAGTTTAACTGATTTTAAAAGCTTTACCAGTATATTTACAACAGGAATTTTTTCAAGCTTTTCTTCAATGTGTTTCGTCATGCTTATACGGCTTTCAAGCTTAAATCCATATTGTAAACAGAATGTGTCAACGCCCCGCTGGAAATATAATCTACACCACATTCGGCATATTTACGTATGGTGGCTTCTGTAATTCCTCCCGACGATTCAGTAAGGCATTTTCCGGCAATCAGTTTTACTGCAGCTTTGGTGTCTTCATAGTTAAAATTGTCCAGTAAAATTCTATAAATTCCATCGTTTTGTAAAATTTCTTTTACTTCTGATAAATCCCTGGCTTCTACAATAATTTTTAACTCTTTATTGGTTTCCTGTAAATAGTTTTTTGTCTTCACAATGGCTTTTGTAATTCCTCCTGCAAAATCTATATGATTGTCTTTTAGCATAATCATATCGTATAAAGCAAACCGATGGTTTTCTCCGCCACCTATTTTTACGGCCCATTTTTCCAGCGCTCGAATTCCGGGTGTAGTTTTGCGTGTGTCCAGAATTTTGGTTTTTGTACCTTCAAGCAAGTCCACAAATCTTTTGGTTTTAGTGGCAATGGCACTCATGCGCTGCATAGCGTTAAGCACTAATCGTTCAGCTTTCAGAATAGATTGCGACGGTCCTTCTACATAAAAAGCTATATCGCCTTGTTGTACGCGATGACCATCAGGAATAAAAGTTTTGGTTTTAAGTTTTTTATCTATTTGTTTAAACACCATCTGTGCAAATGCTACACCAGCCAAAATACCTTGGTCTTTTATTAAAAGTTTTGCTTTCCCCATGGCTTCTGCAGGAATACAAGCCAACGAACTGTGGTCGCCATCACCAACATCTTCGCGAATAGCATTTGAAATGATGAGTTCTATTTCTTTATTAAATTGGGCAGCACTTATCATGTTTATGGATGTTTTTGTAAAAATAAGAATAGATTTTGAAATGAATATCAGAAATACCTAATAACTGAATGTAATTTATATCGTATTTTTGAAGCATGACCATTAAGCTTCTTACGATTGGTAAAACCGATAATACAGCGTTACAAACGCTTATAGAAACCTATCAAAAACGATTGGGGTTTTATATCCATTTTACATTTGAAATAATTCCGGATATAAAAAATACTAAAAAACTAAGCCAAGAACAACAAAAAAAAAAGGAAGGTGAACTTATTTTAAATAAACTTTCAAACACTGATATTCTTCTACTTTTAGACGAAAACGGCAGTTCCTATAACTCCGTAGATTTTGCCGGATATTTACAAAAATTTATGAATGCCGGCACAAAACAACTGGTTTTTGTGATAGGCGGTCCATATGGATTTTCACCCGAAGTATATGCAAAAAGCAATGGGAAACTGTCATTGAGTAAAATGACTTTTTCCCATCAACTTATTCGGTTATTTTTTGTTGAACAGCTGTATCGCGCATTTACGATACTGCGCAATGAGCCGTATCATCATCAATAAGCCTCTTCCAGCCCAAGACTTTTAATGTAAGCTTCATTGTTTTTTGGTCTTCCCAAAAACTCTTCTACGGCTTCATCTACATCTCTTTGGCTTCCGTTGGCAAGAATTAACTTTCGGTATTTTACTCCCGTTTCCTTATCGCGAAGCCCGTTTTTTTCAAAAATGGTAAACATGTCTTGTGCATAAACTTCAGACCATAAATAGCCGTAATAGTATACCGGATGTGTGTTGATGTGTATCCAGCAAGCTTGTGGATGTGTACCTTCTACATACCAATTTACTATACCCAATTGCCGATCAATATCTCTCCATAATTGGTCTGTGTCCACCGGTTTTTCAGGGTTGTATTTGTGATATAAATTCATGTCATAAATACAGTTTCTCAATGAGGATTGTGCAGCTAATCCTGAGGATACATTTTTGGCCTTCATCATATTATCAAACAATTCTTTAGGCAGTATTTCACCTGTTTCATAGTGTTTTGCAAAGGTGCTTAACACTTCATAATCCCAAATCCAGTTTTCAAATATTTGCGACATGGCCTCTACAAAGTCACTCTTGGAATTGGATTGCAAGCTGTATTCTCCTTCATAAGACATTCTATCCATAATGTGTCCAAACTCATGAAACAGTGTGTTTAACTCACTGTGACTGATTAGCGATGGCAATTCTTCCGTAGGTTTGGTAAAATTCCCTAAGAGCATGGAAACCGGAACTTCATAACCTTCTTTGGTTTGTTTACCGGTAGATAATGGTACGGCATAAAACCAGGATTCTTTGTTAGGTCGCGGATATAAATCCAGATAGAAACGTCCTTTTAGATTGTTATTTTCATAGACTTCATAAGCCTGAACATCTTCATGCCAAACAGAAGCGTTTTCTATTTTTCTGAATTCTAAATCTAAAAGCTCTTGATAGAGTTCAAACATACCTTCCAGACATTTTTCCATAGGAAGGTATTCTCTTATTTTTTCATTATCTACGTTGTAAGTGGTTTTTAGTAAGTAGTTTTTATAATAAGCTAAATCCCATGCATTCAACTCTTGGTCTGTAGAAATTCCTTCAAGTTCTTTTCTGGCGGTTTTTAATACTGCAACGTCTTGCAATGCTTTTTCTTTGGAAGCTTCTACTAAACCATTTATAAAATCCCATACGGTTTCAGGGTTTTTAGCCATTTTCAACACCAAATTATAATCTGCATAAGAATCGTACCCCATTAACTGACCTATTTTGTAGCGCTTCTCAACCAATTGATTTAAAATTTCCATGTTTTTAGCTGCGCCACGAGTAGCATAAAGTGTTAAGTAATTTTTTCGCACTTCCGCATTAACCGCATTCCCCATTACCGGACCTTGAGTTGCCGGTATTACCGGAATGTTATATGTTCCGTCTTCTGCTCGGTATGTGTTTTTAAAACTTTCAGGAAGTCCTTCGGCTTCAGCTTCATTCAATGTCAATACGGCATTGGCGGTATTCATATTTAGAGAATATTGTGAAGTTAAATCTGCTATTTCGGCTTTTAAGGTTTTTAATTCGGCTAATTTATTTTCTTCCAGATTAACTCCCGATTGCTCAAAGGAATCCATAATATCATCAACAAAGCGTTTGGTTCGGTTGTCGAAAGTTTCGTATTCCGGTGAAGAAACTACAGTTTTAAATTGAGTAAAGAGGGTTTTGTCTGAGTTGATAATTGTATTGAGCGAGTCTACCTTTTTAGAGTATTCTATACCTTTGGCTCGGGTCAGCGAGTCGGTAGAGGTCCAATACAGCATATAAGCATTGTTATTGGCCTGATACAAGCTGTTAAAGACCGCATCAAAAGGAACAAAGGTGTTTTCTAAAGTAGGTTTTTTTTCGTTTTTTATCTTTTCAAGAGTCTGTAGAGCTTCTTCCATTTTGAAGGATACATATTCGGCTATATCTTCTCCGGTTACTTTGGCGTAATCAAAAGGTTGGTTTAGGTCTACATTGAACGGGTTATCGGCGGCCAGTGAAATATTTTTTTCTGATTCTTTTTCTGAACAGTTCATAAGGAACAAAATTGGTAGTACGATTGCTATTTTTTTCATAAGAATGTAAAATTGATTGTTTACAAATATACTATGCTTCTTTCAGTTTATTTTATAAAATAAAAAAACCTTGCAAATTTGGTTGAGTTTTCATTTTTGCAAGGTTTTACAAGATGTGTTTAGCCCCTTTTTAGTGGGTGTTAAAGATATGTTTTCGTTTTTTTAGTTGTCTTTCTAAGTCATTGATAGTTTCTTTTACCGCCAGTTCATAATTTTTTTCATTCGATGTTGCAAAAATACGTGGTCCGGGTAAACTTACTTCCATATTGCAAATGTGTCCTTGTTCTTTTTGGTTGTTGTCCAGTTTAAAATGTACATCGCAATTAATCAACCATTCATATTTTTTAGATAGTTTTTGAAGTTTTTCTCTTGTGAAATTGGAAAGCGATTCGCTGGAATCCATATTAACATATTGAATACTTACTGTCATAGGTTTTGGTTTTAATATTGAAGCATAAATATAGTGTTCATTTTATGTTTTATCAATGATGTAAATCATATTTTTTACTAAAAAATTGAGTAAGAAACTACAGAAAAGCCAGCAGTGCTAACCAAATTGAAGCATCTTTATGAGGTCGTCATTTTGAGAATGTTCTGCACTGTACGACATAACCAGTGTTCCTTTCTTTCCGTCACTTGCCTCAATAGCGTAAACTACAGCATCATCATCCGGATTGGTCATACCGTCAAAGCGAAACGTTTTCACTATTTTAAGTTCACTGGGATGATACTGCTTTTTAGTATACAGTGCTTCAATCGTTTGTTCTCCGGTTTCAAAGTCTTCAACAAAACCTTCTTCTGTCAAACTGTTAACAGCTTGCGAAAGAGTATTGTACAGGTATGGCTTTTTCTCTTGTTTCATAGCTTCTATGGATATGGTTTCAACTTGAACTAAAGTTACTCATTTTTTAGCTGAAATTCAAGAGAATACTATCTTTGGTGTCTTAAAACCGAAACATATATGCAATTTGTTTTTGCCACAAATAATGGAAACAAGATTAAAGAAGTAAAAAAACTGATGCCGGAACACATTACTCTTTTAAGTTTAAATGACATCGGATGTTTTGAGGATATTCCGGAAACCCAAAACACCATATCGGGCAATGCCATACAAAAGGCAACCTATGTAAAGGAAAAGTATGGTTATAACTGTTTTGCCGACGACACAGGCCTTGAGGTTGATGCTCTAAATGGTGAACCCGGAGTGTATAGTGCTCGCTATGCAGGAGAACAATGCAATGCCAATGACAACATGAATAAACTCCTAGATAAACTAGCTCACACCAAAAACAGAAAAGCCCAATTTAAAACCGTTATCGCACTCACTCTAAACGGCAAATTACATACGTTTACAGGCCTTTGTGAAGGCAACATTACCTTAGAAAAAAAAGGAACGCAGGGTTTTGGTTACGACCCAATATTTCAACCCAATGGATATACACAAACTTTTGCTGAATTAGACTTGGAATTAAAGAACAAAATAGGCCATCGGGGAAAAGCGATAAGTAAATTAATTGAATTTCTAAACTCACATTCAAATAAATAGTCTATCTTTGCCCCTTCAAATTCCTCAGGGTGAGGAAGTGTTACCTGAAGTTTAGGGTTTAAGTATGTCGATTCGCTTCTTATGTAACACAAACATAACAAATCGAATACTTACATCTAAAAACGAATGAAAACATTCCAAAACCTTGGTCTTTCCCAAGACCTTTTACATGCTATTACCGATTTAGGCTTTGAAACCCCTAGCGAAGTTCAAGAAAAAGCCATTCCCGTTTTACTCAATCAAGAAACCGATTTAGTCGCACTTGCACAAACCGGAACAGGTAAAACTGCAGCCTTTGGTTTCCCAATGCTTCAAAAAATCAATGTAGACAGCCGTACAACACAAGGCTTAATCCTATCGCCAACCCGCGAACTATGTCTGCAAATCACCAATGAAATGCAGCTCTACGGAAAATATCTAAAAGGCTTAAGCGTAACTGCCATTTATGGTGGCGCAAGCATAAGTGACCAAGCCCATAAAGTAAAAAAAGGCACCCAAATTATTGTCGCTACACCCGGCCGAATGAAAGACATGATAAGCCGGAATATGGTCGATATTTCTAAAATCGAATTTTGCGTACTTGACGAAGCCGATGAAATGCTGAACATGGGATTTTATGAGGATATTACTGAAATTCTATCCCATACACCACAAGACAAAAGCACCTGGTTATTCTCTGCAACCATGCCTAAAGAAGTAGCTACTATTGCCAAAAAATTTATGCATAAACCTATTGAAATTACAGTAGGAAATAAAAACGAAAGTACCAGTCAAGTTTCCCACGAATACTACTTAGTAAACGCTCGAGACAGGTATTTGGCCTTAAAAAGACTTGCCGATGCCAATCCGGATATTTTCTCAGTAGTATTTTGCCGAACTAAACGCGATGCACAAAAAGTAGCCGAGCAACTTATTGAAGACGGATACAATGCGGGCGCCTTACACGGCGATTTAAGTCAAAATCAGCGTGATTTAGTTATGAAATCTTTTCGGAATAAGCAAATACAAATGCTTGTAGCTACAGATGTTGCGGCTCGCGGTATTGATGTAGATGATATTACTCACGTAATAAATTACCAGCTTCCCGACGAAATTGAAACCTACACGCACCGTTCAGGAAGAACCGGTCGTGCAGGAAAAACCGGAGTTTCCATGGTTATCGTTTCTAAAAGTGAATTGCGCAAAATAAAAAGCATAGAACGCATAATAAACAAGAACTTTGAAGCTAAAGCAATACCCAGCGGTATGGAAATTTGTGAAGTGCAACTTATGTCTTTGGCCAATAAAATTCATCATACCGAAATAAATCATGAAATTGATAAGTACTTAGACAGCATCAATGAATTATTTAAAAACACCAGCAAAGATGAATTGATAAAAAAATTCTTCTCCGTTGAGTTTACCCGTTTTTACAACTATTATCAAAAAACATCCGATTTAAACATCGCTGCACAACAAAGTAGCGAGCGCGATACCGGAAACGAAAACGCCACACGCTTTTTTATAAACGTAGGAAAAAAAGACGGTTACGACTGGATGAACCTGAAAGACTTTTTACGCGAAATACTACAACTAGGCAAAGATGATGTTTTCAAAGTCGATGTAAAAGACAGTTTCTCATTCTTTAACACAGAAAACACCCATGCGCAAAAAGTACTTGATTTTTTCACAGACTTTAAATACAACGGTCGTTTTGTAAATGTAGAAATCACAGAAAACAAAGGACGCGACAGAAAACGAAACAAAGAAGGAAAACGCCGAAAATTTTCCAACGATAAACCTAAAGCTGAAAAACGCACCTTTGGCAAAACCAAAAGCAGAAACGAAGCCGGTTCCAGACGTTCCGGAAACAGCAACAAGGCCGTTTTATCAAGACCCAGACGTTCCAGACGCTAAACCTATTTGTTAATTTTTAGTCAAATTATAAACTTAAGAGTTAGCTTCCCGTTTAGTTTAGTATTTTTATAACCAAATTAAGGGTAATGAAACATTTTCTTTCGGCACTATTTGCATTATTTCTCACCGGGTTTTGTCTGGCACAAGACGATACCAAAGTGCGAGGTATTATTGTAAATGCTGCCGATGGAAAACCTATGGAAAGTGTTAATATTGTCAATATTAATCAAGTACGAGGAACCACAACCAATCTAAAGGGTGCCTTTGAAATTCATGCCAAAGCTAATGACACTTTACATCTGTCGTATTTGGGTTTTAAATCAATTAAAGTACGGGTTACCAACGATTGGGTCACCTTTGGAAATACCACTACTATAGAACTTACTGAATTGGCACTTGCCCTTGAAGAAGTGGTTATTAAACAATTAAAACTTACCGGCTACTTAAAAGTAGATATTGAACAAGTGCCTATAAACACCAATTACCGTTACAGTATATCAGGATTACCAAGTACAGGATACGAAGCCGGAGACCAATCGCCCAGCGCTGTAAGCAAGGTATTGGGAGCCATCTTTAACCCTGCCGATTTTCTACATAGAATGTTTGGAAAACAACCTAACGAGTTGAGAAAACTTCGTAAAATGAAGCAAGACGACGAAATACGCAACTTGTTGGCCAACAGGTTTGACCGCGAAATGCTCATGGTATTGCTTCAGGTAAACCGGGTAGATTTAGATGAAATCGTCAGGCAGTGTAACTATTCAGCAGGTTTTATACAAAGTGCCAACGATCTTCAAATCTTAGATGCCATAAGCGAATGTTATGAAGAATATAAAGTATTAAGCCGAAATCGAGAAAAAAGGTTTTAATCTACAGTAAATAGATCAACTCCGGTTTGCTAAAACATTTATGAAAAAACATCCCTATTGCTCTACATGGTTGTTATTTGCATTTATTACAGAAAATCTAAATTCATAAACTAAAACCAAATTGAAAAAGCATATTGTTGTATTAACGGGAGCCGGAATTAGTGCTGAAAGTGGATTAAAAACTTTTAGAGATGCTGATGGATTATGGGAAGGACACGATGTAATGAAAGTAGCTACTCCGGAAGGATTTAAAAAAAATCCGGAACTGGTACTGGAATTTTACAACCAGCGAAGACGACAACTTATGGAAGTCTCACCAAACCCGGCACATTATGCACTTGCGCATTTAGAAAAATCACATAAGGTTACCATCATAACCCAAAATGTAGACGACCTGCATGAACGCGCCGGTAGCTCTAATGTGATACACTTGCACGGCGAATTGTTAAAAGCACGAAGCACCTATAATATACAGAACGTTTTCCCCTGGAAAAAAGACATCTCCATAGGCGATTTATGTAGTCAAGGTTATCAAATAAGACCACACATTGTTTGGTTTGGTGAAGCCGTTCCCATGATGGAAAAAGCCATTGCCGTTTGTGAAAAAGCTACCACTCTAATGATCGTTGGAACTTCTATGCAGGTATATCCTGCGGCAGGTTTAATTAACTGCGTAAAAACTTCTGTTCCGATATATTATATAGACCCAAAACCTGCATTAATAAATATTGATAATATTACCGTTATTCCGGAAAAAGCTTCTATAGGTGTCTTAAAAGCTATAAACTATTTATAAATTATTTTGGTTCCATAATAAGAAATACGGCTGTACTATCTCCTATGTTAAGCACTTCATGAACGCTTATTTTGGACGAACTGAAATTAAAACCTGTAGGTACTTCATATTCTTCAGTACCGGATTGGTCAGTAATTCTGAAAGTACTTCCTTGAAGTGTATACCCAAAATGAGGCTTGTGGTAATGCATTTCATGACCTATTTGTGGCGGAAAAGTACATTTCAATATTCTGTATTGTGAAGTTTCTTCCAGAACTTCACATACTTTTTCTCCGTTCCATCCGGCTTCCAAAGGATCTGGTAAGCGCGGTGTTTTTGAACATGAAATCAAAAAAAAGATACTTAATGCCAGTTGGGTTTTCATTTGATTATTGATTTGTTTTTCAATTCAATCCATTTGCTCATAAATTTCGTGCTTTGCAGGGTATGATACTGAAGCATGTTGCCGGTAAAGTTTTGCATTCGATGTGCATCTAGATTTTTTGATAGCTCACTAAGTTTTTTTCTGAATGCATTATTAAATAATTTGCGGGAAAACCTATTTCTTAAAACTTGAAAGCCATTTTCCTGAGCCGTTTTCCATATTTCTTTTTCAGTGTATAATGTCACTGCTTTTTTTACAAATTCTTCAGGATTATCTGAAATAAAACCATTCGGTTTGCAAAATCCAAACATTCCTTCAGCAGCTATTTCAGACATAACACATGGTGTTCCCGATTTTATGGCATCTATAATCTTTCCTTTTAGTCCGGCTCCAAAGGGCAATGGTGCCAAACACACTTTGTATGCTGAAAGTGTCTCAATAACGTCATCGGTAAATCCTTTGATTATAAATCCGTCTTTTTCATGGTGTAAGTCCTTCGCTTTTTGAGATAAGTGTGCGCCGTAAATATGTAGCTGGGCTTTGGGCAATTGAGCTTTTATTAATTTCCACAGCGTATTCTTTAGGTACACTACACTGTAATAGTTTGGGTTGTGCAAAAAAGTACCAATGGTTACAAAATGATTTCTGTTTTCAAAATCCGGTAGTGTTTTAATGTTTTCTTCAACGGGATTTTCTAAAAAAGGTAAGTAGTAAATTAAATTATCGGGAACTTTGAATTTTTCTTTTAAAAGCGCCATTTCTGCTTCTGAAATAATCAAGCTTAAGTCGC
>DASRWB010000050.1:0-28136 GCA_035654775.1 Flavobacteriaceae bacterium | reverse complement strand
AGTTTTTTTAGTTATCTGGTATTTGAAGGTTACCGAAAAGACAATCCGTTAAGTTTAATAGAATCTCCCAAAATAGGCCGAAAATTACCCGATTCCTTAAGCCTGGAAGAAATAAACCTTTTGATAAAAGCCATAGACCTTAGCCGGCCTGAAGGCGAACGCAATCGCGCCATACTGGAAACCTTATACGGTTGTGGCTTGCGGGTAAGCGAGCTTACGCATTTAAAAATTTCAGATTTGTTTTTTGAAGAAGGTTTTATAAAGGTCACCGGAAAAGGAAACAAACAGCGTTTGGTACCCATTGTAGCGGCTACACAAAAGTATATCAGCATCTACCTGAAAGAAGTAAGAAATCATATTCCCATACAAGCGGGGTTTGAAGACACCTTGTTTTTAAACCGGCGCGGAAAACAACTTACCCGAGCCATGATTTTTACCATCATAAAACAATTATGCGAAAAAACAGGCTTACAAAAAACCGTTTCGCCACATACCTTTCGGCATTCCTTTGCAACGCATTTGCTGGAAAACGGAGCCGATTTGCGCTCTATCCAACTTATGCTGGGCCACGAAAGCATTACTACTACAGAAATTTATGTACATGCAGACCGAAGTCATTTAACCCATGTAATCAATACTTTTCATCCCCGAAAATAAAAAAGCGCCCATTACAGGCGCTTTTTCAAAACTGAGATTTACTTTTTAATTCTACTTGGCAATGTTAACCGCTCGGGTTTCTCTAATTACCGTAACCTTTACTTGTCCCGGATAGGTCATATCGGTCTGTATTTTTTGAGAAATGTTAAACGACAAGTCGGCCGCTTTATCATCGCTCACTTTTTCACTTTCTACAATTACACGTAATTCTCTACCGGCTTGAATGGCATAGGCTTTTTTAACGCCGCCAAAACCAAAGGCAATATCTTCCAGGTCTTTTAAACGCTGGATATAGCTGTCCAGTACCTGACGTCTTGCGCCGGGTCTTGCGCCCGATATGGCATCGCAAACCTGAATAATAGGTGCCAATAAGGATTTCATTTCGATTTCGTCGTGGTGCGCTCCAATGGCATTACACACATCTTCTTTCTCGCCGTACTTTTCGGCCCATTGCATTCCTAAAATGGCATGAGGTGTTTCCATATCGGCTTCGGCTTCGGGTACTTTTCCAATGTCGTGAAGCAAGCCGGCACGTTTGGCCAGTTTTGGATTTAATCCCAGTTCGGCGGCCATAATTCCACATAGTTTGGCCACTTCTCTGGAGTGTTGTAATAAATTCTGTCCGTATGATGAACGGTACTTCATGCGTCCTACTATTTTAATAAGTTCGGGATGCAAATTGTGAATACCCAAATCAATTACCGTGCGTTTTCCTACTTCAATAATTTCCTGTTCTATCTGCTTTTTGGTTTTTTCTACGATTTCTTCTATACGCGCCGGATGAATACGACCATCGGTTACCAGTTTATGAAGGGAAAGTCTGGCGATTTCTCTTCGCACAGAATCGAAACAGGATAAGATAATGGCTTCGGGCGTGTCGTCAACAATAATTTCTACACCGGTTGCGGCTTCTATGGCGCGGATATTTCGCCCTTCGCGACCAATAATACGGCCTTTCACATCGTCGGATTCGATATTGAATACGGACACACAGTTATCGATGGCTTCTTCTGTACCTACACGTTGTATGGTGTTGATAATGATTTTTTTGGCTTCTTGTTCGGCGGTAAGTTGGGCTTCCTCAATGGCTGCCTGCTTAAAGGCCATAGCCTCATTTTTAGCTTCGCCTTTTAGAGATTCTACAAGTTGTTCTTTAGCTTCCTCAGCAGAAAGACTGGAAATGACTTCCAGTTGCTCAATCTGGCTTTTATGAAGTTTGTCCAGTTCGCTTTGTTTCTTTTCTACAATTTCCAGACGATGGTTGTAGTCTTTAATTTTTTCTTCTAAAGTTGTATTGAGCTTTTTGTTTTGGGCTAATTCTGAGGAAACCTGCGATTCTTTATCGCGGGTTCGCTTTTCTACTTCAGCCATTTTTTTATCACGGGAAAGGATTACTTTTTCGTGTTCGGCTTTGAGTTCAATAAACTTTTCTTTGGCCTGCAGAATTTTGTCTTTTTTAATTGATTCGCCTTCGTGTTTGGCTTCTTTTAAAATGGAAGCGGCTTCTGCTTTTGCCTGTTTAATAAGTTTTGAGGCGTTATTTTTTTCTAAGGCCTTTGCTATAATGTAGCCTAAAATGATACCGACTACTGCGGCGATTAGAGCTATTATAATTGGGTTATCCATAATTATTGAATGATTTAGGTGTATAAAAAAAGCCTGTACCAGTTTAAAGTTTTGTATAAACTCCTTAAAAACAAGTTTAGGGCTACCAAATTGATCAAGTATCTGTTCTAGACAGCTCGCTTTTACAATTTAAACTCACCCTTTTTAAAGAATTAACGTTGAGTTTATCAAAAAAAATAACTAATACAGGCAGTAACTTTATTTATTTTAAAGAACGTTTTTACGAGTTTAAATGCTGACTTAATATTGAATTTATGGCGGTTAGCTTTTCTTCAATATGAAGGTTTACATTTTGTTTATCTATTGATTTCTGTTCTACTTGAGCGGCAAACTGTAAGGCACACATAGCCAGTACGTCTTGCTTATCTTGAACAGAATAACTTTGCTCAAACTGTTTAATCATGGCGTCAATTTTCTTTGCTGCTCTTCGCAAGCCTTCTTCCTGCGATGCTTCAATAGTCAACGGATATACTCTGTTGGCTATTGATATTTTTATCCTCAGCTTTTCTGCCATATTTTCTTTTATACATTATTCAGAAAGTTGTGCAATACAATGGTCTATTTCTCTGATTAATGTATTTATTTTGAGCTTAGTTTCTCTTTTGTTATCGTCACTACCAAGTAGTGTGTTTGCAACCTTTAGGGTCTCATACTCTTCCTGCCATTTTTGCAATTGAGCTTTATGGTTAAGTATTTCTTGTTGATATTGTGTAATTTGATTTTTTAGCTCAGCACACTCTTGTTTTAAATCCTCGTGCTTTTTTAATACACCGTTTACTTTCTTTTCAAGAGTGTTTACAATATCTTCAATTTGACTCATGCACAAACATTCTACTTTAGTATACAAAGTTAGTATACCTTATCAAAAATTACAATTGTTTTGTCATAAATTTTGAAAACACCCGTTATAGCTATATTCTTTTTAAAAAATAATGTTAACCTTAGTAGAGTTTTGCATTTTATCGACAAATCTAATATTTTAGCCATTCGCCTGTTTTGTATGAAAAAACTGCTATTTATTTTTCTCTTATTAGGAAACTTACTTGTTGCACAAGACAAATATCCGCAGGACTATTTTGCTGATCCGCTGGATATTCCTATGCTGCTTTCCGGTACGTTTGCCGAGCTAAGAGCCAATCACTTTCATTCCGGACTGGATATAAAAACACAGCAGCGTGAAGGACTCAACGTATATGCCTGTGCCGATGGTTTTGTGAGCCGGATTAAGATTGCTCACGGCGGTTACGGCAAAGCTTTGTATATAACGCATCCTAACGGCTATACTACGGTATATGCCCATTTGCAAAAATTTGCTCCTAAAATTGAGGCCTTCATAAAAAAGCATCAGTACGGTAGGGAAAGCTACGAAATTGAAGTGTTTCCCGGTGCTATAGAACTTCCGGTAACGCAAAGGGAAGTTGTAGCCTACAGTGGGAATTCCGGTGGCTCACAAGGACCACATTTGCATTTCGAAATTCGGGATAATGAAGAAAAACCAATAAACCCGTTACTTTTTGGCTTCGACATAAAAGACACCACAAAACCGATAATAAAAGAAGTGTACGCCTTTCCGCTGGATGAAAACGCACATGTCAATAATATGGGTTATGCTCAAAAATTAAGACTTATTGCGCTGCAAAACGGAGATTATCAAACCGAAAATATTACGGCCTTTGGAAATATTGGCTTCGGAATAGTAAGTACAGACAGGCAAGATTTAAGCGCCAACAGAAACGGTCTTTTTGGAATCCAAGGTATTTTTAACGGGCAAACCAACTTTGAAATGGAGTTTTCAAAATTTTCTTTCGACGAAACGTCCCATATAAATACGTTTATAGATTACGGGGTTTATAAAACCAAAAAAATACGCATTCAAAAATTGTTTTTAACACATAATATCCCGCTAAGCTTGTATAAACAAATAGAAGATAACGGCGTATTAAAAATTGATGACAGCACATCTTCCATCTACAAAGTGAGAGTTAAAGACATAAACGATAACGATGCATGGCTTACCATAGACATTAAAGGAAACAAAACCGACGACGTAAAACGCGAAACGCCTTTTAAAAGCAATTACTACATTCAAGCCGATCAGGCGCATACATTTATGAATGAAAATTATTCGGTTTATGTACCTGCAGAAAGTTTTTATGAGAGTTTTTATGTTGATTTCAAAGTGAAAAGCGACACCTTGTTTTTTCATCAAGACATTTACCCTATGCGTAAACACATGGTTATAACCTATGATGTAAGCAGCTACAAACCTGAAGACAGAGACAACCTTTACCTCGCCGAATTGGTTGGATATAAAAAGTATCCGTACTACATAAATACGGTACTTGAAGACAATAAACTCAAGGGTTTTACCAAATATTTAGGCACCTATGCCATTATGAAAGACGCTAATGCGCCGGTAATAAAACCTCTAAATTTTAACGACGGAAAGTGGATAAGCAATTACCGATTTTTAAAACTGCATATAGAAGATAGCGAATCCGGTATATCCAATTACAGAGCTACTGTAAACGACACCTTTATTTTAATGGAATACGACTACAAAAAAAAGATGCTTACCTATGATTTTAACGACAATAAGGTAACCGATACCAAGAATAATTTAAAAGTAATTGTTACCGATAATGTGGGAAATAGTTCTACATTTGAAGCTACATTCTACAGAAAATAAATATATAGTATTTTGAAACTAACCCGCTTTTTTACTCTTGTTCTTTTCTGCATACTTCCGTGGATAGGCTTTTCGCAATACGGCACGCTAAGAGGCATTATTCTGGACGAACAAAACAACCCCATAGAAAACGTAAATATAAAAGCCGAAAATGCTGGAACTACCACTAATAAAAATGGTTTTTACATTTTAAAAATTCCTTCTGACACTGAGGTACGTATCGAATTTACCCATTTAAGTCATCAAAAAATTGCCGTTGTTTTTAACCTGAAAAACGGTGAAGAAGTAGAGTTTAACCCGGTGATGAGCACCACCATTGAACAAATTTCCACGGTAATTATCAACAGCAGAAAACGCACCGATGTAGAAGGCATTATTACACTGGAACCGGCAACCATAAGAAAAATACCCGGAGCAAATGCCGGTGTTGAAAATTTGATTTTAACGCTTCCGGGCGTAAGTAATAACAATGAGCTAAGCACACAATATTCGGTACGTGGCGGCAACTATGACGAAAATTTAGTCTATGTCAACGATATTGAAGTGTACCGTCCTTTTTTAATTCGTTCAGGACAACAAGAAGGCCTTAGCTTTGTCAATTCAGATTTAGTTCAGAATGTAGAATTTTCTCCCGGTGGTTTTCAGGCAAAGTATGGAGATAAATTGTCTTCTGTATTAGACATTACATACAAAACACCTTACCAGTTCCAAGTGAATGCAGATGTAAGCTTGCTTGGAGGAAGCCTTGCCGTTGAAGGCATTAGTAAAGATTCCAAATTTACCGGAATTGTAGGACTTCGCTATCGGGACAATAGCCTGCTGGTCGATGCCAAAGAAACACAAACCAATTACGACCCTACATTTGCTGACATACAAACCTATCTTACCTATAAATTTACCGATAAATTTCACGTAAGTTTTTTGGGAAATGCTTCTATTAACAAATACCATTACGAACCCGAAACCAGACAAACCAACTTTGGCACTTTAGACAATCCCATTGCCTTACTGGTTTTTTATGAAGGTCAGGAAAGAGACCAGTATCAAACCTATTTTGGAGCGTTGAAAGGCTCGTATTTTGTCAATGACAATCTAAGGTTGCATTTGCTTACCTCAACCTATCATACCCTGGAAGAAGAATACTTTGATATTTTAGCTCAATACCGTCTGGGCGAAGTTAATTCTAATATAGGCGATGAAAATTTAGGGGAAGTAGAATTTAGCGAAGGTATTGGCAGCCAGCTTAATCACGGCAGAAACGATCTGGATGCCTTAATTACTACTGTGGAACACAAAGGAGAATTCACCAAAAATGAGCACGATATCAAATGGTCTGTAAAGTATACTAACGAGGATATCAGAGATCGTCTGGTGGAATGGGAAGTAATTGACTCTGCCGGATTTTCTATAAATCCGCCTACTGTCGACAACTTTAACAATCAGCCTTATGAACCCTATGAAGGTCCATTGGTCGCTTTTCAAAATGTACGCGCACTCAACAAAACTCAAATTTCCCGCTTACAGGCCTATGCACAATGGAGCAAACGTGCTACGCTGGGTTCAAATGAAGTATGGTACAATGCAGGTATCAGAGTACATAACTGGATCGTTACCGGAGAAAATATAGCCAAAACCTCACAAACTGTTTTTTCCCCACGAGCCCAATTTGCTATAAAACCTGATTGGGAAAAAGACATGCTTTTCAGAATCTCGGGCGGATGGTATTATCAACCGCCTTTTTATCGCGAATTAAGAGACTCTTCAGGGATTGTTCAACCTAAAGTGAAAGCTCAAAAATCCATTCATTTGGTTGCCGGAAACGATTATAGTTTTAAAATGTGGGACCGGCCTTTTAAACTATCTACCGAAATCTACTATAAAAAAATTACCGATGTTAATCCCTATACAGTTGAAAATGTAAGAATACGCTACCGCGCAAAAAACAATGCCGAAGCCTATGCTTATGGTTTGGATATGCGTCTTAATGGTGAATTTGTTCCCGGTACCGAATCGTGGTTTAGTTTTGGGTATTTAAAAACCGAGGAAAATATAGAAAACCAAGGCTATATTTCCAGACCAACCGATCAGCGATTGAAATTTGCAGCTTTGTTTCAAGACTACGTTCCCAAAATTCCGGATATGAAGGTATACTTAAATCTGGTATACAATACCGGATTACCCGGCGGTTCGCCCAGCTATGCTGACCCATATCAGTACCAGTTGAGACTACCCGATTATAAACGTGCCGATTTGGGCTTTCAGTTTGTTTTAGTAGATGAAGATACCGGAAAAACCTATGCTTCAGGATGGAAAAAACCCTTTAAATACCTTTCGTTTGGTTTTGAAATTTTTAACGTGTTCGATGTGCAAAATTCCATTACAAATACCTGGGTAAGGGATGTATACAGCAAACGTCAATACGCCATTCCAAATTATCTTACCCCAAGAGTTTTTAATGTAAGAACGACTATGAAGTTTTAGCTTTTCGGGTAAGTTGTGTCAGCGTTTGCACCACATAATCTACTTCTTGTCGTGTATTAAAACAACTTAAGGAAAAACGCAGTGAAGGCTGCGCAAGTTCTTCTGAAGTTAATATTTCTTGTAATACATGCGACCCTTGCAAACTTCCGCTTTGACAGGCACTGCCTTGAGAACATGCAATTCCTTTTAAATCCAGTTGAAAAAGAAATAAAGAGCTTGGTGTAGCACTTCCCGGAAAACGAACATTAAGAATGGTATCGCTGGCTAATTTTTTTTCTGTAGGCGAATTAAATTTTATTTCCGGTAGATGCGTTTTAAGTTGGGCAACAAAATACGTTTTCAGGTTGTAAATATGTTCCTTCTCAGCATCCAGATACTGATAGGCTAGTTTTAAAGCCTCAGTTAGACCTACGATGTTATGCACGGCCTCCGTTCCCGGACGATAACCGCGTTCTTGTTCACCGCCATAAAATACAGATTTTAATCCGGAACGGTTTCTGACAAACAAAAAACCAACGCCTTTAGGCCCGTGAAACTTATGTGCGCTGGCTACAGCAAAATCTATCGGTATTTTCTTAACATCCAGGATATATTTTCCTATTGACTGCACGGTATCACTATGAAACAAAGCCTGATACTGTCGGCATAAATGTCCGGTTTGCTCTAAGTCTAAAACGGCTCCAGTTTCATTATTTACGTGCATTAAAGAAACCAATGTTTTCTGGGTAGCTTTTTGAAGTAAGGCTTCTAAATGAGCCAAATCAATCAGTCCGTTTTTTTGTAACTGAACATAACTTACTGTTATTCCGTATCGTTTTTCTAACTCTTGAATAGTATGCAATACTGCATGATGTTCTATTTTTGAAGTGATAATATGGGTAACACCCAAAGTAGCCACTGCACTTTGAAGCACCATATTATCACCTTCGGTGCCACCGGAAGTAAAAACAATTTCTGAAGCTTCAGCATTCAAAAGTGAGGCAATAGTTTTTCGGCACGACTCTACCCTACTTTTAGCCGATCTTCCATAACTATGGGTTGATGAAGGATTACCAAAGGTGTTTTTTAATGAATGGGTTATCGCCGTAATAACTTCTTCTCTTACCGGCGTTGTAGCCGCATTGTCAAAATATACAGGATTCATACTGCAAAAATAATCCAAATAAAATTATTTACAGAAGTATGTCTTTAAGTTTATCAATTCTCTTATTTTTGTTTCAAATGTCTTATGCTATGAAGAATTTTCTTTTTCTACTTCTAAGTTTTTTCTTGCTTTCGGGCTGTGATGACGGCGACTTGATAAACCTGGATTTTGATTTTGATGATACTATTGCTTTTTCAGAATGCAACCAACTTATTATATACAAACTAAACAGCACCAAAACCGAATCGCTGGCGCTGAGTTTAGCTGACCTCGCTTTGGACGATTTGTTTACCTTTGATGAAACCCTGACTGATGTTGAAAACACTATCGTTTTTGAACGAACAATTGACGGCACTACAAACCGTTTTAATTACCGTACATACAGCAGCGAAGTTACAGGCGATGCTTTGTTTTGTAATCCCATTCCGCCTTCAGATATTACCATAATAGACGAAGAAGAAAGTACAACCGGCACCGTAACTATTACCGTTACCGCGGTAGATGATGACAACGATGGCGTACCTTCTGAATTTGAAGATCTAAATGGCAATGGCAATTTATTTGACGACGATTCTGACAACGACGGCATTCCTGATTTTTTGGATGTTGATGATGATGGAGACAATGTATTGACCAAAGACGAATTGAATACAGAAGATACGGACGATGACCCAAACACCAATCCGCTAGACACCGATAGCGATGGAACTCCGGATTATCTGGACACTGATGATGACGGCGACAACGCCTTAACACGCGATGAAGAAAGTATACTGCAGGACCAAAATCCGCTTAACGACGTTACCAATAATGCAGCCGGTCCGGATTATTTAAACCCGGATGTAGCAACAGCCGTAACCGCTGTAGCTTTTAGAGCTCATAATGTGGTACGAACCTACACCGTAAAAGTAGAAGTAACCAACATTCAGTTTAGTTTCCTAACACAAACGTACATGGACTTTGGGGAAGATGTTTCGTCTGAAAACAAAGAAAAAACTCCGGAATTTAATTAGTAACTGCATTTTGGAATATGCGTACCTCGGTTGCTCCTAAACCGTATTTTTGGTAGTTGGCATCGTAGTAGTTTACATTATCATATCGTCCAAAAAGATACTGCAATTCCAACTTTAAAGTACCTTCGCCAACACCGTGAATAAAAACCACACGCGGAATACGTTTTTTTATGGCAAAATCCAGTTGCCGCTTGGCTGTATCGAGCTGTAGGGTAAGCATCTCGTGATTGGTCATACCTGCAGAGGAATTCACCAGCTGATGTATATGCAAATCTACTTCCATAGCGGGAAGCTCTTTTTTCTTTCGTTTTTGCAGGGTTTTTTTACGCTTGGGTTGTTGTTTTTCCAGCAAGTGTTCAACAGGTAGTTTTGTTTCTGAAACCAAGTCAGCATCAGGGATAACCACCAGTTCGTTTTTATGAAATGACAACAAAAATTCGTCCGGTGTTTTAATCACTACGCGGTTTCCGGTAATTTCATGTACGATACCGGCTAAATCATCATCAATAACACTAACTTTCGTGCCTATCTTCATCTTCTTCTCTATTGGTGTTGCTTGGAACCGTTTTTGAAATTCGATATACCGCTATTATAAGCATGATGATGGCCAGTATTAACAGCATCATATCAGCAGGCGATTTTTGGCCGGCATAAAAACCGATGGATATTCCTAAAATAATTAATATCGTATTTATATATCTGCTAAACATATTATATGGGGATAATTAAATTTGTAAAATCTTCACATTTTTTTTACTGAAACACAAAACAAAGCTAACTAATAATTACCAATTCAACCATTTTAGCGAGTTAATTAACATTTAATCGAAAAGTGCTCAGGTATATGCTCATAATCAATTGCATAATCTAAAAAAAATAGTATTTTCAACTCCCTTAAAATTTCCCTCACATGAGAAATATCAATAGCAAAACCGTAATTAATTTAGTAATCCTTATCTTTTTTGTGTATAATTTATCCTACGCTCAAGTAGGAATTGGCACTACAAATCCCACGGCACAATTAACCGTAAATGAAGACGCCACCTTTAACGAATCCGGCGGTCCAAACGACTTCAAAGTAAAGTCTAATGATTTTGACCACATGATTTATGTAGATGGCGCATTAAATCGTCTGGGAATCAATAACAATTCACCGTTGTATCCTTTACATTTTAAAAGTTTCGGGACAAACGACTGGCAACTCAATTTTGAAAACAACAACACCACTTTAGGAGCGGTAGGTCTTTTTCATAACACCAATGCCAGCAATGGCAATCGGGTGCTGATGGGCTCTACCAACTACATTGGCAATTCTTTTGAAGCGCCGGGTGTTTTTGGACTAAGCGTGAACACTACCCCAACCGGTCGTGGAGCCATTGGAGTATTAGGCGCTGCCAATAACGAACGTGGAAATGCCATCGAAGGGGCGTTAAACTTTAGTGGATCATATTTTGGTTGGGGCGGATATTTTAATGCTGATTTGTATTGCGCCGGAACATTTTACGGCTCAGACAGACGCTTAAAAAGAGACATTGAACCTATTACCAACGCTGTAGATGCGCTAAACCTACTGGAGCCGGTATCCTATTTCTACGACACCGAGCGCTATCCGCAAATTGGTCTTGACGAAAACCGAAAATCATTTGGTTTTATTGCCCAAGACTTAGAACTTGTTTTTCCCGAAATGGTGAAAGACAAACTCTTAGTGACAAACTCCAACAGAAAAAGAGACACTAATGCTACTGCTGAAAGAGAAACCGATATGTTTAAAGTAGTAAATTATACCTTATTAATCCCGGTGCTTACCCAAGCCATCAAAGAACAACAAACGGTTATTGAAGAGCAAAATGACAGAATAACTGCCTTGGAAGATAGGCTGACCCAACTGGAAAGCGCAATGAATCAGTTAGTTGAAGAAAACAGAAATTAAACACCATGAAGTACCTGTTTGCTTTTTTTACGCTATCTCTTTCCATTCATTCCTTAACTGCACAGTTATCAGTAAGAAATGAGGGTTTTGTGTATGCAAACGATATTGTGGTTTTTGTAAACGACGACGTAAATCTGGAAGAAGACACCGCTCATTTCTATTTAAGAAATAATGCACAATTACTTCAAGGAACAGGCACTACAGGAAATTCGGGTATAGGAAAATTAAGCGTGTACCAACACGGCACCGTACACCAGTCGGGATACAACTACTGGTGTTCGCCGGTAGGAAATACGCTTGCCAACGACAACACAAACAGACCTTTCAGGGCAAACAACAATATTTACGATGTAACTGCCGAACCCATAACAAGTACTTTGGCAAGCTACACTACAGGTTATAATGGTACGTCAAATCCATTGGTTATTGCCAGTTTCTGGCTTTATACATATGATCCCGGCGTGAATTACAGCGAGTGGGACCAAGTGCTTGAAACCGGCGATGTCACGCCCGGTTATGGTTTTACCATGAAAGGTACCAGTGGTTCAAACAACAACCAACTGTACGATTTCAGAGGAAAACCAAACAACAGAGCCATATTCACTGCCGTACGAACCGGACAAGGTACTTTAGTAGGAAATCCGTATCCTTCGGCACTGGATGCCAGAGACTATATTCACGATGCCATAAACAGCAATTTAATAGATTCCGGAACATTATATTTTTGGGAGCAAGATCTTTCCATCACCTCACATGTGATTGCCAATTACAATGGAGGTTATGCCAGTTACACCATAAATGCAGCCGGAACGGTCGAAACTTTTGTACCGGCTACATTCAACACCTATGACTTTGAAGGAAATTTAAATACTGCCGGAACACCCAGTTCCAGTGGAAAACAAGTGTATAGATACCTCCCAATCGGGCAAGGTTTTATGGTTACCGGTGCTGCAAACGGCAATTTAAGAGTAAATAACTCCATGCGAAACTATGTAAAACAAACAGAAGCTGTAAGCGAGTTTTTTAGAAATGGTGTGAGCGCCAGACCAAATGACGGATATCCCGAAAATGCAATAACCTACACCGAAGACGGATTACAAATACTCCCTGAAGATTACAAACGTTTCAGACTCAATATTGATTTTAACGACACCTATACCCGGCAACTGGTGCAAACCTTCCACTCTAGTGCAAGTCCTGATAAAGACTATGGTTTAGAAAGCAAAAGCTCGGGAGTGATTGATTCTGACACCTACTGGATTCAAGACGGCGAACCTTATGTGGCACAAGCCTTCAATTTTACTGAAGACTTGCGTATTCCGCTAATCATTAATGTGGAAAATCAACATCTTATTCGTATTCGCATTTTTGACGTTCAGCATTTTAGTCCGTCACAGGCTATCTATTTACACGATACAGAAGCCGGAACCTATACCAATTTAAGAATTCAAGACTTTGAAACCACGCTGGAAACCGGTAGTTATTCCACCCGATTTGAAATTACTTTTGAAAATCAAGCGCTCTCTGTTACTGATGAAAAAGCGGTACTTCTTACCCTATTTCAAAACAATATACAAGAACAACTTGTTATCAAGAACCCTACCGGACTCCACATAAAACAATTAAGTATTTTTGATGTTTTGGGTAAACAATTACTCTACAAAGTAAATATACCAACGGTAGAAAAATACAACATATCTACTAAAAACATCAGCACCGGTACATATATAGTGAAACTGACTTTAGCCAGTGGAGAGCAGATTTCTAAAAAAATAATTATTGCCAAGCGTTAAGCGTTTCTTTTTATAAAAACAAAAAAAAGCTACTTGATAAAGTAGCTTTTTTTTGGCCTTTAAAAGGTATTTTAAATACTGGAAAGTCCGGCAAATATAGCAATGATAAAAATCAAAAGATATAAACTGATAATCACTATTGTAAAAATGCCTACAAACTTGTAGTGGGATTTCAAGTTTGAAAAAGCAGCTGTCAACTCTTCTGTGTTATTTGATAAAAGCGCACTTTTCAGTTTTTTGGCAAAATTAAATAAATAGTAAACCGGGAAAAAATAAATCATTCCAATCACCACATAAATCATTCCGAGAATTCCGGGGCTTATTCCTATTTCACTATATGAATTTGAAGGCATCGCTCCCATAAATGCACTAAAGAATAATCCGAATAGCACAGTAAGACCTAAGCCTATAAATCCGATAATGGATAAAAAAAACGCCCATTTGGCTATTTCTTTAAAATAGGCTTTTAGTTCCTCAGAAAAGGGTAAGGTTGAGTTTTCAAATGTTGAAGATTGTTCCATAAGGTTGGTTTTTATTGGTTTTCAAAATGTTTCAGTGTTTTTATAATAATAGCTGTACAGTCATTTAATTGCTCTTCATTCATTACCAAAGGTGGCGCAAAGCGAATGATATTTCCATGCGTTGGTTTTGCTAAAAGTCCGTTATCTCTCAGTTTTAAGCAAATATTCCACGCCGTGTCGCTGTCTTCACTATCATTAATTACTATTGCGTTGAGCAAGCCTTTTCCCCGAACTAATGTAGCAATAGTACTCGTGTCTATATATGCATTTAATGCTGCTCTGAAAAGCTTTCCTAAACGGGCTGCATTTTCAGCAAGTTGTTCTTCTTCGACAACTTCCAGCGCTGCAATAGCCACTGCAGCAGCAACCGGATTTCCTCCAAAGGTACTTCCGTGACTTCCGGGTTTTATTACATTCATTATTGTGTTGTTTGCCAGTACGGCACTTACCGGATACACTCCGCCACTAAGGGCTTTGCCTAAAATTAGAATGTCCGGTGTTACATTTTCGTGATGTACCGCCAAAAGCTTTCCGGTTCGGGCAATGCCTGTCTGTACTTCATCTGCGATGAAAAGGACATTATACTTTTCGCACAACGCTTTGGCTTTAGCCAGATAGCCTTCTGCAGGAACATAAACTCCGGCTTCGCCCTGAATAGGTTCTACAAGAAATCCGGCAACATTGGCGTTACTTTTTAAAGTATTTTCCAGTGCTTCCAAATCATCATATGCTATTTTGGTAAATCCGTGTGTATACGGACCAAAATTTTTACGCGCTACCGGATCGTTGGAAAAGGAAATAATAGTAGTTGTTCTTCCGTGAAAATTGTTTTCACATACAATAATTTCGGCTTTATTTTCATCAATACCTTTTACTTCATACGCCCATTTTCGGCATATTTTTAAAGCTGTTTCTACCGCTTCGGCACCGGTATTCATTGGAAGCAATTTATCATACCCAAAAAAAGTGCAGGCAAATTTTTCAAATTTCCCCAGCATATCGTTGTAAAACGCTCGGGAAGTTAAGGTAAGTCGTTGTGATTGTGTAAGTAGTGCATTTACTATTTTAGGATGACAATGTCCTTGATTTACCGCAGAATAGGCAGACAAAAAATCGTAGTACCTGCGGCCTTCCACGTCCCAGACATACACGCCTTCGCCTTTACTCAATACTACCGGTAGCGGATGGTAATTGTGTGCACCGTAACGATTTTCTAAATCTATCGCTTGTTGTGAATTTAATTGGTCTAAAACAGCCATTTTAATAAAAGTTTAAAGTGAATAAAATAACCATTCCTACTGTACCTTTATTCTTTCGAAGAGTTCGAAAAAGCAGCGTGGGAGAGAAATCATCCCTGAAGGCGCAAATTACTAAATAATCAATTTAACTTAAAATTTTACGTAAAAATAAATACGCTTCAAAATAATCTTCTAAACTTTAGCAAAGATATTGTACGTATGACCTCGGTTTATACGTGGCTATTGTTATTTTTGCATCATGAGTAAAAAATCCAGACAAAAAACGTTTACTGCTGTTGAAGTTATAGATGCCGGCGCCAAAGGTAAAGCCGTGGCAAAGGCTCCCGACGGCAAAATTATCTTTTTGTCTAATGCAGTTCCCGGTGATGTGGTAGATGTGCGTACCCTAAAAAAAAGAAAGGCTTACTACGAAGCCGAAGTTACCAAATTTCACAAATTTTCTGACAAACGTGTAACACCTGTTTGCGAGCACTTTGGAGTTTGCGGCGGTTGTAAATGGCAAAACTTGGGCTATGAACATCAACTGTATTATAAACAAAAAGAAGTAGAAAACAACCTTACCCGATTGGGGCATGTTAAACTGCCGAAAGTTACCCCTATAAAACCTTCAGATAAGCAATATTTTTACCGAAACAAAATGGAGTTTTCATTTTCAAGCAATCGCTGGCTGACTCCTGAAGAAATCGCTTCTGACGGATTTATTGAAAATAAAAACGCTTTGGGTTTCCATATTCCCGGCATGTGGGACAAAATTCTGGATATCAAAAAATGCTACCTGCAACCCGATCCATCCAACGCCATTAGAAACAGTATAAAAGATTTTGCTGTTAAAAATGGATTAGATTTCTTTAATCCGAAAGAAAAAAGCGGTTTTTTAAGAACCTTAATGATTCGAACAACCACTACCGAAGAAGTTATGGTGCTTTTGCAATTTTTTTATGAAGACAAAATAAAAAGAGAGCTTATCCTAAATTTTATTGCCCAAACTTTTCCCGAAATTACCTCGCTGCTCTATGTTATCAATACCAAAGCAAACGATACACTCTACGACCAGGAAATACACTGCTATAAAGGCACAGCGTATATTGTAGAAGAAATGGAAGGACTGAAATTCAAAATTAACGCCAAATCCTTCTACCAAACCAACGCAGCACAAGCCTATCAACTCTATAAGATTACCCGGGATTTTGCCGGGCTAACAGGCGAAGAACGGGTATATGATTTGTACACCGGAACCGGAACTATTGCCCAATTTGTAGCCAAAAAAGCAAAAAAGGTAATCGGGATAGAATCTGTTCCTGAAGCTATTGTTGCGGCTAAAGAAAATGCACAATTAAACGGCATTACAAACGTTGATTTTTTTGTGGGTGATATGAAAACCATATTTAATTCAGCATTTATCGCATCAAACGGCCAACCGGATATCATCATAACCGATCCGCCAAGAGACGGAATGCACAAAGATGTAGTCGCTCAAATTCTTGCCATTGCTCCTCAAAAAATAGTGTATGTAAGCTGCAACAGCGCTACACAGGCTCGAGATTTAAGTTTACTCAGCGCACAGTATCAGGTTACCCAAATGCAACCCGTAGATATGTTTCCGCAAACCTATCATGTAGAAAATGTTGTACTTTTAGAAAAAATTAATGCGAAAGCGTAACATGAAAACAAACAGAGCTTTTTATTGCTGCTTGCTTATCCTCATCAGTATACTCACACTCGGCAGTTGTGAACGGGATGACATTTGCTCGCTAAATACAGAAACAACTCCAAAATTGATACTCCGATTTTACGACATCGCCAATCCCGATAGTTTTAAAAACGTGCCCCGATTTCGTGTGCAAGGTGTAGACAATACCAATGTACTGGCCGATTATACCGGAAATACAGCTCGAGATTCAATAGTATTACCGCTTAAAACCAATGCAACAACAACACAATATAAACTACACCGAAACTATTCGTATGATGATAACGATACACCGGACGATACTTCAGACGATAGTATAGGCGGAAACGAAGACATCATTACGATTTCCTACACCACCGAAACGGTTTACGTTTCAAGAGCCTGTGGCTATAAAACCGTATACAAGGAAGTAGAAATTACACTGGAAAACGATGCAGACAATTGGATTACTTTTATTCAACCCGTTAACGAAACACAATCTGTAGAAGATGAAACAGCAGCACATTTTAAAATATGGCATTAGTATTTGTATAATGCTTGTGTTTACATTTACGGGCATCGCACAAGATACAGCAGAAACCCATACAAAAACAACCGACAGCAGCACCATCAAGAAAAAATACGGCTTGCGCTTAGGGGTTGACATCAGTAAACCTACAAGAGCTTTTTTAGACGACACCTATTCAGGAATCGAGCTGATGGGCGATTATCGCATAACCGAAAACATGTACCTTGCCGGCGAAATTGGCACCGAAGAAAAAAACACCAAAAATGAGTATTTGAACGTTTCCACCCAAGGCAGCTACTTTAAAGCCGGTATAGACTACAATCTGTATAAAAACTGGCTGGATATGGACAATATGATTTACAGCGGGTTTCGCATCGGGGCAAGTACCTTTAACCAAACACTTAACAGCTATACGGTATACACGACAAACCAATATTGGCAACCTCAATTCAGCTCAAATGAAGCTCAAAAATTTAGTGGTTTAACGGCACTTTGGACAGAACTTCTCTTAGGCATAAAAGCCGAAGTACTTAACAACCTCTATCTGGGTGCTAACATTCAGTTTAAACTATTACTTTCTCAGGACCAGCCAAATAACTTTGAAAACCTCTATATTCCCGGATTTAATAAAACTTATGACAGTGGCAATATAGGTATTGGTTTTGGTTATAATATTTCTTACCTTATACCCTTGTATAAAAAGGGCAAGTAATGGATAAGAACCAGTTGGTTACGTTGCTTGAAGAAAAGCATCAAAAACTGTTAGACAGTTTGACCTCATTAACGAAAGACCAGTGGGAAAAAAGCCCGCAAAACAAATGGAGCTCCGGACAAATGGCGCTGCACTTGTTGCAGAGTATTATCCCTATTAACAACGCCATGAGTCTTCCTAAGTTTTTTTTAAAATTACGCTATGGTAAATCTACGGCAATTCCTAAAGATTATGCCGAAGTAAGTAAAGGCTACCACGACAAACTTCACCAAGCCAAAGGTCCTGACTCTCCGTTTTCTAAACAAATAAAACCGGTAACTTTTAATGAAAAAAAATACATTCTCAACCGGCTTCAAATGGAAAACAAAAAACTGCAATACAAAACAAAAAAATGGAAAGAAACCGATTTAAACACCTATATACTACCGCATCCGCTAATGGGTAAAATGCCCGCAAAAGAGCTAATCCTGTGGACAGCCTATCATGTAGAACACCATACTAAACAAATTAACTCCCACTTAACACACTAAAAATGAAAAAACTGTCATCCTCCATTATTTTCGGAATAGCCATCATACTAGCCGCCTTCTTTTTAGGAAAATCTTATGTAGACAGAGCCAAAGCTGAAGGCACCATTCAGGTAACCGGTTCAGGAGAAATTGATTTTACCTCTGATTTGATTGTTTGGGAATGTGACTTTTCTGCACAAAACATGAGCCTTAAAGACGCCTATAACAACCTGGAAAACAACAAAGATTTAATTAAAAAGTACCTGGAAAAAAAAGGCGTTCCTCAAGACGAAATGGTATTTAGTGCCGTAAAAACAAGAGAAATAAACGAAAGTAAGTATTCCGGAAACGGAGAATATATTGGCACGGAGTTTAAAGGATACCTACTGTCTCAAACGGTAGAAATAGAATCTGAAGCCGTCGAAAAAACCGAAATTATTTCCAGAGAAATTACCGAATTGCTAAACGACGGCGTGCAGTTGTTTTCAGGAACACCCAGGTATTACTATACCAAACTGGCCGATTTAAAAATTGAACTTATCTCTAAAGCCACCGAAGATGCCAAACTTAGAGCCGATAAAATTGCTGAATTCTCAGGAGGAAAATTAGGCGATATTCAATCTGCAAACATGGGCGTTTTTCAAATTACCGGACAAAACTCTAATGAAGATTATTCCTGGGGCGGAACCTTTAACACCAGCGATAAACACAAAACCGCTTCAATAACTATAAAATTGGTTTACGAAGTAGACTAAGCTTTAAATTAAAAAAACAATGCTATGTAAACACACAACATCATTAATCTAACTAACCTTTAAACTCTATGGAAACAAAACAAATTAATTTTGGAAAAGCCCTGTTAAAAGTACTTGAACTTATCATTATCAAGCCCTTTACCTTACCCTGGCACGTATATACGAGTGCCTTGACCAACCTGTCCAATGCCGGCGCCGAAGATTCTGAAGAAAAAGTACTAGCTAAGGATTTCCCTTTATTTACCTGGTTTATCCGTATGTTTGATGCGCTAATTGCCATTACCTATCCTATAGGCATACTCATGGCTATTGTTGCTTTAACCGGTAGTGGTTCTTCCTCATTTTTAATGCTGCTGCTCATTACCTATTTTGCACCATTGGGATTGGGACTTATCAGAGAGCTTTATCAAATTACCTTAAAGTCGCTGTTGTATTTAAAAATTATGTCTCACAAATAATTCAGCGCTGTATCCTAAAAGTAAAAAGGCTTGCATTACTAGCAAGCCTTTTTTTTTAATTCATATACTTTCCTTTTTTGCTGCCGGCATAGATGTCGTATTTCACCAGCCGCGATTCCAGTTTGGCATTAAACACCTTTATTTTTCGTGAAGGTCGCAATCCTACATGCTTTAAAGCTTCCAGATTTGAAGTAATAAACCACGCTTGGGTATTGGGATACCCTTGCTTTAAGGTATCTCCTATAGCTTTGTAGAAAGCTTCCATATCTATTTCCAAACGCTCTCCGTACGGCGGATTAAAAAGAATATGCAGCGGACTTTCGGCTGTCTTTTGGGTTGTAAAGAAATCTTCATGAGAAATGTTTATAAACTCGTCCAGATGGGCGTGCTTTACATTTTGTTTTGCTTTTCGTATAGCCGAAGGGGCTTTGTCATAACCCTTAATTGTATACTGAAAATCCCGGGTTTTCTTTAACAGCGATTCTTCAATGGTTTCAAACAAATCCACATCCCAGTCTTGCCAGCGTTCAAAAGCAAATTCCTTGCGCATCAAATTAGGCGGTATATTACAGGCTATCATGGCGGCTTCTATCAATATCGTACCACTACCACACATGGGATCTAAAAAATCAGACTGTCCGTCCCAGCCGGAAAGCAAGAGCAAACCCGCAGCCAGCACCTCATTTATAGGCGCTATATTGGTGTCTTGCTTATAGCCGCGCTTATGTAAGGATTCTCCCGAAGTATCCAGCGAAAGGGTGCATAAATGACGGTCTATATGTACGTTTATTTTTAAATCCGGAAAGCGTAAATCTACATTCGGACGTTCGCCGGTTATTTCCCGAAAACGGTCTACAATGGCATCTTTGGTTTTTAAGGCTATAAACTTAGAATGGGTAAAGGTTTCTGAATGCACTGTGGCATCTACAGCCAAACTTCCGGTAGGCTTTACGTAGTTTTCCCAAGCTATTTTTTTTACCTCATTGTAAAGTGCTTCCTCGTTATGAATACGGAAGGTTTTTATGGGTTTTAAAATTTTGATTGCCGTACGCAAGCCTAAATTGGCTTTGTACATAAACCCTTTATCGCCTGAAAAACTTACACTTCGTATGCCTTTTTCTATATCCTGAGCACCCAACTGTAAGAGCTCTTTTGCCAAAATTTCTTCCAAGCCAAACAAGGTCTTGGCTACCATTTTAAAATTATTCTGCATTGTCCTAGTAAAATAGATTGCAAAAATACAGTATTTTTGTGGTATATATGGGAGATATAACAAAAGACAATGTACAATGGTATGCCTCGTGGTTTGACACGCCTTACTATCACATTCTGTATAAGGACAGAGACCACGCCGAAGCACAGCGCTTTATGGATACCCTTACTCATTATTTGAACTTGCCCGAACACGGTAGCATTTTAGATTTAGCCTGTGGCCGAGGCAGACACTCCATTTACCTAAATACGCTGGGTTACCGGGTTACCGGCATAGATTTATCTGAAAACAGTATTCGCTATGCCAAACCGTTTGAAAACGATACCTTAGAGTTTAAAGTTCACGACATGTGCAACCCTTTAGACCGTCAGTTTGATGCGGTATTTAATCTATTTACCAGTTTTGGGTATTTTGAAAATGAAGAAGCCAATTTAAAAACCATAAAGGCCATTAAAGCCAATTTAAATGAAACCGGTTTTGGGGTTATTGATTTTATGAATACTCATTTTGTGAAAAACCATTTAGTAACCCAAGACACGAAAACCGTGGGCAATATCCAATTTCATCAAAAAAGACGTATTGAAAACAACCACATTATTAAAGATATTTCTTTTGAAGATAACGGGCAAAGCTATACTTTTCAGGAACGTGTTAAAGCGCTTACGCTGGAAGACTTTGAGCTTCTTTTTGAAAGTGCCGGAGCTTACTTACTGGATGTTTTTGGCGATTACAAGTTGGGTAAATACCACAAGGAAACTTCTGAGCGACTAATTCTAATGTTTAAATAATGATGAATTACATCCTTCCCATAGCCGCGGTAATACTGGGAATCCTGTTGGTTCTGCCTACCCGCAACAAAAAACCCGGATTCTCTAAAATAATACTGTCTTTCAGCGGTTCGTTCTTGCTCGCCTTAACGCTTTTTGACCTTCTTCCCGAAATATATTTGCACCTGGAAGCCAAAGTAACCGCAGTATTCATCATGTGTGGTATACTGTTGCAAATTGTACTGGAGTTTTTTTCCAAAGGCGCCGAACACGGCCACATCCATATTCACGAAGAAGCCAAATTTCCATATCTGCTCTTTTTAAGCTTATGTATTCATAGCTTTTTGGAAGGCTTTCCCATTCATCAACACAGCGATATGGTTTACGGAGTGTTTGTACATAAAGTACCTATTGCCATGCTGATTACCACCTTTCTACTGAAGTCAAAATTTGCCAAATCACAGGTAATACTATTTCTTGGTGTTTTTGCCCTTATGACTCCTTTAGGCACCTTGGTTTCAGAAACTACAATCTTGGCCGCTACGTATATACACTATATAAATGCTGTGGTTATTGGTATTTTTCTGCATATCTCTACCACAATCCTGTTTGAAAGCAATGAAAACCACAAGTTCAACCTTTCGAAGTTAATTTCCATTATTTTAGGCTTTACCCTAGCCTATTTTATTTAATCTAAACGTGTTTAGTAAAGAAGAATCCAGACAATTACGCCAAACCTTTTGGACCAGCTTTGGGAAGTCTTTTCCCAGAAAATGGATACTTTATAATACCAAAATCAAAGGCATGTCTTTTAAGTTTCATTTCGATACAAAAGAAGCTTTGGTTGCCTTAGACCTGGAAGACGATTTAGAAAACCGCATTGCCTGCTGGGAAAAACTAATTGCCCTGCAAACCGTTTTAAAACAAGAATTTTTACCCGATGCAATTTTTGAAGAAGTGTACTTTTTAGAAAACGGCAAGGAGATGTCCCGTATTTATGTGCCACTTCATGAAAAAGTGTCCATACACAACAAAAATTCTTGGCAAACAGTCATGGTGTTTTTCTACGATACCATGAGTCGTTTTGAAGCCTTCTTTGAGGAATATAAAGATGTGTTAAAGTAATCCTTTCAAATCACATAAAAGAAAATCATCAAAAAGTGACTGATAGCGCCACCTAATACAAACACGTGCCAAATCACATGATGGTAAGGAATGCGCTCTATAGCATAAAACACGATTCCCAAGGTATAGCACATCCCGCCGGCAAACAGCAACAATACGCCATTGGGTCCAATGAAATCTGACAGGTTTCCAAAGTCAAACACAATAAGCCAGCCCATTACCAGATACAGTAAGGTAGAAAAGATTTCATACTTGCCCGTAAAAAACAACTTGAGTATTGTACCTACTGCAGCGATACCCCATACCAGCCAAAACAACTCCCAACCCAAACTGTCCTGTAATGCCATAAGGACCACCGGCGTATAGGTCCCGGCTATAAGTATATAAATGCTTATATGGTCTACAATCCTGAAATAGTGCTTGTGTTTTTCATTTCTAACGGAATGGTACAAGGTAGATGCCGAAAACAAAAGCAATAAAGATATCCCGTACACAACCACACTAAAGGTGTTTATCGCGCTTCTATCTTCTAGAAAGGCAACCAGTAAGATCAAACCTACCAGGCTGAGCAACACCCCAAGACCGTGACTCAACGCGTTTAAGTTTTCTTCTGCTTTACTCTGTTTTCGCATGGTCTTTAAGTTCTTTACCGTGTAACCATTTGTCGGTAAGATCAAAAAAATCAAAAGGTAATGCCGATTTTTGTTCTTCCAGTACCCCATTTCGAAAGTTCCGTTGCAGGATGTCTTCTATCAGGTAATCTTCTTTTTCTGTATAGGGATCAAATTCTTTTTTTAAGGAAATATCAAACATAGTGGCTGTAGTATTAAACCAGAAGGCACGCCAGCCACTGCGTAATTCTTTTATAAGGTCAAAGGTAGTTATGCCGGTTTGTCGGTGAATCAACTTTACTAGAATTTGCCCTTCGGTGCGGGTAAGCTGTTTGAGCTCTTCTGAAAACTCATCTTCAATATAGCGCTGTATTATTCTGGCATATTGCTTTTTATCCCGTTTCTTTTCCAGTTTTTCCAAACGCTCGTTAAGCGTCGTTAAGCGTTCGGCGGCCAACTTGGCATACGGATATACTTTTAGCGTTTTCCGGCGGAGTATTAAATACCTTCTTCGGTCTTTATCACTGTCAAATTTCAGCTTGTGCAACAGGCGCACTTCTTCCAGATTGATAAATTCCTTGGGCACCGAATCGCCTTCAATAATTATATATTCATAGTCTTCTGTCTCCTTTTCTTTGTCATCTACCTGAGCAAACAGCCCGACAGAAAAACACAGAAACAGAACATATAAGCTTGTTTTCATTACACTTTTTAAAATCAAAACCATTCCAAAAGTATGCCGCATTTGTTTTAAGAAGTAAAATTAAGAATTTACAACGGCTAAAACTTTAAATTACTGCGAATATTATTATTTTAGTGCCAAACTTAAACACACATGGCAAAAAAAAGTATACTCAATAAAAAATCGTTAACCTTTCTCGAAAATTACCTCAACAATGCCGCACCTACAGGCTATGAATGGGACGGTCAAAAACTATGGATGGACTACCTCAAACCCTATGTGGATACCTTTATCACCGATACCTATGGCAGTGCGGTAGCCGTTATCAATCCCAAAGCAACGTACAAGGTTGTCATCGAAGGACATGCCGATGAAATATCCTGGTATGTAAATTATATTGCCGATAACGGACTGCTTTACGTTATCCGCAACGGCGGTAGCGACCACCAGATTGCTCCCAGCAAAATCGTAAACATCCATACTAAAAAAGGAATTGTGAAAGGCGTATTTGGATGGCCGGCCATTCATACCCGCAATAAAGCAAAAGAAGAAGCGCCTCAACCCGAAAATATTTTTATTGACATCGGTGCCAAAGACAAAGCCGAAGTAGAGAAAATGGGCGTACACGTAGGCTGCGTCATTACCTATCCCGACACCTTCCATATACTCAATAAAGATAAATTTGTTTGCCGTGCCCTGGACAACCGTATGGGCGGGTTTATGATTGCCGAAGTAGCGCGCTTACTTCATGAAAACAAAAAGAAACTCCCGTTTGGACTCTACATTACCAATTCCGTTCAGGAGGAAATAGGACTTCGAGGTGCCGAAATGATTACCCAAACCATTAAGCCCAATGTTGCCCTCGTTACCGATGTAACCCACGACACCACCACACCTATGATTGAAAAGAAAAAAGAAGGCCATATAGAAATAGGTAAAGGTCCCGTAGTAGCCTATGCACCGGCGGTACAGCAAAAACTGCGCGACCTCATTACCGATACGGCGCAGGAAAAGAAAATCCCCTTTCAGCGCTCGGCATTGTCCAGAGCCACCGGAACCGATACCGATGCCTTTGCCTACAGCAACGGTGGTGTAGCTTCTGCCCTTATTTCGCTACCCCTGCGCTATATGCACACCACGGTAGAAATGGTACACCGCGACGACGTAGAAAACGTAATTCGTTTAATCTATGAAACCTTATTAAAAATGAAAAGCGGTGAAACCTTTAGCTATTTTAAATAACACACAACCCACCCGCTTCGGCGGGTTTTTGTATGGATGAATATATTGACCTTTTAGACCCCAACGGAAAACCTTTAGGCAAAACGGCTCCTAAAAGTGAAGTACACCGCAAAGGCTACTATCACAACACCGCACACCTTTGGTTTTATACCCCTAGCAAAGAGCTTCTGCTGGCACAACGGGCGGCCACCAAAACCATTTGTCCCTTGCTCTGGGATGTTTCCGTTGCCGGTCATGTTGATGCCGGCGAAACCGTAACACAAGCCGCCGTAAGAGAAACCTTTGAAGAAATCGGACTGGTCATTTCTCCTGAAAAGCTTCAAAAAATAGGCGTTTTTCCCTGCTTTCAGGAGTATCCTAACGGCAGTAAAGACTATGAGTTTCACCATACCTTTCTGGTCCCGCTGTCCGTTCCGGTTGAAACCCTAAAACCCAACCCTGACGAAGTGGCGGCTCTTAAACTGGTAAACCTTAACACCTTTGGCAAATTGCTTGCTCAAAGTGCCTCCAACGGGCATTTTGTAGCCTCCAACACCCCGTACTACAACACCGTAGTACAGGCTTTACGATCGCTTCAACTTTAATTTTTTTTTGTACTTTCACCCCTATGACTACACTTATATTCAGCGCTGTTGTTCCCGTATTTATTATCATCCTCTACATATATGTTCGCGATAAATATGAAAAAGAACCCAAACGCCTGCTTTTAGGACACTTTATTTTAGGAGCCGTAGTAAGTATTGTCATCACTACGGTTATTTACTTTATCACCGGAAGATGGTTTCCGCTGTATGAAAACACCTTGCTGAATCAGTTTATAAAAGCCTTTTTTATTGTAGCCCTTACGGAGGAGTTCAGCAAGTATGTTATTGTGCGCTATGTGGCACAACCCCATAAAGCCTTTAACGAACCCTTTGACGGCATTATGTATGCCGTGATGGTTTCCATGGGCTTTGCCGCTACCGAAAACATCATGTATGTACTCAATGGCGGCTACGGCGTAGCCTTGATTCGTGCTTTTACCGCCATTCCGGCACACGCTACCTTTGCCATCCTGATGGGGTATTTTATGGGTAAAGCCAAGTTTTCCTCCCGCAGGTGGCAGCTCAACCTCTTGGGCTTATCGCTGGCGGTACTGTTTCACGGTGCCTATGATTTCTTTTTGTTTATTGATTTTGTACCCGGCATCTGGATAGGGGCGTTTGTTTCTTTGGTGGTAGGGATTGTCCTGTCGCTCAATGCCATCTCTAGACACCAAAAGCGTTCGTTCTTCAGGCGCAGGCACAAACAGGAATAAAAAAAAGGCCGCTTGTTAAGTAAGCGACCTCTTGGGCTATTAATCGGTTCTAGGAATTAGAACTCTAAATCTACTACCAGGTCAAACTCGTCGTAAATGGCTTTGTCTTTCAGTCCGTCAAAGAAACTGGTTGAGCCGTAACGCACGTCGTATTTGGAACGGTCTATTTTTACATTGGCCGTAGCCTTGCTTCCATATACCGACAGGTCAAAGGTAACCGCGTTTGTATTGCCTTTGATGGTAAGGTCGCCGGTTACTTCATAGGCGTTTTTACCGGTGGCTTCTACGTTGGTAAATACCAGTGTTGCCGTAGGGTATTTGGCCACTCCAAAAAAGTCATCCGACTTTAAGTGAGCGTCCAGTTTATCTTTATAGCTTCCTTCTAAGTCTTGCGTGTTTATCGTGTTCATGTCGATTTCAAAGGTACCGCCTGTTAGGGTTTCGCCGTCAAAAATAAGCGCTCCGCTTTTCAGGTTTATCGTTCCGTAGTGCGAACCGGTTACTTTGTATCCTTTCCACTGTACGGTGCTGGTTTCTACATTTACGGTTTTCTTTTCTTTAGTTGTGGTAAACGAAAAGGTAGCAAAGGCTACTATGGCGCTTAGGCTTACTGCTTTTAGGGTTGTTTTCATATAAGATTTTTTTTAGTTTACTAAATTGTGTTGCAAATATCCTACCAAATACAGAAATAACCAATAAACTGGTTTATAAAAAAAGGGTAAACTAGTTTAACATTTCAACTTTCCGTGGCGAGTTGTCGCTTAATTTTACTGAGAAATTCCTTAGTAATGCCCAGGTAGGACGCCACCATATACTGCGGAATGCGCTGTTCTATTTTAGGATAGGTTTGCCGGAAGTACAGGTAGCGCTCTTTGGCATTCATGCTGAAGTTGCGGATAAGGCGTTGCTGTGCCGCGGCCAGTCCACGCTCTACAATCATCCTGAAAAAACGCTCCAGCTTAGGCACGTGTTGATAGATGTCTTCAATCTGGTGGTATTCAAACTGTGCCAGAGTGGTGTTTTCCAGACATTGTATGTTGAATACTGAGGGTTGCTGATTGATAAAACTGGCAATATCTGAGGTCCACCAGTCTTCAACCCCCAAAAGGATGATGTGCTCCTGCCCGTCCGGGTCTATGTAGAACATTTTTACGCAGCCTTGCAGAATAAAACTGCTGGCTTTGCATACATCGCCTTGTTGCAGGAGGTATTGGTTTTTAAGGTAGGTACGACAGCTAAGGGTGCTTTGAAGGTAGGCTTCTTCTTCCGGGCTAAGGCTTACGTAGCGATTGATGTAGCGCAGCAAGGGTGTGATGTCCATATAAAGTACGGCTAAGGGTATTGTACGCCCAAAGATACAGAAAATAGTGTTTTAATATACTGTTTTGCGTCCCTGGAGTGTTTTGGGACGGTGAATTTGCTTCTTTTCATAATTACAGTTAATGTTTAAAATG
>DASRWB010000049.1:0-15735 GCA_035654775.1 Flavobacteriaceae bacterium | reverse complement strand
AGTTGCGATGGAGCTTCGACGAAATCATTTTCAAAACTTCCGGGAAACTCTTGCTGCCCATTAAATATAGAATGCATTAAATGTCCAAACTCGTGAAAATAGGTAAGTACATCAAAAATTTCCATCAATCCGGGATTGTTTTCAGTAGTTTTTGGGAAGTTACAGATCAAGATGAGTTCCGGCAGGTTTTGCCCTCCAAATGCAAAAAAAGTTTGGCGGTTGCCGGTAGATTTTCCTTCTCGCGGATGCATATCTAAATAAATCCTGCCTAATAACTGTTTGTTTTTTCTCACTTCGAACCCTTTAGCTTCATCACTCCATAAGGTAGTTTTAATGGGGATAAACTCCAGTTCAAACATCTAGGTATAAATCTCAAAAACTCCTTTTTCTACTTGATCATAGGGAAAATATTCCCGCATCACTCTGGAGTCAAATTGATAATCCTTCATTTTTAATTTTTCTTGATAATACAATACATCCCATATATAGAGTTGATTTGTTTTTGGATTTAGCTGTTTTTTGAGTTGTAAAAGACGTTGTTGCTCTTCTTTGACACCTTTGGAAGTGATTTGAGCCACTTCATCAAGAAGTTGATCAAGTTTTTCAGTAGAATTAACCATCATTGGTTCCAAATCAAAACTTGCATAATTGTTATAACCCAAAAGCTGAGCGACCTCTGAGCGTAAATTTCGAATGGAATCTAACAAGGAATAATTTTCCGGATATCCCATATTAATCATTTCCCTGAATACTTTTTTGCGAACATTTTCATTGTCGGCATATAAAACAAACGGATAGGCATAAGGAGGTATCATTGGAAAAGTGACTGTATTGTTCTCTGATACCGGTAAATTTTTCAGAATATCATCAGGAAGACCCTGAAGCGAATCAGCTGGAAGACTAATGGTTTGATTTGTGGTATTGAGATTATTCATCATCTGCATTCCAAGGGATGAAATTTTTTGGTTTAAAGCATTTAATTGTTCTTGCTTTTCTTGTTTAAGATGAATGCCTGCACGAATAAAACTTTTTAAGGTGCGTTCTAGTTGGTGTTTTTGAGCAGAAGTCAATGTTGATTGATCTACTTGAAGAAGCACTTCATACAACCTGTGGTCATTTCCCATTTTGTTTTTACCTGAAATCTTTTGAAATTCTTTTGTGGCCACATTTCTGAATAATGCATCGGAATGAAGGTCTTTTAAAACGGCGGGAATGCCCTGAGCTAAAGAATAGTAATACTGTGCTTGACGAAAAGGGGTTACGGTGTTCTCATAGGTATATTCCGTTTTTTCAGATTTTGCCAGCTCAAGTGCATTTTCAGCTTTTTGAATAGTTTCAGAGATGAAATCTTTCAACTTTACCGTATCAGCTACTTTTTCAAAAATGGGACCGATATCGTTACTTTGTGAATAACTTTCAGGAATCCAAGAAATCAAGGTAAGTGTCAACACTACCAAACTTTTTATTTTAAACGCTTTCATAATATGTTTATTAAAGATTCATCATTTTATTATTATTTCATTCCCTTTTTGAACTTTTGGTTATCCTAGAAAAAGATACTTATATCCTCATTTTTAAACCATGATTTTAAAACCGCTCAAGTTCTGTGATTTAACTTTAAAATACAATCCCTGAATTCAGCGATATTTTCAACAAAGCAGATTATTTCAGTTCATTCAAAAACTCCTTAATATGCCCTAAAATCAACTCAGGCGCATCCCGATAGGCATAATCGACCACAATCGGAATATTCAGCTTTACGAGTCGTGCGTTTGTTCCAAAGGCTTGTTTCATTCGTTCCTGAGCGGCAATCAATGCCGGATAGACTGTCTGTAGTTGAAAGTCCAACACCTCCTGCTGCATAGCTGCATCTTCTGCCAATTTGTAAAAAAAGGCTCTGGCAGTGGAATCTTGCATCCGGTCAAACTGTGCAGCCCGATACTCAGGGTCGTTCACTCTTCGGTCTAAATCATCCCGAAAAGGTGAAGGCGGAAAACTTTGCCGCACTTCATCCATCAGTGGAGAACCTGCCACCAACAAGGCGGCTACATCTTTTTCATAGCCCAGCCTGCCTTCACTGTTGGTGAAAAACAAGGCGGGAACTTCGATGGAAACATCCTGTGTAAAATGTTTTGGGCGATAGCCTGATCGTGCTTTCAGTATTTCCTCAGCTTTGTTTTTCATCGAATTGGTTTGTTCCCCATCTTCGTTCAAGGCATCAATGGGATCTTCTGAATAAGCCGACCGGGCATACATTTTATTGGTTTGGTGCGGGTCTTGTTCGTCCATAATTTCCCAAACCCAGGGTGTGGAAAGTCCCGACAAATAGACCGCTCCGGCTACACGATGAGGAAAGTTTTCAGTTAAGTATGTGATTTCTGCCGTAGCGGAAGAATTCCCAATAAAGACCGCTTTTTCTAATCCCAAAGCATCCAAAAACCCAATGAGATAATCGCCCTGACTGGGGATGCCATAGTTGTTGCCTTCAGACTTACCATAACCTGGTTTGGTGATGGCAAACACTTGATTCTTTTCAGTCAGCAAAGATCCAAAGTCTTCATAGGTATTTGCGGTCCAGGTACCTGAGGGAATGAGAATCACCGGTAAGCCTTGGCCACCAAAGTCGAGGTAATGGATGTTATGTCCTTTGACATTGATATGCTTTTCAGTGAAAGCATCTGAAGTTGTTTCCTGTGAAAATAAGTTTAGAAAAGCTATTAAAAAGATACCCGTTAAACTTAAGCTTGTTTTCATTTTTTGATGATATTAATTTTTTAATACTTCATTTAAATAAAATTCTCTGTATTCTTTAGGTCTTTCAAAAAAAATAACGTGTCCGGTATTTTCAAACACTTTCATTTTTTTGTAGGGTGCTTTAATAGAGTCAAAATAGGCGATGGCCAGAGAGGTTTCGGTAAAATGATCGGAATCGCCTTGCATCATATAAACCGGGATGGGCCATTCGGGCATTTCTTCAAATAAATTAACTTGAACGGCTTCGGGCCACAACAATGGAGCAGCGGGACCGTATCCACCGGAATTAAAGTAATTAAATTTATAGCCAAACGGCCAGCCTTCATAAAGAAATATCAACTTTAAAATTGATGTCATTGAATAATCGGTGTTTTTAGGCATATATCTGGAAACGATTCTACGCTGTACTTGAACGGCTTCATTACCCGCTTCTATTGTAGAATAAGGTGGTGCGCCTATTTTTTTTAAATGAGTAACAGCCAATGTATCTTTATTTTTAATGGATTGTTCCATAGCATAATTATAGGATAAAATTTCGCTTTTTGGGTTATCAGAAACTTGACCCTGACCTATATAAGCTTCAAAATACTCCGGTTTTTCCTTGATCATCATTGCACTTATAACAGTACCCCAGGAAGCCCCTTCAACATAAACTTTATCTTTTTTTAATTTTTCTCTAAGGTATTGAGTTACTGATAAACCATCCTGAATGATGGTTTCTTTATTTATAAGTGAATCGGGTGTTTTTTCTTTGAAATATGCAGGACCGGCACCGCGTTGGTCCCAATAACAAACAGTAAACAGGTCTTCCAAGTCAATTCCTTCTGACCGAAACGCTTGTGGAGCGTGTGGCTGTCCGGGACCTCCGTGTACTCGCAGTAAAACCGGATTATTAATGTCTTGCCCTCTAATGGTTAAGCGTTGCATAGCGCCATTGATTATGGTATCTTTAATCAAGGCTATGCTATTGGGTGGAACTTTGCCATTTTTGTCGACTACAGGTTCAGGTTTTTCGCCGCTGTTAATCAAGATTACGGCCAAAAGAATCCCAATTAGTAACACAAAAACTCCTAGTATCCACAACAAAAATCTCAAGGTTTTTTTAAGTATTGCTTTCATAAATTAATAGTTTAAAATCAGTTGGATTAAACGGTTAAATTTCCACCACAAACTGCAACACATTCCCGTCAGGATCTTTGATGGAAAAGGATTTGATTTTTAAATGCTCATCGGTATTAAGGTTAAAATATATCTCAACATTTTTTTCTTTGCATTTGTTGTAAATATGCTGGATATCAACAACTTCAAACGTCATTTTGTAAAACCCGTTGATGGGCTTTTCTCTAAGGTCATAATTCGGCACCAATTCTTGCGGAGTGTAAAATTGATTGCGGCTTACCAATTCAAATTTCAACTGGTCGTTTTGCAGAAGATTGACCCGCATTCCCCATTTCGGAAAAGCAAATTCCTCTTTGAGTTCCACGTCAAAAATCGCAGTGTACCAAGTGGTGGCCACTTCCATATCGGTGACTATAATTCCGATGCGATAGGGTTTTATGTCTTGGGCTGTTAAAAAGGTGGTAAAAAGGAAGAATGCTAGCAGTGTTTTCATAAACGAGTATAATCAGTTTATAAAGATTACAAAACCTTTTTAAAATAGCAATCCCTGAATTCAGGGATTGCTATTCTGCTAAAAAATTGATGGAATCTAATTGTTTAGAAAGAAAATTAAAAGGACGCCGGACTCAATTAAATGAATTATTTGGCTGTAAAACAGCATAATGTGTAAAGCAAGTTTTTTGCTTAACAGGGTATGTAATTTACACTTGACTTAGTTTATATACCAATTCGGCAGTATTTTTGGCTTTTAGTTTTTGAAGCAGATTTTTGCGATGAGATTCTACAGTGTTAAAACTGATGTTCAATTGTTCCCCTATGTTTTTAGAGCTTAAACCTTTAGAAAGCAAGTCGGCTACTTCTTTTTCTCTTTCAGACAGCTTTTTTCCGGACATTAAAAAAGCAAGCCTTTCGGGGATGCTTTCAAGGTAATTCCTTTTTAGCTCTAAGAGCCCAGACTTGATCCTATTTTCATTTTCTTCAACTTGATTTTTAGAGAGTTGATGAGTTGCTATCCAGGAACAAAGCACTAAATAGGATGGTGGGTCAAAAATTTTAGTATCTAATAATACCGCATTATATTTTACAGGAATTTCTTCATTTTTAAGGTTATAAACCGCAGCTTTCACAGTTAAAAATTCTTCTGCCAAAAGATAATCAGGGTGCTGCTCAATTTGTGCAGCCTGAGCATTCATACTTTTATAAATATGCTCGATAAGATGCGGAGGAATGATGCTTTGAAAAAAAACCATTCCGTGTTTTTGAAATACTTCAAAAGGATGTCCTGTCACTTTTGAAATGTTTGGGCTGATGTACAGAAAATCGTGTGTATATAACCAAAATAAGGCATAAAATGTATCTGGAATTCCTTCCAGTTCTTTCTGTGCTAAATCAATTTTTAATTTTAAAGTATCATCTTCAATGGCTAATGCTTTTGAAATGGATATTTGACACATAAGTTATGGGATATGTTAGTAAAGAACAAGTTAAAGAAAAAATGGGTTATAATTTTTGTTCTCTCAGCAATGTACAAATATTTTTAAAAAAATAAAGTTTGAAAATTCAATCTGTACCTAGAAAGAATGCTTTTACAGCTTCAAATAAAAGTCTTTCACTAAACTTTTAAACCCATTGGTGTAGTTGTGCCGGGCGACTTCAATAATAAGTTTCTGTTCTTCCACAGGTTTTTCCATAAAAGAAAACTGCAGCAAACTTCTTTTTATGGGAGCTTTTTCTGTACCGCGAACTCTTGTAATGCGATTGACAAACAGTGATTTTGCTTTCGCGAAAGCGATTACTTTTTCTTCCTCTGCAAAGGGAATAACGATAGCCAGACTACCCGTTTCTGAGAGCAATTGAGTTGCATAGTTGATTAAATCTTCAAACGGAAGACTATCGTAAAAACGCGCTTTTTTGCGATTTTCAGGAATATGTTCGGTTTCATTAGGCAAAAAAAAGGGCGGATTGGAAACGATTAAATCATAGGTTTCGCCTTCCGGTTCTTCGGCAAATTCATCCAGCGAGGCGTGAAAACAAAACAAGCGGTCAGCCCAAGGGGAATTTTCAAAATTCTCGACGCATTGCTCATAAGCATCTTCATCGATTTCTAGTGCATCGATTTGTCTAGCAGCGCTTCGTTGAGCCAGCATCAAGGCAATCAATCCGGTACCGGCACCAATATCGAGTATGGTTTGCGGATTGTTTTCCAAAGACGTCCAGGCACCCAGCAAAACCCCATCTGTACCCACTTTCATGGCACAATGGTCTTGTTCAATGGTGAATTGTTTAAATTTAAAAGCTTTTTCTATCATGGATTGAGATAGAGGTCTATTAAACCTTCGGGAGTTTCGACAAGTATGGTTTTGTTGGGTTTATCTACTTGTTTAATAAATTCATCATTCATCGGAATAAGAATTTCAACACCATTTCTGTCGATTTCAAACAAAGCTTGAGCGGTAGAGTCATTAACCGCTTTTATGATTCCTACGGTTCCATAGTTTACATCTTCTACCTTAAAACCTATAATTTCATGAAAATAGAATTTGTTTCCTTCAAGTTTTGGCAGGAATTTTAAAGGTAAATAAAGGTCACATTTAAGCAGTGCTTCGGCATCTGCTTCGTTGTCAACTCCGTCAAACCGCACGCGTAGTAAATCGGACTTATGAAATTGAGAAGACACAATGAAAAAAGGAACTAAATTGTTTCGCAGTTCAATGAACACAGCATCTAAATCTTCGTAGAGTTCAGGTTGGTCGGTATCAAGTTTAATAAGAAGCTCGCCTTTAAAACTGTACTTGGCTACTATTTTGCCAAGAAAAAAACAATCTTTTTTCTGCATGGTATTATAAAAAAAATAAAAAACCCAGACGCATTTTTGAGTCTGGGCTAAAGGTATAAAAATTAACGCTTTTTATTCTTCCTCGTTTGATGCTTTTGCTTCAGCTTCCGGCGCAGTTGTAGCTTCGTTTTCTTCAGGAGTTTCTGCTGAAACTTCTTCTTCTACAACCGGTGCGGCTGCAGCTATACGTGCTTCATTAGCGGCTTTTTCGGCTTCAAGAGCTTTGGCTTTGGCTTCGGCTTCAGCTTTTGCTAAATTTTCTGATTTAGCATTTACTTTTCCTGCTTTTTCTTCCAACCAAGCTTTAAACTTTGCTTCGGCTTGCTCTTCAGTTAAAGCGCCCTTTCTTACTCCACCGGCTAAGTGATTTTTTAATAAAGCGCCTTTGTAAGACAAAATTGCTCTAGCGGTGTCTGTAGGTTGTGCTCCGTTTTGAAGCCACTGTACAGCACTGTCAACATTTAAATCAATAGTTGCGGGGTTAGTGTTTGGGTTGTAAGCACCTAATTTTTCAAGGTACTTTCCATCTCTTTTGGCGCGAGAATCAGCGGCAACAATCCAATAATAAGGTTTTCCTTTTTTACCGTGTCTCTGTAATCTTATTTTTACTGGCATAAAATGATTAATTAGTGAGGTTCTCGACCTCGGTTATTAATTAAGGCTGCAAAGATACTATAAAATTTTATTTTTCAATTCGTTTGCTTTAATTAATTATCTTTATTTTTTTTGTTTTATTTTTATACCTTGACAAAATATGTATGTTATGAAAAAACTTGCCTTATTTCTAGTAGCTGCCGGAGTTTTACTTTTTGTATACAGTTGTGCAGATGAGATTGAATTTAATTCGCCGTCCATTCAGGCCAACAAAGACGGGATTTTTTGGAGAGCCCAGTATCAGGCGGTTGATATAGATTTTGGAGGCTGGTTGATAGAAGGCGGAAAGTACAGTGAGAAAATCCAGTTGGTTACCGTGTCGGATACCCGGGGAACCTTTGAACTGGGTGGTGAAAGCAATAATGAGGCTATATTTCTGGATGCTGAAGGTGTGGTATATTCCACCGCTTTTGAACCGGACCCTAGCCTGTCTGTTTACCCTGCGGAAGGACAAATTGTGGTTGATGATATTACCAATACTACGCCCAAGCGGGTTTTTGGAACCTTTTGGTTTACGGCTTATTCTGAAGATGGAATGAAATCCATCACTTTCAATCAAGGGGTATTCTACAACGCTCCGCTTACAGACGGCTTGCGGCAAATAACCTTGGATTGATTTTTTCAACCTGTATGAAAAGCTAACGCACTTTATTTTAGGTGCGTTTTTTGTTTATAATTGTTTATAACTTCACTTTAAAAACGTCTAAATTCTATGTAATTTTAAGCGCTTGTTCATGGCAGAATCACAGACGTTAAAATCAACACTGAATGTATTTAATTTTTGATACTGAAACTACCGGATTACCCAAACGGTGGAATGCACCTGTTACAGATACTGAAAACTGGCCCAGAGCCGTTCAAATTGCATGGCAGCTTCACGATGCCATGGGAAATTGTGTAGCACATCATGATTATTTAATCACACCGGAAGGTTTTAATATTCCTTTTGATGCTGAGCAGGTTCACGGTATTTCTACCGAGCTGGCACAGGCGCAAGGATTGCCTTTAAGCGAGGTGTTGGAAAAATTTAACCGCGCACTGGAGAAAACCACTTTTGTGGTTGGTCACAATGTAGGTTTTGATATCCATATCATGGGTTGTGAGTTTTATCGAAAAGGGGTTTCGAGTAAGCTACAAGAATTGCCCGTACTCGACACCTGTACAGAACATACGGCACAACTGTGTAAAATACCCGGAGGTCGTGGAGGAAAATACAAATTGCCAACCCTTACGGAACTTCATGATACCCTTTTTCATACACCATTTAACGAAGCTCATAATGCTACTGCCGATGTTGAAGCCACAACTAGATGTTTTTTAGAATTAATACGAAGACAAGAATTTACCAAGGAAGAGCTTCAGGTACATGCAGATTATTTTGAGCAATTTAGAGAAGTTCACCCCAATGAAATTCAACCTCTAGGATTAACCCATCTAAACTTAAAAAAAGAAAGTGTACGCCTTCAAAAAGAAATTCAAAAAACACAAGAGAACGATACGCCTTCCGCATCCGAAATTAGGGAAAACATTTCGGAGCTTAAAGAAGTAGATTTTGTACATCTTCATAACCATTCGCAGTTTTCTATTTTACAGTCTACCATTAGCATCCGGGATTTGGTAAAAGCAGCCAGTCAGGAAAAAATGCCCGCTGTAGCTCTGACCGATCATGGAAATATGATGGGAGCTTTTCAATTTGTCAGAGAAATATCCAATTACAACAAAACCCTTCTTGCCAAACAAAAAGAAGCCGAGGATAAGGGTGAACCCTTTGACCTAAAACCATTAAAACCCATAGTAGGTTGTGAGTTTTATGTTTGTGAAAACAGACTTGATAAATCCAGAAAAGACAATGGTTACCAAATAGTTATGCTGGCTAAAAACAAAACCGGCTACCATAATCTGGCCAAGTTATCCTCCTTGGCATTTACCGAAGGATTTTACTATGTTCCAAGGATTGATAAAAATCTTATTGAGCAATACAAAGAAGGAATTGTAGTATTAACCGGTAGTTTGTTCGGGGAAGTTTCCTCCAAAATTTTAAATGTAGGAGAAAATCAGGCAGAAGAAGCCTTGCTTTGGTGGAAAAAAACCTTTGATCAGGATTTGTATATAGAAATCATGCGTCACAATCAGGAAGATGAAAATAGAGTAAATCCGGTACTTCAGGCATTTTCAAAAAAACACGACATCAAGCTAGTGGCAACCAATAATACCTATTACATCCATAAAGAAGATGCAAATGCCCATGATATTTTATTGTGCATAAAAGACGGCGAAAAACAAGCTACGCCTATAGGTCGTGGTCGAGGCTACCGATACGGTTTACCCAATCAAGAGTACTACTTCAAGTCTGCAAGAGAAATAAAAGAACTGTTTAAAGACCTTCCGGAAGCCATTACCAATATTCAGGAAGTAGTAGATAAAATAGAAACTTTTGAACTGGCTCGGGACGTATTGCTTCCTAAATTTGACATCCCGGAAACCTTTATTGACCCGCAAGATGCTATAGATGGTGGTAAGCGCGGCGAGAATGCCTATTTAAGACACCTTACTTATCAAGGTGCTGAAAAGAGATATGGAACACTGACGGCGGAAATACAGGAGCGGATAGATTTTGAGCTGGATGTAATTGAAAAAACAGGATATCCCGGTTATTTTTTAATTGTAGAAGATTTTATACGAGAAGCCAGAAACATGGATGTATCGGTAGGCCCCGGAAGAGGTTCGGCTGCCGGATCGGTAGTTGCCTATTGTTTATGGATTACCAATATAGACCCTATAGCATATGACTTGCTTTTTGAGCGTTTTTTAAACCCGGACCGTGTTAGTTTACCGGATATTGACATTGATTTTGACGATGAAGGTCGCGGCCGCGTGATGGATTATGTTATCAAAAAATACGGTTCCAATCAAGTGGCACAAATAATAACTTACGGTACTATGGCGGCCAAGTCTTCCATAAGAGACACCGCTCGTGTACTGGATTTGCCTTTGGGAGATGCAGACCGAATAGCAAAGCTTATCCCCAATATGTCTAAACTCAGTAAAATATTGGGTGTAGACGAAAAAGAATTGCAAAGCAAGTTCAGAGCTGAAGATATGGAGAAAATCAATCAGCTTTTAAATATTTCTGAAGGTGATGGACTGGAAGCCGAAACCGTAAATCAAGCCAAAGTACTGGAAGGTTCTGTACGAAATACGGGTATCCATGCCTGTGGAGTTATTATTACCCCGGATGATATTACCAATTTTGTACCCGTTGCTACAGCAAAAGATTCCGATTTATACGTCACGCAATTTGACAATGCCGTAGTGGAAAGTGCCGGCTTACTGAAAATGGACTTTTTAGGACTTAAAACACTCACTCTTATTAAAGACACCTGTAAAATTGTAAAAGCAAAACACAACATTAGCTTAAATCCGGAAACTTTTCCGCTGGATGATGAAAAAACCTATGCACTTTTTCAGCGTGGAGAAACGGTAGGCATATTCCAGTACGAATCCCCGGGAATGCAAAAACACATGAAGGATTTAAAGCCTACGGTCTTTGATGATTTAATTGCCATGAATGCGCTGTATCGTCCCGGACCTATGGAATATATCCCCAGTTTTATCAAACGGAAACACGGAGAAGAAGAAATAGTTTACGATTTGCCCGCTATGGAAGAGTACTTGAAAGAAACCTATGGCATTACCGTGTATCAAGAGCAAGTGATGTTGCTTTCCCAAAAACTGGCCAACTTTACCAAAGGTGAAGCCGATGTACTGCGAAAAGCTATGGGGAAAAAGATATTTTCGCTACTGGAAAAACTGAAACCCAAATTTTTAGATGGAGGCGAAGCCAACGGACATCCGCGAAACGTGCTTGAAAAAATATGGAAAGACTGGGAAGCTTTTGCCAGCTATGCGTTTAACAAATCACATTCTACCTGCTATGCATGGATAGCCTATCAAACCGCCTATTTAAAAGCCCATTATCCGGCAGAGTATATGGCGGCAGTATTGTCAAACAACATGAATGACATCAAACAAGTAACTTTCTTTATGGAAGAATGTAAACGCATGAAGCTAAGTGTGCTTGGACCTGATGTAAACGAAAGCTACTATAAATTTTCTGTAAACAAAGATAACGCGGTACGTTTTGGCATGGGAGCGGTAAAAGGAGTTGGGTACGGAGCGGTAAAAACGATTGTAGAAAACCGGAAAAAAGACGGTGCATACACCTCGATTTTTGATTTGGCTAAACGCATAGATTTACGAGCCGCCAACAAGAAAGCTTTTGAAAATCTGGCTTATGCCGGTGGGTTTGACTGTTTTAAAAACACACACAGAGCGCAGTATTTTCATCATGAAGGCGATGGAATTTCTTTTTTGGAAAAAGCTATGAAATATGGCAACAAGCATCAAGAAAATGAAAATTCCGCACAAGTAAGTTTGTTTGGTGATGCCAGTGAGGTAAGTATAGCCGAGCCGCAAATTCCGCCGTGTGAAGAATGGGGAACCATGGAAAAATTGGCCAGGGAAAAAGAAGTAGTGGGAATATATATTTCCGGGCATCCGCTAGATGATTTTAAAATAGAAATGCAAACTTTTTGTAATGTCACGCTGGAAGACCTTTCGGCTATGGATAAATTAATTAATAGAGAGGTTACTTTTGGCGGAGTAGTAACTGACGTGCAACATCGTGTGTCGAAATTAGGTAAAGGTTGGGCTGTGTTTACCTTGGAAGATTACACATCGAGTTTTGAGTTTAGAATTTTTGGAGAAGAATATTTAAAGTTCAGGCATTTTCTGGTAAAAAACTCGTTTGTATACCTGCGAGTATATATTCGGGAAGGTTGGGAAGACAAGCAAACCGGCAAGAAAGGTACGCCTCGGGTACAATTTAACACCTTTATGTTGCTACATGATGTTATGGAAACCTATGCCAAAAAACTCTCAGTACAGTTGGCTATAGATGTGGTAAATGAAGAAACTATTGCCACATTGGAATCCTTGTTTGGCATGCATAAGGGTAACAATACGCTTCATTTTTTAGTATATGACGCACAAGAAAAAATATCGTTGCAAATGCCTAGTCGCAATAAAAAAATAAAAATTTCCCAGGAATTGCTAGCTGCACTTGAAGAGTATCAAGTGAATTATAAACTGAATTAAAAAAGTTGTTTTAGTAATATTTTTTTATCTTTGGAGAAATACATCAAGATTTTGAGTTTTATAAGATTCAAAAACCAACCGAGACGCGAGTCCACGGTGGTCAAAAGATGTGGACAGGCTGTCAAAATAACGTGCAACTTCCCTTTTTCTTGATGTAAAACTAAAAGTATAACATTATGAAAATACCGAAGTTTCTCTCCAAATTTAAACGCCCTAAAACAAAAAAAGTACAACCCCAAAAGGATGCTTTACCGGCTTCTTATAGGATAACCATTCACAATAATATCGCTTTAACCCCGGATTCAGAGTTATTAGATATTTTACGATGTCTTAATAACTATGGTATTTCCATAAAAGACAAAACCGTAGAAGAAATAGAACGTGAAATAGACAAGCAGCTTAAGTCGTGTATAGAAGACCAAATAGCAAAATATCCCGGAAGCGTAAAAGTGGGTTTTGTATTTGGAGATTTTTTAAATAATATGCATAACCGTAATTTAATCATATTAAAAAATCATATCAGTACGTTGAGAAATTGGATGAATTGTCACACTATTTAATAAATATTTTATATAAGTGCAGGTGAAAAGAATAGTATAATCATGAATATTTTACCCTCAAAAAAGGTAGCTGCAAGTTTTGTGCTAGGCTTACAAAAAGGCTACACAAAACATAGGCTTACAAAACAAGATGTTATTTTGGCTTTGCAAAAAGAACAAGAGCAATTAATTCATGCAAAAGGATTATATTTAAGTGCTGCTGTTTCCAATTGCGATATTGTGTTAAGTGGCCAAGTAGAGCCTAGTGTAAAATTGGAGTTTATAAACTATCCCAAATTTCCATTAAGCGAACAGGAGTTTAAAGCCGGCGTTTTACATCTCGCTAAACAATTGTTAAAAACCTTGGAGCAAAATAGAACGGTTGTGGTGTTTGATGATGAGATGCTGATGTTGGAAGAAACCGATATTATTGACCCGCAAATAACGATTAAAGATGAATGAACATACAAATTTGTATTTTGCTTTTTTAGAAACGAACTACCTGTTCACTTAAAGTATAGATGAAAAGACGTTGAATGGTTTTTAGCAACAACGTATGGTAAATTGACGTATATTTATGAAGGTGCTGATGGGAAGCCAAAATTAGTTTACAGTCATTAAATCTGATATTGATGTTAAAATATTTTACTTTGTTTGTAGTGCTGGCATTCACAGGAATAATGGTGAATGCTCAAAACGTTAATGGAAATTATAAAAGCTACAAGACCAGTTTTCTGGACAGGCATGACGCCTCATTAAATTTCAAGGAAAACTCAGAGCACAATATAGCTGTAGCTATTGAACGTACTGATGATATTTACGGCTATGTTATTTTGCAAGACCCGCGAATACCTCATGTTTTATTAACCTACGAAATTGTCTCTGACGTTGATGTATTTAAACACGAAGGAATAACCATGTATACTTATAAGGCTAAAGCCATGCACTTGAAAAAGCCAAAAGATACCAAAGTGATTTTTTATGTAAAAGAAGATAACAGCTTAAATTTAATGATAGATGATGATGATAGCAGTCAGGCCTGGCTTCGACTGGAAAAGCAGTCTGATTTGAAATCTAAAAATAAACCATAGCTCAAACCAATTCCTGCATAATCAAAACAAATTAGCCTAATGTAAGGATTGGAGTTTTTTTTGACTAATTTTGTGTAACCTAATTGTAAGAAGTAAAACTAATTAAATTTAAGACAATGGCATTAGAAATAACAGACGCAACATTTGAAGAAACTGTTTTAAAGAGTGATAAACCTGTAATGGTAGATTTTTGGGCCGCATGGTGTGGTCCTTGCCGCATGGTAGGTCCCATCATTGATGAGCTAAGTACAGAGTACGAAGGAAAAGCCGTAGTTGGGAAAGTAGATGTAGACGCAAACCAGGAGTTTGCCGCAAAATACGGAGTACGAAACATACCCACCGTTTTGGTTTTCCAAAATGGAGAAGTGGTAGGAAGACAGGTAGGCGTAGCCCCAAAAAACACATACAAGGAAGCTTTAGATTCGTTGTTGTAAATCGTTCTATTATAAAGAAATGCAAAAAGGTTTGCTGTAATGGCAAACCTTTTTTAGTTTAGGGCCTATGGATTTACAGAAAGAGATAAACAAAACCGGAGGTTTTAAAAACCTGGATTTGCTGGCGAAACAAGTAGTAGAAGGATTTATTGCCGGCATGCACAAGAGTCCGTTTCACGGATTTTCTTCGGAGTTTGCCGAACACAAGATTTACAATCCGGGAGAAAGCACCCGACATATCGACTGGAAATTGTATGCCAAAACAGACAAGCTTTACACCAAACGCTATGACGACGAGACCAATTTGCGCTGTCATATTATACTGGACAACAGCCGTTCGATGCATTACCCAGAAATGTCTCATTTGTCATTAACAAATCTAAACAAAATAGGGTTTTCTGTACTGGCCACAGCGGCCTTAATGCAACTGTTTAAAAAACAACGCGATGCCGTAGGGTTAAGTGTGTACAGCGACACCTATGATTTTTACGCTCCGGAAAAAGGCAGCGACCGGCACCACCATATGCTACTGAACACCTTGGAAGGTTTACTTAATGAAGCTCCGGTTTCGAAAAACACAGAAACCTATGCGCACTTGCATTTAATAGCCGAAAAAATCCACCGACGATCCATGATTTTTTTGTTTACCGATATGTTTCAAACCACGGTGGAGCATACGCATTTGTTTGAAGCCCTGCGGCACTTAAAATACAATAAGCACGAAGTGGTGTTGTTTCATGTATATGACGGCAAAAAAGAATTGACTTTTGATTTTGACAACCATCCCAAGCGGTTTGTAGACATAGAAACTCAAGAGAGTATTGCCCTTTATGCCGAAAACATAAAAGAAAGCTATCAAGATGCTGTGCGGGAGTATTTTGAAGCTATTCAGCTGAAGTGTTTACAATACAAAATAAAGTATGTGCCGGCAGATATCCATAAAAACTTTGATGCCATACTGGGGAGTTATCTTGTGGAGCGTCAAAAATTTGCCTGATAAAAGCGCGAAAATTACACAAAAAGATTTGCTTTATAAAAAATGCAATGTATATTTGCAACCGCAATTATGCAACGGTCCGGTAGTTCAGTTGGTTAGAATATCTGCCTGTCACGCAGGGGGTCGCGGGTTCGAGTCCCGTCCGGACCGCAAA
>DASRWB010000048.1:0-12909 GCA_035654775.1 Flavobacteriaceae bacterium | reverse complement strand
TTTAAAGCTATTTACGATATCTTTCCCAACTATTGGAGTTGGCAGGTATTTTGGAACATTACAGCCTTTTTATCCATTATGTTAGGCTTTTTAAATTTATTGCCAATTCCAGCATTGGATGGAGGTCATGTTATGTTTTTGCTTTACGAAATGGTTTCAGGAAGAAAGCCTGGAGACAAATTTTTAGAGTATGCCCAAATGGTTGGTTTTATCATTTTAATAGCTTTGGTTTTGTTTGCAAATGGCAACGATATTTTTAAAGCTATTTTTAATTAAATTTTTTTAAATATAGTTTGTAGTAATTAATAATTAAATTATATTTGCGCTCGCAAAAGCGAAAAAACACTCCTCCTTAGCTCAGTTGGTTAGAGCATTTGACTGTTAATCAAAGGGTCCTTGGTTCGAGCCCAAGAGGGGGAGCAACGTAAAACCCGTTATGAAAATATCGGGTTTTTTTGTACACAAGCTTTTGGGCGAGAAGTTTATCCTGAGCGTAGGCGAAGGAAGCCCAAGAGAGGGAACAATAAGTCATCCGAAAAGGGTGACTTTTTTTTTTGGAGTTTAATCCGGAATAGGATGTTGAACTCAAAGAATCCCCAAAACCAATTGCCATAACGAAACTACCGAGAGACGCCTTAATTGAGAAAATAACATCCTAATACCTTTTTTTACAATCTAGCTGCATTAGTAAATAGAATTTAGCTAGTGTAACGCATTAATATTGTGTACCTTTAAGAGGTTTAAATCCGGTAAAAAAACTATGAAATTATACATTAAATATATGGTAAGTTTAAGGTGTAAGCTTATGGTAAAACAGGAACTCGAAAAACTCGGACTGAATTATTCAAGTATTGAACTTGGAATGATTGAAATAAACGAAACCATAACCCCGAAACAAAAACTGCAACTAAAAGCAAATTTAGCAGTATCCGGACTGGAAGTAATGGATGATAAAAAAAGCATCCTCATCGATAAAATAAAAAATGTTATTATTGAAATGATTCACTACGCAGCAGAAGTGCCAAAAGTGAATTACTCCGATTATATAAGCGAAAAACTAAAATACGATTATACCTATTTATCCAACCTCTTTTCAGAAGTTAAAGGCATAACCATTCAACACTACATCATAAAACATAAAATAGAAAAAGCCAAAGAACTCATTCTTTACGATGAACTAAACCTCACAGAAATTGCGTATAGACTACATTACAGCAGTGTAGCCCACTTGTCTAACCAATTTAAAAAAACAACGGGATACACGCCATCATATTATAAAAAACTCGCCCAAAAAAGAAAAGTAAACCTGGAAGACCTGTAACTTATATAATCTTATAACATACTTGTGTAATGCCCGACGATGAAGATGTGATATCTTTATAAAAGTACACTAAAGTACAAGCAAACAACACAATTATGGAAACTAAAAACAAAACAGCAGTAAACAAAACAAGCGAACTTTTTAAAGTTAGAGGAAACTGGGAAAAACAATCTCAAGCACTGATAAAAAAGTACCCTGTACTTACCCCGGCAGATGTAAAATTTGAAACAGGTAAAGAAGTAGAATTGTTCAACAGATTAGAAACCAAACTGAATAAAAGCAGAAATGAGGTTTTGGATATCTTAAAAGTCAATCAGGCAATAGTTGCTAAATCGATATAAAGATGTAAATCCGTGATTTATACAAATATGCTCGGTTGATGTGTAATAAAGTATACAGTTTTTTTTGCACCTTTACAAAGCTATTAATCAATGTACCAATCAAGAAGAATTCGGATAAATACCTACATCCGAAATGAAAAAGGCAGTCTGAAACGACTGCTTTTTTTTGGGGTATAACCGTCAGAATAATTTCAGTAACATATATAAACTATACCTCACTCAGTGTAAACTAAAAACGCCGGAACGTTCTTAACTTACAGCAAAACCAAAACCGTAATATCATGTCAAAAGAAAAAAGAATGAAGGACAAAAGCAACAAAAAACCCGCAGCCAAATCAGCAAAAGAAAAAAAACAAGCCAAAGTCCTCAAGAAAAAAAACCGCAACCAACCCGGAGTAAATCCATAACAGAACCATGGAAAACTATGAATTTGAAAGGCTAATCGCCTTTAACATCAAGGACAAGTTAAAATATGTCTCAAACACGGTAGTCATAAAACATATTCTGAATGAAAAAACAGGAAACATAATGGCACTGGCCTTAGACTATGGAAAAGTATACAAGCCCAAAGCAACCGCCTTTTCAACATTTATAAAAGTGATTGAGGGAAAAGCTGAAATTGTTGTCGATAATGTATCAACCTATTTACAAAATAACGATTCGATGATCATTCCCGGACACACAATCTATACCATAGAAGCCAATCAGCGGTTTAAAATGCTTTCCATTATTTTAAAAAGCGGGTACGATGATTTAGAACCCTAAAACACAATACTCCAAATTCCCCGTACCTCATTTTCCGTATATCCTGTAGCCGCATCTTCCGGATACAGGACCTTTATTCTGGAAAGCGTTTCCGGGGCTATTTTATCCGGTGTGCCATGACACTGCAAGCACATACTGTTGGTAACAATGGGATAATAAAAACGCGTTTGATCGCCTGCTGGTAATACCACCGGTTTGGGGTCTTTACCGGAAGCAATTTCAGTCTTAAAATAAGCAATATAATACAGTTCTTCCGCATTGGCTGCATTCTCCGGATTGCGATTTTTGTCGCTCACCCGTTTTATCACGGCTCCGTGTTTTTCTTCCATTTGCCGGGTAAGCGGAATAGCCTCTACATTACAAAATTCCAGGGCATACAACGAACCTTCCTTTTGAAGGGCACGCATCAGGTTTTGCCCCAAAAGTTGCTGTGTTTCCAAAGCATAGGCTAGACCTGTTTCCGCTTTTTGCTCCAAAACAGTTTTTACCGTATCGTTTTGTGCCCTGCTGCGACGCATTCCTTTTCCTTTATATCCACGTTGATTATCCTCAAGGGGATAGTTTTCATAAAGATAATCAGCAATCTGTTCCGGGACACCATCGGGAAACTTTTGGTAAGGCATCAACCCAAAATGTTGTATGGCACCCGGCATTTTCGCAGTGGCCTCCGAAGGGTTTTCTATAAAAGCCAGAAATGCATCCCGAAACGCCGCTTTCGTAGTATGCGAGTCAATGTAGTGGTTTTGTACCATTGCCATAGGTGGAGCAATACGGTTTTCACGACTCACTGTCCCTTGTGGCGCATGACATACATAACAATGTGTTTCCATTAGTTTTTTCCCGGGAAGCTCGGCTTGGGCAGATACAGTTTCCCGGTCTGTTTTTTGTTCCTTAGCCTCATAGCGTGTAGTATTTTTACAACTGCTCAGCAACAAAACAAAGCCCAGTGCGATAAAAGTGGTTTTCATAGGTACGGCTTTAAAAACTAAAGATACGAAGAAGACCAACAACATTACGTAACATAGGTTACTTAGCTGCTCCCTAAAGACATCCCGCTAATAATGAATGCTTGGCGTGGTTTTTTAAGGCGAATACACTGCCAAAAAGCGAAACCCAAAAACAAACGTGTATACACTCGTTTAGCAGCATACGGAATGAAATGCATAGGCTAAAAGAACCTCATTATTTCTCCCAATAGGCCGGTGTGATAGACACAAAATCAAGGGCTTATCATATTCTTATTTAGATTTAATATAAATAACTTGCGTATTCCGAAAAGCCTGAATATTTTTGCGCCCTGATAACTAATTTATACTAAGTCTAAATAAATACAAATGAAAAACCTAACCTTGTTATGCAGCCTGTTTCTGCTTTCTTATACGCTCTGTTCACAGAACACAACACTAAAAGGCAGCATTACCGACAACAACCAAACACCACTTACAGGAGTGAATATTCTTGTAAAAAACACCAATACAGGCACATTAACCGACGAAAACGGATTCTTCGAAATTACCGGTTTGGAAAAAGGCAACTATACCCTTTCCCTGAGGTATTTGGGCTTTAAAACAAAAGAAATTCCCGTAAGCCTTTCCGGAGAGAAAGAAATTACCCTGGATACAATTGTTCTCTATGAAGGAAACGAACTCCTGACCGAAGTGGTTATCAATGGCGAACGTCGCAATAAATTCTCCAGAAAAAAAACTGCCTATGTAGCCAAGTTGCCGCTTAAGGATATGGAAAACACACAGGTTTATAGTACCGTAACCCACGAGTTACTCCAGTCGCAGGTGGTAACCCACTTTGACGATGCCTTAAAAAATGCTGCCGGTGTGGAAAACCTATGGACCTCTACCGGTCGTGGTGGCGATGGGGCAGGATACTATTCTCTTCGCGGCTTTTCGGTACAACCGCAACTGGTCAATGGCTTGCCCGGCTTGACCAACGGCACCATCAATCCGGCCAACATCGAACGCATTGAAGTCTTAAAAGGGCCCTCAGCCACCTTGTTTGGCAATGCCGTAAGCTCCTATGGTGGGCTAATCAATGTGGTGACTAAAAAACCCTATGAAGGGAACGGCGGAGAAGTGGCCTTTACGTCCGGAAGCTTCGGCCTCAACCAAATCATGGGAGACATAAACACAGCCTTAAGTAAAACCGATAACATGTATTTCAGGCTCAATACGGCTTATACTACGGAACAAAGTTTCCAGGATGCCGGATTCAGAAAATCGTTTTTTGTAGCACCCTCGCTATCCTACAGGGTAAATAACCGCTTGTCGTTTTCTTTTTATGGCGAAATCACACAGGCAGAACAAACCAATCCTACCTTTCTGTTTTTAAACCGAAGCGCACCTTCAGCAGCGTCTAATCTTAATGAATTGGGCTATAACAACAAGCTGTCTTTTACCGCTAACGACCTCACCCTGCAAAACCCTACGCAAAACTACCGCGTGGAAATGGATTATAAACTTTCTGATATCTGGCAATTACAAACCCTGTTGTCAAAAAGCAGCACTTCAACACAGGGCTATTATTCCTATTTGTTCGACTATGGCATTCTGGAAGGGAATACCTTTACCCGCTTCATCAATAAGCAAAACGCCAACACACAAACCACCGATATTCAACAAAACTTTATTGGCGACTTTAAACTAGGGAGCCTCAGAAACCGTGTGGTAATTGGACTGGACTACTTCAATCAAACCCAAACCAACAACAGCACAGGTTATGCCTTTTACGGAAACATTACCCCTGACGGCGGTGCCAATGGCGACAATCCCTTTACCCCTGAAGTGGAAACTGACAGCTACCCGCTTTCTGCTGCGGCGGTAGATGCAGCACTGGCATCGCAAGGAGTGAGTAATGTCAAATCAGGATTTCACATCTACAGCCTGTATGTGTCCGATGTGGTAAACATTACCCGAAACCTGTCAGCCATGGCCGGACTTAGAATAGACCATTTTGAGAACGAAGGAAACCTGACGAATCCTGATGACGACTATAACCAAACCACGCTTTCACCTAAATGGGGGATCGTGTTTCAACCCGTGGTCGATAAAATCGCTCTCTTCGGAAATTATCAGAACGGCTTTACCAATGTGGCGCCGCAGTTGGTGGGCAATCCGGATGATGGCCCGCAAACCCTGAAAACCTTTAAACCCGAGCAGGCCAATCAACTGGAATTTGGTGTAAAAACAAACCTGTTCAACAACAGACTCAATGCGACCATTAGCTATTACGATATTAAAGTAACCGATCGCGTAATAACCGACCCGGCTTCTCCGTTTAACAAAATTCAGGGTGGAGAAGTGGAAAGCAAAGGAATAGAAGTTGAAGTCAATGCCAATCCGGTCAACGGACTTAACCTTAGAGCAGGATATAGCTACAACCACAGTGAAACTACCAAATCCGACAATACCGAAATTCTAAACCGAAGACCTCTGGAAGCCGGCCCCGAAACGCTGTACAACCTCTGGGCAAACTATGAATTCCAAACCGGTACACTGGACGGTTTTGGCCTTGGTTTTGGAATCAATGGATCCGGCGAACGCTTTGCCATCAACTATGCCTCCACAGGCGAGTTTGTCTTGCCGGCATATACCATTGCCAACGCATCACTGTTTTACCGGAACAACAACTACCGCATCAGCTTGAAACTAAACAACGCCTTTAACAAAGAGTACTATAAAGGCTGGACAACCATCAACCCCCAAACCCCTAGAGCACTACTGGCCAACGTAACCTATCGGTTTTAAGGAAATTTAGTCAAAAAGAGTAACGGGTTTTTAATCCGTTGCTCTTTTAAAAGAAGAAAACAATGACAGTTAAAAAAAGGGTATTTCAACTGCACAAAATATTGGGACTTACCACCGGCTTGGTAGTGTTTGTTGTAGCCATCACCGGTTGTTGCTGGGCGTTTAAAGAAGAAATAGAAAGCCTGTATGACGACTATAAAAAAGTGAGCCCGAAGGAAACCCCGATGCTTACCCCCACGGAAGCGAAAGCACTGGCGTTAAAACAATTTCCTGAAAATACCGTACACGGTACCGTATTTAAAAAACCCGACGATGCCATTGAAGTAATATTCTACGATGCTGAGCCTGAATTTTATCAAAGTGTTTTCCTTAACCCCTATTCCGGCGAGGTCATTCAGATAGACGACCACCTTTCCGGATTTTTTGCCTTTGTACTGAAAGGACACATGCGCCTGTGGCTACCCAAAGCCATTGGCGAACAGGTGGTAAGGATTTCCATACTTGTTTTTATACTAATCCTCATTTCAGGGCTTATGTTATGGTGGCCCAAAAAACGAAAAAACCTTAACCAACGCCTGCGTTTCGACTGGAAAAAAACCACCCGATGGAAACGTAAAAATTTTGACCTGCATACGGTCGTAGGGTTCTACACCTGTACCTTTGCCCTTATTCTGGCGCTTACCGGTTCCATAATAGCCTATAACTGGATGAAATACGGCGTCTATAAAACCCTGGGAGGCCAAAAGGAAACCGCCTTTAGCATTCCGGATAACCAAAGCTTGCCTGACCAAAAAGTACATCCCGTACCTATGGATGTACTAATTCCCAAACTGCAGAAAGAACGCCCTGATGCCATCGCTTTTGAATTGCACTACCCCGAAACCGAAGACGAAAGTATTTATGTGGAAATAACAAATACCCAGGGGTTATACTACAATGCCGATTACCGTTTTTTTGACCAAAATACCCTGGAAGAACTGAGTACCCCAAGTATATACGGGAGGTATAAAGAGGCTAAACTCGCCGACAAAATCCTGCGAATGAATTTTGACATTCACATCGGTTCCATTGGAGGAATAGCCGGTAAAAGCATCGCTTTTTTAGTAAGCCTGCTCACCGCCAGTTTGCCCGTTACCGGTACGCTGATGTGGTATGGCCGCAGGCGAAAAAAGAAAAAGAAAAAACGCCATCCCATTACCTCAACAGTACATCAATCGGTATAAATTCTCTGTCACACACTTCCCTGCATTTCGAGGTAAAACCTCAAAATAATCGCTCCTCAGCCTTGGTATACGGAGTAATTCTAAAGGAGATACGGTATGCGTCTTATTTTTTACAGTAAGGGCTACAAATGAGGAATCAAATTCTAATCCAAACCCTACAAATTCTAATTTATACTTCATCCATCCAAAGGAAATAGTACATTTGTCACAAGTTTTTGAATTCCTAAACAATGAAAATTACCATCCGGATTTTGACCTTTTTTGTACTGTATACCGGAACCGTATTTTCACAGCAACAACAAATCGACAGTCTGCAAGCACTACTTAGTCAACACCTAAATGATGTAGAAAAAGCTCGCACGCTCAATACTTTGGCAGGGCTGTATGTGTCTAAAACCCCGGATACATCTTACAAATATGCTCAGGAAGCCTTAATACTCTCTAAAAAAATCAATTTTACGGAAGCCGAAGGCACCGCCCGCATCCATTTGGGAAACTACAACATCATTACCGGCAGATATCCCGAGGCGCTGGAGCAATTTCGTCTGGCAAAAGAAGTGTTTGAATCGGCCTCAGAAATACAATATAAAGAACAGCTGGCAAGGGTATATGGAAGTATAGGGATTGTGTTTTCTGAGCAAAGCAGCTACAACAAAGCCTTGCAGTATCACCTGAAAGCTTTGCGAATTTATGAAAACGGACAGGACAAGCAAAGACTGGCACGGGTGTATAACAATATTGGAATTGTGTATAAAGCGCAAAAAGACCAATTTAAAGCCCTGCACTATTTTATAAAAGCCTATGAATTACAAGAGGAGCTCAACGATCCTACTATCGCAACTACGGCAACTAATATTGGAAACAGTTACCTGACAGAAAACCAATTAGATAAAGCCAAAGACTATTATGACCTTGCCATACAACAGTTTGAAAAATATCCCAACAGCAGAGGTCTGGGCGAACTTTACAACAACCTGGGAAACTATTACTGGCAGAAAAAGGAAAATGCTAAAGCCTTACAGTCGTGGGCAACGGCCGTAAAGTATTTTGAAGAAATCAACGACAGGTTTGGCCTTTCAGACACCTATTACTATATAGGCCGTTTTTACGCCGCACAAAAAAACATTCCGGAAGCCATAGCCGCTACCTTAAAAGCCCGGGCCTTGGCTCAGGAGATAGCCACCTTAGAAATGCTGGTATGGTCTGAAAAGCAACTGCGGGATATTTACGAACAAGCCGGCGATTACAAGAAGGCGCTACATCACAGTAGAGGCTTCGAACGCTATAAAGACAGTCTTATCAGCTATCAAAACATTCGCAAAACCGTGCAGGCTGAAATGGATTTTGAATTTGAAAAAAAAGAAGCACTCTACAAAGAACAACAACAGCAGCAGGAAGTATTGCTGGCGGAACAATCCAAAAGACACCAACAGCAACTCATCTTTGGAGCTTTGATTATCGCTTTGGGAGGCGGACTTGGCTTTTTGTTCTACAACCGCAACCAACTCAAAAAAACACTAACCCTCCAAAAAAACCTCGCCGAATACGAACAAAAAGCCTTACACCTGCAAATGAATCCCCATTTTGTGTTCAATTGCCTCGGGTCCATTTCAAGCTTTATCGTTCAAAACGGCAACGATGCCGCCATAAAGTACCTCGCAAAGTTTTCAAAATTAATGCGGCTCACCCTTGAGTATTCCAAAGAATCACTCATTCCCGTGGACAAAGAAATTGAAGCCTTACGAAATTACCTCGAGCTGGAACAATTGCGCTTCCACAATGCCTTTGATTTTTTAATACACAAAGACCCGCAAATTGAAGACGATGTGGCACTGCCGCCTTTATTGATACAACCGCTTGTAGAAAACGCCATCATGCACGGCTTGATTCCTAAAAAAGAACGCGGCAGCTTGTCGGTCGATTTTGCAATTAAAAACAACCACCTGCTGTGTACGGTAACCGACAATGGGGTAGGCTATGTCACCTCAAAAAAACAAAAGGAGCATTCGGTGTCCGTACATAAATCTATGGCACTGGACATCATTCAAAACCGCTTAAAAATGATAGCCAGTTCAACCACCAAAACGTCGCGTTTAAGCATTGAAGAAATCACGGACCAAAAAGGCGCTGCTACCGGCACTCGCGTTTTGCTGGAATTGCCACTGCAATACGATACCAAAACAAATACGTAATTTTATATCCTTGAAAAACCCACAACACATAACAGCTGTACTGGTCGATGACGATGCCCATTTGCGTAAGGGAATGAAAGCCATGTTGGCGCTCTACGCCTCTCATTTTGAAATCGTTGGTGAAGCCGAAAATGTGGACGATGCCATAACGGTTATTAGCCGACAACAACCGCAGGTCGCGTTTTTAGACATTCAATTGGCAGAAGGCACCGGCTTTGACATTCTTGAAAAACTAACGGCGCTTCAGGGCAAAATTACGTTTCAGGTGGTGTTCATCACAGCTCACGAACAGTATGCCATTAAAGCCTTTCGCTTTAGTGCACTGGATTTTTTGCTCAAGCCCGTAGACCCCGAGGAGCTCCAAAAAGTGGTGGAAAAAATTCACCAAACCTTACAAAAAAACGAAAGCTTTGAACACATCGAATTGCTGCTGGAAAACATCCGAAAAAAAACCAACACGTTTAAACGTATTGCCCTTTCTACGGCCGAAGGCATTCACTTGTTTAATATCAACGAAATTCTACGCTGTGAATCGGAAGACAACTACACTCAGTTTTATTTTGTGAACGGAAAGCGTTTGCTCATTTCGAAAACACTCAAGGAATATGAAGAACTGTTAAGCAGCCAGGGTTTTGAACGCATTCATCAATCACACCTGATTAATCTGGCCTATTTAAAATCCTACATCCGTAAAGACGGTGGATATGTAGTGATGGCCGACGGCAGTCATTTGCCCATTTCGCAACGCAAAAAAGAGCGCCTGCAGGAAATTTTAAAAACCATCTAAGCAAATTCTAATTGAAACACCTCATATACTCATTATACCCTAATAAAACGAATAGTTACATGTACTTTTACGTAAACAGAATAAAATACAGAAAACCCGCTATTATGAAACCACTCTTCCTTCTTTTTCTTTTATTGTGCAGCGCGGCATATACGCAAACTGTCGTTATACCCGATGCTGCCTTTAAAAACAAATTGCTTTCGGCTACCACCGAAAACAACGTGGCCAAAGACCAAAACGGAACAGCAATAGGTATTGATGTCAATGGGGATAGCGAAATTCAACTGAGTGAAGCCCAAACCGTTTATGCGCTGGATGTAATTAACGCCGGGATAAACAGTCTTACCGGTATAGAAGCCTTTATAAACCTTACAAGTTTAAAGTGCGACCAAAACAACCTCAGTGTGCTGGAGCTTGCTGCACTTACTGCCCTACAAGACCTGACCTGTTCTTTCAATAACCTTACCGAATTGGATTTGTCTGAGAACCCCAATCTGGAATTTCTGTGGGCGCTCAACAACCCCCTTACTTTTGTCAATGTGAAAAACGGAAGTGCGTTTAACCTTGCTGAAATCGACAGTGGCACCTGGATGGAAATGTGGGCCAACCTGCCCGACGGCTGTTACGTGTGTGCCGACACTTTTGAAATAGCAGACATCGACGAATTTTTAAATACTTTTGGTTCCGGAAAGCACGTGTCGTCCTATTGTACGGCAACCCCGGGAGGCGATTACAACACCATCACAGGACAACTTTTTGTTGATGTGGATAACAACGGCACATGCGACGGTACTGAATCACCACAACCTTATATCAGAATCGACATTACCGACGGTACCGAAACCGGAGCAAGCTTTACCGATAGCAACGGCACGTACCGCTTTTATACACAAGCGGGAAGCTTTACCCTTACCCCTTATTTTGAAAACATGGCCTTTTTTACCGTGACCCCGGTTTCCGCCGCAGCCTCTTTTCCGCAGGTAAACAACAGTGTGGAACAAGTAGATTTCTGCATCACACCCGCCGGCGTACATCCCGACCTCGAAGTCGTGGTAGCACCCTTGCTGCCCGCACGCCCCGGTTTTCAGGCCACCTACAAAATCGTATACCGAAACAAAGGCAATCAAGTGATGTCACAAACCAGCGGTGTCAACTTTTATTACCAAGACCAGTTTGTAGACTTTGTCTCGGCTACCGAAACACCCGATAACCAATCACCCGGAGTCGTTTCGTGGGATTTTACCAACCTTCTTCCTTTTGAAGAACGCAGTATCGAGCTTACCCTGCAGGTCAATACCCCAACCGACCCCGATTTTCCGGTCAATATTGACGATGTATTGGTCTATGGCGCCGTAGTGCAACCCGAAACCGGCGACGAATACCCAAACGACAATACCTATACCCTGCACCAAACCGTAGTAGGGGCTTTTGACCCCAACGACATCCTTTGTCTGGAAGGCGACAGCGAAACCCCTGATCAAATAGGCGAACAATTGCACTACCGCATCCGCTTTGAAAACACCGGAAACTTCCCGGCTCAAAATGTAGTGATAGCAATGGAACTTGACGAACAGCAGTATGAAGCCGCGAGCACTCTGATGTTGAATGCCTCCCACGAGATGGAAGCCCGATTGACCGGAAATGTAGCCGAGTTTTTCTTTCAGGACATTGTGCTGGATTCGGGTGGACATGGCAACATCCTCCTGGCAGTAAAAACCCTGGACAACCTCCAGGAAGGCGATACTGTGATGAACAAGGCAGACATCTATTTTGATTACAACGCCCCGGTGGGTACCAATACGGCCAACACCACCTTTGAAGCCACAATGAGTACACAAGACCCGAAGCGCAGTGCAGGTGTCCGCATTTACCCCAACCCCGCAGCAGAAACCCTGAACATCTCTTCGCTTGCTCGCATAAGCTCCATCGAGTGGTTTGATGTGTCCGGTCGTTTGCTCCGTCTGCATATAACGGATGCCTATGAGACCCGAATGGATATTTCTAAACAGGCCGCAGGCGTGTACTATATCAAAATCAATACACCCCAAGGAAGTGTGGTGAAAAAAGTGGTGAAGGAGTAAAGGGTAATGACGTATAAAGTACTTCCCTTTCCGAAGAAAAAATGGCGAGGAGGAACGGTTTTTATTGACGCTAGGCTTATATTCTCCTCGCTAAAATCCCCTTTTACCGCCACGACTGTCAATACCCACACGGATCAGGCTTTCATCACCTCCTATATTGATGGGCGCAACACCATTCATAAAGGTAAAAGCCATATCATATTTTGGCTCAACAATAATTTTTCCGCTTTGGTCTTTATAACCATATTTCCCAAAATTATCTCTAAAATATTTCAACTCCTGTGCCTGTAATGCCATTGTTCCCAAAAGCAAAAGGCAGGTTGTAATAATCGTTTTTGTATTCATTTTAGTTTAGTGTAAAAAGGGTTAATCTATTTGAGTGCCGGTTTTATCGATGTAGAACGGGAGGCCTCCTTTAGTGAGAAAGACCTTGGCTTTCCC
>DASRWB010000047.1:0-26180 GCA_035654775.1 Flavobacteriaceae bacterium | reverse complement strand
GTTTCTCAATATTCCTAGAACAACAAGTTTTGGTATACCTAAAAAAATTTAGAACAATTGGCTTTATAGGACTTATTTTTATTTACCAAAATAAAAGGTGGTGTTTAGGCGATTCTTTAATTTTTTGAACATTTCATCGATTAAATACGCATTTCATCGATTAAATTGCATTTTTTGCTAATTGTCGTTATACATTAGATGACTTCTTAAGCCCCAAAACCGATTTTTATAAATCAATCACTTAAGAACCATTAGTTAATCCATTTTAGAGACGTAAGTCTTTTTTCCCTCAATTTTAGTTTAAAACTGAGCGCTTTTTTGTGCTTCATTTTAAAAACAATTAATTATCCATTCTTCCCTCAAAACCCTTTCGCTTTAGCAGCGAAATATGTATTGAATTACTAACTAAAAGATAAAATTGTTTTACAACCTAAAATTGATTAATATGAAAGCCCTAAAAGTTACATTTCTAGCCCTAGCCGTGTCTGCACTGTTTGTTTCTTGTGTTAAAGAAGATTTAAACGAAGACGACCAATTACTTGACGCCCAAATAGAAGTATTAAATACTGAAATTCAGGTAACACTGGATACCGGTGGAGGAAACAACGAACAATAAATTTACTCCTACTTCAGGTATAAGCCCATTTTAACAAATGGGCTTTTTTTATTTTACTTAGTAAAAAATTATAGATACATTTGAGGGAATGGATAGTTTATTGAACAATTGAAAAATACCATAGTTTTTATTGCTTTTCTTGTTAGCATTCAGTTGTTTTCACAAAATGTTGAAAGCAAACTCTTTGACAGTATCAGAAAACTCCAGTTTATCTCCAGCAACACGCAAATGGAGAAGGAAAGTGTGCGCTTAGAGGCTGCTCGTAGAGCCTTGTTGTTGGCTAATCAAACGAATTCTGATTCCATAAAGATTTCAGCTTTGCTGAATGTAATTCCGTTTTACAAGCATGAAGACAGTACATTCAAATCGCTAAACAAAGATTTACTACGTATTGCACAAAGAACAAAAGATTCAGCAGCGTTGGCTGAGGCCAATTATAACTTTGGGAGATATTATATAGCAACACTTGATGTAGATAGTTCTTACTATCATCATTATGAAGCAGAAAAGCTCTACAAGGCAATTAAGGACGATTGGAATACGGCACAGGTGTTGTTAAGTATCGCCATTATTCAAAAAGATGAAAAAGATTTTACCGGAAGTGAGATTTTATCATTTGAAGCACTTTCATATTTAGATAAGCTTCCTTCCACTTTTTTGTATACCCGAAAAAAAGCCTTTGTATATAATAACTTGGGTATGGTTTATCATCAACTTGGTCAATATGATGAAGCTATAAATTATCACAATCAAGCTTTAGCGATCAAAAAAGAATTGGCTGGTGATAATACGCTGACTATTGACAATTCTAAAAGTAATATAGCTAATGTATACAGGGATATGGGAGATTATGAAATGGCTAATTACTTTAATGAAGACATTTTAAACAGAGAAGCCGTACGAAAGGAAAGGCCCGGTTTTTATGCTTTGGTAATGGATAATTATGCATATAGTCTTTATTTAGCCAAAGATTATAGTAAATTGCCAAAGCTGTATTTAGAAGCGTTGAAATTGTGTGATTCAGCTGGTGCTGAATACGAAACTATTATTATAAATCAACGTTTAGCAGCCTACTACCATACGGTAAAGCAAGCAGACTCGGCAAAATATTATGCCTACAAGGCAAAAGAGATTTCAGAGAAATACCATAACGACGACCTGCTGAAATCGTTATTTATTCTTTCAGAAGTAGAAGAAGATAGTCTTGCGGTTCAGTATTACAAGCAATACATTTCACTAAACGACAGCATTCAAAAAAACGAACGTGCGCGACGTGATAAATTTTTCAGAATCCGTTATGAAACCAATAAAATAGAGCAAGAAAAGGAGCGTATAGCACGAGAGCGCATGTGGCTTATTATTTTACTGGCTGGAGTTTTGGTTACTTTTTTTCTGATTTATATTATTCTATCGCAACGCGCTAAAAATAAGGAGTTGCAGTTTGCCCGACAGCAACAGGAAACCAATGAAGAGATTTATAACCTGATGCTTTCGCAGCAAGAAAAAGTAGATGAAGCCAGAGCTTTGGAAAAAAGAAGAATATCGGAAGAGCTGCACGATGGCATTTTAGGAAGACTTTTTGGTACACGCCTAAGCCTGGACAGTTTAAACATGAATACTTCGCTTGAAGCCATACAAACGCGCAATACGTACATAGAACAGTTAAAAGATATAGAACAGGACATACGAAAGGTATCCCACGATTTGAATACCGATTTTATAGCCAACAGCGGGTTTAGAGAAATTGTAAAAACACTGGTAGAAACCCAGTGTACCGCTTACAACTTGCATTACACCTTAATTCATAAAGACGAAATTAACTGGGATGCTATTTCGAACAAAACCAAAATACACATCTACCGAATTCTTCAGGAAACGCTTCAAAATATATACAAACACGCGCAAGCCAAAACGGTAGAAATTAGTTTTACTCTAAAAAATAATGTAATTTGGCTAAGCATATCTGACGATGGTATTGGTTTTGATGTTAACAAGGCCAGAAAAGGTATAGGCCTAAAAAACATTAATTCCCGTGCGGCAGAAATAAATGCAAAGGTTCGCATAACCTCAAAAAAAGATAAAGGAACAACACTTGAAATTTTAATACCGAAAAACCATGAGTGATGCCAAACTTCAGTACATAAAAATATTGATGATAGACGATCATCCCATGATTATAGAAGGCTATCAAAACACGTTGCTTTTCAGTAAACGAGAACATCAAGAGCTGGAGATAGACATTGCGAACAATTGTGATCAAGCCATTAACTTTATGGAAAAATCACTGGATAAAAATGAGCCGTACGATGTGCTTTTTATAGATATCAGTTTGCCACCATCAAAAGATGGGTTGTTTAATTCGGGTGAAGATTTGGCCATGCATGCACGTGATATTCTCCCAAACGCAAAAATTGTAATTCTTACCATGTTCAACGAGTCGTATCGCATACACAACATTATAAAAACCATTAATCCGGAAGGGTTTTTAATAAAAAGTGATCTTACCTCAAGCGAACTGGCCAGCGCCTTTCAGGCAGTGCTTCGAAAACCTCCGTTTTACAGTGGTACGGTGAGTAGCTATTTAAGAAAAACCATTTCGAGTGACCTTGTGATAGACGAAAAAAACCGAAAAATATTATATCTTTTGTCTCAAGGTGTAAAAACCAAAAACCTTGCTTCGCATTTGGATATGTCGCAAAGCACCATTGAAAAACGAAAGAAGCAGTTGAAAGAATTGTTTCATGTAGCAGATGGAGAAGACGAAACCCTACTCGAAAAAGCACGCGAAAACGGATTTATATAGCAAAAGTTCCTACAATTCACCTCTTAAAATGTTAAAATTTGCATTTTATCGATTTTTTTTACCCTTTTAAATCCCTTGCTATACCTGAATAGTATTTTAAAACCGTAAGGGAGTTACGGGTTTCCCGTAATCCAAACTCAAACTAAATATTTATATTTGACTTGTATCAACATACAGTTTTAATTAATCCCTCTAAAATTGTTGATAATAGCATTTACACGAACCTTGTAGTATTCTTTCACTCATGGAAACTGCAAGGTTCTTCTTTTTTAAAAACTGAAAAGTGTCGCTTTATACTGCCAAACCGTTCTAATAAAAAAGCCGAAATAAATAAGCGCCACCATAAACTTTAAAAAAGTGCCGGTTAAAAATCCTATAAAAGAACCTACAGCGGCTTTAAAAGCTTTGTCGGATTCTGTTTTGTTTATTAATTCGCCTACAACAGCTCCCACAAACGGCCAGATAATAATGCCCAAAAAACCCAAAACAGGAAAAACAATGGCAACTAGTAACCCTACGGTAGTGCCTATAACGCCCAGTTTACTCCCGCCATAGCGTTTGGTGCCCATAACCGGAATGATGTAGTCTAAAATTACTACCAGTAATGCAACAGCAAGGGTTATTATTAGGAAAGTCCAATCGTCAGGAATGGCTTTGGTAAGGTAAAGCAGAAGTAATCCCAGCCAACTTATAGGTGGTCCGGGTAAAACCGGTAAAAAGCTACCTAAAATGCCTACGAGCATAAATAGCAGACCTAAACTAAACAAAAGTATATCCATTACTTTTTTTATTGTATGACGCTAAGGGTAAAGTTCTGTTACATATTTGTGGTGTGAAGATAAGAAGTTTTAAAAAAAATTGTACTTTTCGAGAGAAGAGTTTACTATGAAAAATGTGTTTTATTTATGGCTTCTTTTAGCGTGCAGCTCATGCAACTATTTTTCTGCCCAAAAAGTATCCTCAACAGATATTTTAAACGAGGAGTTAAAAACATTTACCTGGGATGAGGTAGATGAATATCCGGTGTTTTTAACCTGTGATTCATCGGCCACAAAGGCGGAACGCAAAACCTGCTTTCAACAGACATTAATTCAGCATATGTCTGAATATTTGCATGCCAATACCATAGAGGTAAAACAAGAAGTTTCGGATACTATTTTCATTCATTTTAAGATTTATGAAAACGGAAAGCCGGAAATTACACAAGCAGACATTGATACGTTAACCATGGCTCAAATTCCTGAAATAGAACAGTTCGTGTTAGACGGAATAGCTACCTTACCTCGGATTTATCCTGCTATTAAACGCGGACAACCCGTAACTTCGGTATTCACACTTCCATTGATTATAAAAGTGAAAGAAAACTAAAAAAGTGTATAGCGAAATCTGTATACTATAAATTAAACTTATAACCAATAGCAAAATCTACCGGGAAATTACCTTGTGAATCCAGAAAAGCTGCAAAAATTTCACCGTAGACTAGTGTGATAAAACTGTTTTCAGTAAGTTTTATATCTGCACCCAGTCCAAAAATAAGAGGCGCTTCAAAGGTGGAACCCGATTCTTTTTCAGTGATAAACTGTCCTTCGTTTTCCTCATCGGGATAACTATAGGTAGCTTTTGAAAAAGAGTAGGTTACCAGCTTAACCTGTCCGTAAATCGTAACCCGGGATTGATTTAGTATTCTGTAGCGGTATCCCAAAGCCAGCTGGGTTTCACTGTATTGAAAATCGTCGTTGTCAAGCGCGTGTCTTACACTAAAGAATCCTGCGTGTCTGGGAAGTGCTTTTTTTCCAAAAAACTCTAATTCAGCACCAAATAAAGGCACGGTTGTATTTTCGGGGTTTTCTACAAAAGGACTGTTGGTTAACCCTATAAAACCACTGAGTCTACCACCAAGATGTGATTTATCATCAGTATAGTGTAGGTTGCTGTCTACCGATTCGTTGTAGACTTTTATAAATTCTTTTAAGCTGAACAGCGTTAAATCCACATCTTCAGCATTTTTCCCGGTAAGTTTGTTTAAAACCGTTTTGTATTGTTCGCGGTATTTGGAATTGTCGTCTTTGGTGTTCTGTAATTCCTGCAGGGTATTGTCTTCTGTTTTAACAAAGTAACGGTATTTGCCATCAATAATGTTCCATAGTAAATCCAGTTTACCTTCCACCTCTGTTTTTAATTCAAGAGTTTCATGGTTTACGGTATAGGTTGTTTCTTGTGAAAAGGAAAAAAAACTTAATAAAAGAAACCCTAAGCAAAGGCCTATTTTTTTCATGGCGTGTTAGTTTATTCGTTGTAAAGCTAACAAAAATAACCGTAAAAAACTATCTATTTAAAGAAACGCCTGTCTTTCCATTTATAAGGCATAAAAAAAGAATATGCGGCGATGAACGTTGAAAAAAAAGGATAGAGAATACCGCTTATCAGATAGGTGTGAGTTTGTATTTTTGAGTTGAAAAGTACAGCAGATTTTGTTATAATACGATAGTCTAAAATCAGTTTAACAGCAAATATACCAAGTGCGAAAAACAGGTTTATTTTTTGGGTGAGAACTAATGGAGTAAGGCAAACCAATAGGACATTCATAAGTAAGACAACAAGTCCTACTATTTTATTGATACTGCTTTTTGTGGAAGCAGCTTTTGAAGCCCAGCGAATACGTTGCTGTACTATATTGTGCCAAGTTTTTTCGGGTGAAGTGGAAACCGCGGCAGCATCAGATTTTAGTACATGTACTTTGGTTTTGGAAATACTTAAGGCACTTTCCAGTAAAAACACATCGTCGCCGCTGGCAATATGATTGTTGTTCCGGTAGCCGTTTATTTGAAGAAACAATGATTTTTTAAAACCTAAATTAGCACCATTACACATAAAAGGTGTTTTAAGTCCAAAAGCTCCAAGGGTAATGCTCATCAGACTGAGCAGTTCAAACTCCTGAAAACGAGATAAGAAAGTATTTTTTTGCAGGTATTTTACCGGACCACAGATAACATTCGGATTATTCTCTTGTATGTAGCTGTCAAAATAAGTAAGCCATAACTCGGGAACAATACAATCGGCATCTGTGGTTAAAATCCAAGGATTTTTAGCGTGTTTAACGCCGGTGGTCAACGCATCTTTTTTTGGTGCAACAGATACTCTTTCTGTTTCGAGTATTTTAACATCCAGTGAAGAATTTGCGCTAAAATTTTCAATAATTTTCACGGAGTGATCGGTAGAAGCATCATTAATAAAGAGCGCTTCAAAGGCTTCCTCGGGATAGTTTAGCGCTGCGATAGCACTCAGCATTTGAGGTAAATTTTTTTCTTCATTTCTGAACGGAATAAGAATAGAAAACCGTGTTTTTGTTTTGGTTTGTTTCGTTTTAAAAGTCGGTATACGATTAAACCCTATACCAAAAATAATCATACACAAGGCGTAAATAGCGGTTATCAGTAAAGCAAGTAAAGGTGTCATTCTGCAGCATTATTCAGGTTAAAGTTCAGTATAAAATAACTTCCAAAAACAGAAGGAATGACAAAATTAAGTATCCACATCAGGGTTGAACAACATAAAATACTGAGTTCTTCGGCACCGGCAAAGGAAAACAAATAAACGGCAATACTGCCTTTTACAACAACATCAAAAATAGAAATTATGGGAATCATGGAAGCCGCCAGATACATGGTGGTGATTACACTTATGGCGTCGAGGTAGGAAATATCAATTTTAAAAAAAAGCAAAAGCAAATAAAATTGAGTTGAAAAACACACATATCTTAAAAACGACAATCCCAAGAGATGCGTGTAATTTACAATCGAAATCTTTTTTAAAAGTGAGCTGATTTTGGGTAAAGTAAATCCTTTTATCACGATTTTTTTATTGAATAAAAACCAGAAAGTCATTATAAGACCAATTCCCAAAATCCACAACAAAAGCGTTGTGTTGTAAAGTGGAATACTTGGCTTGAAAGCACTGTAAAAAACCAGAAATCCCAAGGTCCCTAAAAGGACAGTTATCGCCATTTGCGACATGTTGCCCAACAGCGTTACCCACATAATTCTTTTTCTGAATGAAGCTGGAAAGTAAATGACCTTAGCTCCGTATTCGCCAATTCTATTTGGGGTAAATAGGGAAGCCGTTAAACCTGCCAGGCTTTGTTCAATTGCTTTACTAAAAGAAACAGGTTTAACCATAGCGACCAGTTTTTGCCACTTTACAACTTCAAATAACCAATTAAAAAAGGTTAAAATCAGTAAAAAAAATACGTTTTTTACTGAAAAAACGTTGTTTTTGTTCAAAAAATCAATGAAAACAAGAAAATCTAATTTTTCGTTGGAAGTAAGTTTGTGATAAATAAAATAAAAAGCACAAGTCACAATGCTCAGTTTTATCAGAACAAAAAAGAATTGCTTAGCTTTGTAGTGCAAGTGCTTAAACATAGATGCAAATTAAATCATAATATCTCAATATGAACTTATCCGGTAAAACATCTTCTATCCTTTTAGTAGTTTTTTTTATGGTTTTCCATGCTTTTTCCCAAAGTGATAATCAAAAATGGAAAGCCCAATTTGCCGTGGGTATAAATCACCCTTTTTCTGAAGGTTTTGTTGAAGGTTTTTATGCAAAATCCATTAATTTTCCTACCATTAACCTGGGGATACAATACATGTTTAAACCTCAATTTGGTGCTAAATTGGATTTTGGGTACAACCGATTTTCAAATGAAGACGATTCGCCTGAATTTAAAGTTAATTACAGTCGGGTTAATGCCCAATTGGTTTACGATCCTACTACAGTAACCAATTTTCTTCCGGACAGAATAGCGATAGTAGGTCACGCCGGACCCGGAATGACCTTTATAAAACCTTTGGGCGACTACCCTGAAAACGACACCTCTTTTTTAAACTTTATGGCCGGAGTAGAATTTCACTACGATGTGTCGCAGTTATTTTCTGTGTATACCGACGTGTCTTATATTTTTGGATTTGGCAAAGAATTCAATCCCATAACCGATGGATACGGCTCGTTTAATGGCGATATAATAACCCTTACCGTTGGCGTGTCGCTCTCGCTTAGCGGTTGCCGAACCTGTTTTTGATGCAAAAGGAAGAAATTATTTTAGGAATTGATCCGGGAACAACCATTATGGGTTTTGGACTTATAAAAGTGACAGGAAAGCAAATGCAGTTTATGCAGCTAAACGAACTGCATTTAAAAAAATATGACGACCATTACCTGAAGCTCAAGTTTATTTTTGAGCGCACATTGGAGCTTATAGATACTTTTCATCCCGATCAAATTGCCATAGAAGCGCCGTTTTTTGGCAAGAACGTACAGAGTATGTTAAAACTTGGACGTGCACAAGGTGTTGCTATGGCTGCCGGTTTGTCCAGGCAAATTCCCATTACTGAATATTCGCCAAAAAAAATAAAAATGGCCATTACCGGAAATGGAAATGCCAGCAAAGAACAAGTGGCCAAAATGCTGCAAGCGCTGTTAAAGCTTAACGAGCTGCCTAAAAATCTTGATGCTACCGACGGTTTGGCCGCCGCAGTATGTCATTTTTACAACCAGGGCAATCTCAGTATTGGAAAAAGTTACAGCGGATGGGAAAGTTTTGTAAAACAAAATGAAGACCGAATAAAAAAATAGGTGGCAGGAATCTATATCCATATTCCTTTTTGTAAACAAGCATGTTATTACTGCGACTTTCATTTTTCTACTTCGCTGAAGAAGAAAGAAGCGCTGGTAAAAGCCCTTGCAAACGAGTTATGGCTTCGCAAGGAAGAATTCAATGCCCAAACAGTTGAAACCGTCTATTTTGGCGGCGGAACACCCAGTTTGTTGTCCGTTGATGAATTGCAGTTTTTGATAGCTGCAGTGTATGATAATTATACGGTTTCAGACTCCGTTGAAATTACACTGGAAGCAAATCCTGACGATTTAAATGGAAAGCGTATATACGAATTAAAAAATACTGCTATAAACCGGTTAAGCATTGGTATTCAATCTTTTTTTGAAGCCGATTTAAAAGCCATGAATCGAGCACACAATGCACAGGAAGCAAAGCAATGTCTTGAGGAAGCTACCAAGTATTTTGATAACATTACTATAGATTTAATGTACGGAATACCGGGAATGAGCTTGGAAAAATGGAATCAAAATCTACAGCAAGCGTTTGAATTTAATGTAAATCACATCTCTGCGTATGCTTTAACAGTAGAGTCTAACACGGCTTGGGATGCATTTGTAAAAAAAGGAATTTATCCGCCGATTGATGAAGCGTTGGCAAGGCAACATTTTAATCATTTGGTATCAGAAACCCGAAAGCATGGTTTTGTACATTACGAAATTTCTAATTTTGGTAAACCCGATTATTTTTCCAGGCACAACACCGCATACTGGCAAGCAAAATGGTATTTGGGTATTGGGCCGTCGGCTCATTCCTTTACCGGAACTGAGCGTTGCTGGAACGTATCAAACAACAGCAAGTATATTGAAGCTATTCAGGAAAATAGATTGCCGTCAACCTTTGAAAAACTATCGGTTGCAGACCGCTACAACGAGTATGTGATGACCGGTTTGCGTACCATTTGGGGCATTTCTTTAACTAAAGTAGAACAGGACTTTGGCGTATATTTCAAAAACCACCTTTTACGAGAAGCTGAAAAATTTTTAGCAGCAAAACTCCTTACCATTTCAAATCCTGATGGAAAACAACAACTCCTTATCACTACTCAAAAAGGAAAATTTTTGACAGATGGAATAGCCTCAGCATTATTTTACCTAACTTAGAGCAAATGATTGCAACTGTAAAACATAAACACAGAACACTAAAAATAGACTTGTCTAAACCCATAGATATTTCTATTCCGCTTCGTGCCGCTAAAAGCAATGTAAACGCATGGTATCTGGAAGCACCCAAAATAGAACCCGTGACTGCTGAAGATTGGGTTGGCAGTGTTGCCCAAGGTGCTTCGGTAAACTTCAACAACATTTGGTTTAATCCGCATGCCCACGGAACGCATACTGAATGTGCGGGACATATTACCGAGAAAGTGCATTCAGTAAATCAACATTTAACCCGTTTTTTCTTTTTAGCCGAAGTGTTGACCATACCGCCACAAAAACATCGTAACGATTTTGTAATTTCAAAAAAACAACTCCAGTTTGCTTTGGGGAATAAAAAAAGAGAAGCTGTAGTATTGCGAACCATTCCCAATACCCGAGAAAAACTAACCAAGCAGTATTCACATAGTAATCCACCATATTTGCTGGAAGAAGCAGCACAGTATTTAAAAGAAAAAGACGTAAAACACCTGCTTGTAGATTTACCCAGTGTAGACCGAGAACACGACGAAGGTAAACTGCTGGCACATCATGCATTTTGGAATACCAATGGAAAAGTCAGACTGGATGCTACCATAACGGAGTTTATATTTGTGCCCAACACGGTAGAAGACGGTACTTATTTTTTAAATCTGCAAATTGCTCCTTTTGAAAACGATGCCTCTCCAAGTAAACCCATATTGTATGAAATATTAGAATAAAATCATGAAACTATCACTTAAGCTTGAAGAAATTAGTATGTTACTCTTGGGGATTTGTGGATTTAGTCTCCTTAGTTTTAAATGGTGGATGTTTTTAGCCTTACTTTTAACACCCGATATTGGAATGCTTGGATATGTGATAAATGCTAAAGTAGGAGCCATAACCTACAATATTTTCCATCATAAAGGATTGGCCGTTTTAATCTACTTGTTGGGAATGTACTTTAGAAATGAAATTTTAATGCTGTGTGGGGTTATTTTGTTTTCTCATGCCTCTCTGGACAGAGCGCTGGGGTATGGGCTAAAGTATTTTAAAGGTTTTACATATACACATTTAGGAGATATTAAATAAAATATGGAAGCTATAGTAGGACTTATATTCGGAGTGATTTTAACAACAAGTATTACAGTTTACCTGAGATACAAGACCAACCAAAAACTAAGCCACAGCCAGTCGGTTTTGCTTTTAGACAAAATTAAGCGCGTGTATAAGCTTATCACGGTTGAAGGCGACTTTGCCGAAATCTATCAGCACGAAGATGTAAAGCAACGCTTTTTGAAATTGGTTTCCAGCAAGAAAAAAGCCTTAGTAGTCATCAAGGCTAAAGTACACGTTGGTTATGATTTTTCTAAGGTAGAATTAAGTGCCAATACACAAACCAAGACTATAACCTTACGAAATTTTCCGGCTCCTGAAGTATTAAGTATAGAGACCAACCTAAATTATTACAATAAAAAAGACGGAATGTTTAATAAATTTGAAGCTTCCGATTTAACTGAGCTTCACAATGAAGCCAAGCTTCATATTATGGAAAAAGTTCCGGAAAGCGGCTTGTTTGAAGTAGCCAAAGGCGAAGCTCTTGAAGCTATTTTACTCATAGAAAGCATGGTGCAAACCATTGGTTGGAAATTGGATTACTCAGTACTTGAACTCCAAAGCGCAAAAAACAAACTTTTACCATGAACATCGATCAACTTCGTGACTATTGTTTAAACAAAAAAGGAACAACTGAAGCTTTTCCTTTTGACCAAAACACACTGGTATTTAAAGTAATGGGGAAAATATACGCCTTTGTTCCGTTAGACCAATGGGAAACGGGAAATGCCACTATCAGTTTAAAATGTGACCCGGATTACGCTCAAGAGCTGCGAACGCATTATCCGGAAAGTGTAAAAGGGGCCTATCATCTAAACAAAACTCACTGGAATGCCTTGTATTTAAGTCATGGTGAAATTTCTACCAAACTTTTAAAAACACTGATAGACCATTCATATGAATTGGTGTTTAAAAGTTTGCCAAAAAAACGCAGAGAATAAACCCAATCCTTTTTACTTTTACCAAAACTATTTTGATATATGAACTTTCTTAAAGACCTTCAACAGCGAAGTGGAAATGCATGCGAACTTTGTAAAAATACCGAAGGACTCGCTCCGTATAATTTACCGCCATCAACTTCAGAAACCATTGAAAACACAGTGCTTTTGTGTAGTGTTTGCAGAAATCAAATTGAAAATCCTGAGACGATGGATATAAACCATTGGCGTTGTGTAAACGACAGTATGTGGAGTGAGCATAAACCTGTTCAAATTTTAGTCTGGCGCTTACTGCAGAAACTAAGAAACGAAGGTTGGCCACAAGATTTGCTGGATATGATGTATTTAGACGAAGAAACACTGGCTTATGCCAAAGCCGGTGTAGCAGAAAATAATTCCATGAAACACATAGACAGTAACGGAAACATCCTTTCGCAAGGCGATACGGTGGTTTTAATAAAAGACCTAGACGTAAAAGGAAGTAGTATAACTGCTAAACGAGGTACCGCAGTAAGAAACATTAGGTTGGATCACGAAAATGACCAGTACATAGAAGGCAAAGTAGACGGACAACAATTGGTCATTCTTACCAAGTTTGTAAAGAGAGTTTAGGATTTTTTTGATTCATTTTTTTTAAATCAGAACAAAGCAAATTATGTCTCTGAAAATCAATAAGATTAAAGTTTTTTTCGTATCTTCGGTTTCCGATTAATTTCCCTTGTAATACAATAGCATACTTGTCCCTAAGTATGTCCCGAATCTTAAATAAAGTTTAGAATAATTAATTAATATACTAACCAATTTTTAAGATTATGAAACCAACCAAAACACTTTCTGTATTTATTACAGCATTATTTTTTTGCACCATTTTGAGTTTTGCTCAAGAAAACCCGGCTCCGCAATACATTACGGCCACTACTATGCACTGGAACATGGATAAAGAAAACTTTTCCATGAGTGATTGGAAAGCCGCAGAAAAAATGTATATGGATAAGGTAATTAAAAAAAACCCTTATATCACAGCGGCGTCTTTCTACATGCACCGCTACACAGCAAGTAATACCGAACTGGTTTATGTGCAAGCATATAATTCCTGGGCAGATATAGAAAATGCTCAAAAGAAAAATGAAGAATTAATTAATGAAGCTTGGCCGGATGAAGCCGAAAGAAATCGTTTTTTTAAAGATAAAGACAGTTATTACAAAGCCTACCATTCAGATGAAATATACGCCACTTTGCCCGGAGCAAAATTGTTGACTGAAAGTCCAACAGAAGACATGATTCTGTATGTTAGAAAAAGTCATTTAGCCTTTCCTGACGATGGCTCAAACGAGGAGTTTATGAAATACCATATGATGTGGGTAGAAAATGTAATAGCCAAAAACGAAAAAATTAAGGCATACTATCCGCATGTTCACGCTTGGGGTTCGGACAAAAGAGAGTTTGTTGAGGCCTACCTTATTAGCTCCATGGAAGATTTAGAAAATATGAATCAGCGAAACAATGAACTGACGGAAGCGGCTTGGTCTGAAGAGGAACTTAAAGATATGGACAGCAAAGCCGGAAAATATTTTACCGGAAAACATGGAGATTATATATACACTTTTATCCACGATTTAAGTAAGTAAATAACCTTTTTTAAAAGAAGTTAAAAAGAGTTGCCCATGGACAACTCTTTTTTTTTTAGGATAAAGTTCGTTTTTGATGTTCAAAAAAGGCATCGGCTTGAAGTTGCATAAGTTCGCGAGCTTTTTGACGTTTGTAGTTGTACAATTCTTCTTCATCGGCAATATCGTTGTACACTTTGTTGTTGATGGTTTTATCGGTTTGTCTGAGTAAATCGCGAGCATTTACTTTTTGAGAAACCCAGTTTTGAACCGCTGTTTCCTGATCTTCAAGTTTAAAATCATATTCACCTTTTGGTGAGAGTAATTTTGCGAAAATGGGAGAAGTTTCAATAGCCAAAAACAATAGAAAGATAAAAAACGAAGGTAGCCAGGGCAGCATATTTAATGCATTAATGCGAGCCATTAATCCGTCAAAATTGGCAATAACAGGTTGTGTTTCAGACACGTTTCGGTTAAAATTTGACTGAAGTAAAGTTATTTGGTTTTCCAGGTCAGCAATTTTTGATTTATTTTCAGTTTTAAGGTTTTGTAATTCTAATAAAGCCGTGTCATGTTTTTCTCTTTTTTCTTTGTAAACCGGACCTTTACCCAATAGTTTTGTCCCTTCGCGTCCTTCGGCTTCAGCAATATAGGTGTTGTACAAAGCATTAACTTCAGCTTCTTTGGTGTTTGTTTCGTTTTGAAGGGTTTCTATTTCTTGTTTTAAAGCTTGAATTTCGGGAGTAAACTGCTGGGCTATTTGATTTTTGTTAGCCAGTGTCAGGTCATTTTTTTGCTCGAGTAAAACCCGATTAATTTCTTTTTCAAAAAGTTTTAATTCCAGTGGTTTGGCAATAACTATTGCAATAATTACAGCTAAAATTATTCGTGGAGAAGCCTGCAAAAGTTCAGTAGAAAAACGGTCACTCTTTTTTAGCGTGGAAACAATAAACCGGTCTAAATTGAAAATAAGCAAGCCCCAAATACATCCGAAGAAAATAGCAATGAGTAAGTTGTTGAATACTGTAAAAAGTGCATAAGAAGAAGCAATACATGCCATGATGGCTGTAAAAAATACTGTAGCACCAATACCAGCATATTTGTTTTGTTCACCGGGTGAGCAAGTGTTTAACAGTCGGGAATCTGCTCCTGAGCAAAGGATAAAAAATTGCGTTAACATAATACGTTCGATTTTGATTGATTGCTTATTAGAACGTAAAATGTTGACGTTTGTTACAGAAACATGAGGTTTTTTGGTGTTAGGAGATTTTAAAATATAAGGAATTAATATAACAATATTGATTTTGTAAATGTAGAATAGATTACTTGGCGATATCTTTTATATGCATAAAATACGAATAAAATGAGATTTCGTATTTTAGCAAAAAAATTACTTATGAGAAGCAAAAAAATATTTTTGGCCGCACTTTCCTTTTGGTGTCTTTTGGCTTGCAGTAATGATTCTACAATTTCAGAACAACCCATAGAAGAAAACCTTAGTGAGAATGTAGAGGTTTACGAACCCGAGCTAATAAATGAAAGTCTTGTTTTTAGTATGCAACAAGATGGCGCTAACTTGATAAACAAAGAAGGCGATACAATAAAAAGTTGGGATTTTGGATACAGTTTGGGCAATGACGCTAAGATTTTGCCAAATACTAACATCATAGGCATGTTTAGAGCCGATTCTCCCAGCTTTAGTTTTGGAGGTTACGGAGGCATCGTGAGAATGTTTGATTTTGAAGGTAATGAATTATGGAATTTTAATTACGCCAGTGAAAATTATTTGGCACATCACGATGTATTGTATTTAGATAACGGCAATGTAATGTTTCAAGCTTGGCAGCGATTAACTGCAGAAGAAGCAAATCAATTGGGAATAGACACAACGACCGATCTTTTTCCGGAAAGTATTCTAGAAGTAAATCCAAATACCAATGAAATAGTTTGGGAATGGCACAGCAAGGATCATTTAGTACAAGAGATACATTCCGAAGCCGTAGCTACCTATGGAACGGTTTCTGAAAATCCACAGCTTATACATGTCAATTACAATTTAGGTCATGGCGGTGATAATTTAATCGAAAACGGAAATATTATGCACTGCAACGGAATTTTTTACGATAGCGAGAAAGATGTCATTTATTTAAGTATACTACAATACAGTGAAGTTTGGGTGATAGACCATGGTACTACTACTGAAGAAGCCGCTTCTCATTCTGGAGGTAATTACAACAAGGGTGGCGATTTATTATATCGTTTTGGAAATCCTTCAGCATATAATAACCTAACTGGAGAACGTCTTTTTCATCGGACACATACACCAAGAATAATAGAAGAAAATTATCCGGGTGCAGGTAATTTTTTGATTTATATGAATGGAACAAACGAAGCAGAAGGTTCAGTAATATACGAATTTCAGCTCCCCGAAGTATTTGATTTACAACCCAATCAAAACAACGAACCTCAAGTGGTATGGAGTTTTGAAGACGACAATTTATTTTATGACAGAATTTCAGGAGCACAGCGACTACCCAACGGAAACACATTAATTTGTGAGGGAGATTACGGCTTTTGGGAGGTTACTCCCAACCAAGAAATTGCTTGGAAATACAATGGTATAGGTAACTTTTGGAGAGCTTATTCTTACGAACTTGACGATCCGTCATTAAGTCTTTTAGAAATAGAGTAGACCTATTGTTTTTCTTTTGTATATAATTCGTTGAAAAAATTGTAAAACCATGGAATCGTTTCTATGCCTTTAAGGTAGTTCCACACCCCAAAATGTTCATTGGGGGAATGTATAGCATCACTATCCAAACCAAAGCCCATTAATATAGTTTTACTTTTCAGTTCCTGTTCAAAAAGGGCTACAATAGGAATGCTTCCTCCGCTACGTTGCGGAATAGGGGTTTTTCCAAAGGTTTGCTTGTAAGCCTCACTGGCAGCCCGATAACCTACACTGTCTATAGGTGTTACGTAAGCTTTGCCGCCATGATGAGGTTTTACCAATACCTTTACTCCTTTAGGGGCAATGGTCTCAAAGTGTTTAGCAAATAACTGAGTGATTTCTTCCCAGTCCTGATTAGGAACTAAACGCATAGAGATTTTGGCATATGCTTTACTTGGAATCACCGTTTTAGCACCTTCGCCAATATAACCGCCCCATATTCCATTTACATCCAATGTAGGTCTAATGGAGTTTCGTTCATTCGTTGTATATCCTTTTTCCCCATAAACATCTTCAATATTCAACGCTTTTTTGTATGCGTTTAAAGAAAAAGGTGCTTTGCCCATAAATTGACGCTCTTCTTCAGAGAGTTCTTCTACTTTATCATAAAACCCGGGAATGGTTATGTGATTGTCTTCATCATGAAGAGCGGCAATCATTTTGGCTAATATGTTAATGGGGTTTGCCACAGCACCACCGTACAAGCCGGAATGTAAATCACGGTTAGGACCGGTTACTTCAACTTCCACATAACTTAAACCGCGCAAACCGGTGGTTATTGATGGTACATCATTGGCAATCATTCCGGTATCTGAAATGAGTATCACATCGTTTGCCAATTTTTCTTTATTTCTGGGAACAAACCAGGATAAACTTTTGGAGCCTACTTCTTCTTCGCCTTCAATCATAAATTTAACATTGCAGGGCAACTGCTGGGTAGCAGTCATATATTCCAGCGCTTTCACATGCATGAATAGCTGCCCTTTATCATCACATGCACCACGGGCATAAATTGCACCTTCAGGATGCAATGGGTTTTTTTTAATAACGGGCTCAAAAGGTGGAGAATCCCACAGGTCTAAGGGATCGGGAGGCTGTACATCGTAATGCCCGTATACCAGAACTGTAGGCAGGGTTTTATCAATTATTTTTTCACCATATACAATAGGATATCCGGGTGTTTCACACAATTCAACGAAATCACATCCGGCTTTTTCCAGACTTGATTTTACGGCATCTGCTGTTTTTAAAACGGATGCTTTATAGGCAGAATCGGCACTAATGGAAGGGATTCTTATTAGATCCAGCAGTTCGTTTAAAAAGCGTTCTTTATGTTGTGCTATGTAATTTTTAATAGTATGCATCTTAAAAAGGTTTGTTTTTCAAAGGTAAGAATTTGAATAGAAATAGAATCTGTTATTAACTTTCTTTGAATATAAAAAGTTATATGTATATTTGCAGGCACATTTTTGCGGATGTGGTGGAACTGGTAGACACGCTAGACTTAGGATCTAGTGCCGCAAGGCGTGGGGGTTCGATTCCCTTCATCCGCACAAACCTTCAAGATTTCTTGAAGGTTTTTTTATACTTTTATCTTACCGGATGCGTGTTTTCTTGAAAAAATGAAAAGCAGTTAACAAATTTTTAACTTCGATTGGTTCGGTGTATTCCGAACTAATTGTATTTTTGTCCGGAAAGTTTTACACTAATGAACAATTTAAACACCAAAAAATGTACGCTGGTTGAAAAGTTGGGGATATTTATTGAAACTAAAGATAACCTGGCACCTGTTGCAGCAAGAATTTTGTCCTACATTATTTTAACCGGAAAACAAGGAACTACTTTTGAAGATTTGGTAACCAATCTTTGTGCAAGTAAAAGCACCATATCTACCCATTTAAATCACTTGCAAGACCTCAAAAAAATAAGCTATTTTACTAAAATAGGTGACCGTAAAAAATACTTTATCATTAATCGAAATACCATGATACAGAGCATAAGCAGTATGGTTGATGGCTGGATAGCCGAAAAGCAGTTGCATATAGAAGTTATGGAGTATAAAAAAGAAATGAATAAAACACTAAGCAATGAAAACAAGTTTGATTTTCATTATCATGAAAGTTTTATAGAATTCCTGGATGGTGCAATAGCCTCGATAACCAAATTAAAAAAAATTATTCTAAACACCAATTATCAAGCAAATTAAAAGAGTTATGAACAAACCGTTACGCTTACTAAGCTTCAGCACTTTTGCTTTTGCCGTGTTATTTTTACACAGCTGTAAACAAGAAGAACAACTGACACAGCAACAAGAGGCTTTACCTTTTCAGGTAATAGAAGTTCCGGAAAAAAATGTTACAACCTATACATCATACCCTACAAAAATAGAAGGAACCGTAAACAGTGAGGTGCGCGCCAAAGTTTCCGGGTACATTCAGAAGGTACTAGTAGATGAAGGTCAAAAAGTAAAAAAAGGACAACCCTTGTTCAGGCTGGAAACCCAATCCTTAAACCAGGATGCAGCGGCAGCTAAAGCCAATGTTAATGCGGCACAAGTAGAAGTGGATAAACTGAAGCCTTTGGTTGAAAAAAACATCATAAGTCCGGTTCAACTGGAGACTGCCAAAGCCAAGCTAGCTCAGGCCAAAAGCAGCTACAACAGCATTGTTGCCAATATCGGTTATGCTACAGTCACCAGTCCGGTAGATGGCTTTGTTAGTGCTATTCCGTACAGAGAAGGATCGCTGGTAAGCGCAACAAACACTCAGCCCTTGACCACAGTGTCAAGTATTGATAAAGTTTATGCCTATTTTACAATGAATGAAACCGATTATTTAAATTTTATCCAAAAAGCCAAAGGAGAATCACTACAAGAGAAAATAAACCATTTTCCTAAAGTAACCTTAGTGTTGGCTAACGGACAATCGTATACCCATGAAGGAACACTTCAAACGGTAACAGGGCAAATCAATTCCAACACCGGAACGGTTAGCTTTCGGGCGGTATTTGACAATCCAAACTATCTATTAACCAACGGCAACAGCGGCACAATTCAAATTCCTACATTTTACAAAAATGCAACAGTGGTTCCGCAATCGGCTACTTTTGAGCGACAAGGACAAACCTATGTATATAAAGTAGGGGAAAACAATACTGTAGCTTCTACCATCATAACCATCAAAGATAAAACCGATGTACTTTATGTTATTGACAGTGGTGTGAAACCCGGAGATACGCTTGTAGTAACCGGTATTGGTAAACTAAAAAACAATACGCCCATTAAGCCCCAAAAAGTTGATTTTGACAGCATAGTAAAGCCTATTAAAACCTTGTTTCAGTAAGAACTAAAAAGCCATGTTAAAGACATTTATTGAAAGACCGGTATTATCCACCGTAATCTCTATTATAATAATTATTCTGGGTGTTTTGGGGTATACTACTTTACCTGTTGAACAATATCCGGATATAGCACCGCCAACCATTCAGGTGTCTGCTACCTATCCCGGAGCAAGTGCTGAAACCATTTTGGAAAGTGTAATTGTTCCTATTGAAGAACAAATTAACGGGGTAGAAGGAATGACTTATATGACCTCTTCGGCTACCAATAATGGTACGGCAAATATTACCGTATATTTTACTCAGGAAACCAATCCTGATATAGCCGCGGTGAATGTGCAAAATCGAGTAGCAAGAGCCAATCCTTTATTGCCACAAGAAGTAATTCAAACCGGAGTGTTAACACAAAAACAGCAAACGTCAGCTTTGATGTTCTTATCTGTTTTTTCTAAGAATGAAGACTACGACGCTACCTTTGTCCAGAACTATTTAAAAATAAACGTAATTCCGGCCTTGCAACGCGTCAATGGCGTAGGAAACGTAAATGTGTTTTCCAATCAGGATTACGCCATGCGGGTTTGGTTAAAACCTGAAAAGTTAGCCGCATACAGTTTGGTGCCTTCAGATATCACAGCTGCATTAAGAGAACAAAGTTTAGAGGCTTCTGCAGGTTCTTTGGGGCAAAACGACGGACAATCTTTTTCGTATAATATCAAGTATAGCGGTCGTTTTAAAACCGAAAAACAGTATCAGGATATTATTATTAAAGCTTTAGATAATGGCGAATACTTGCGTTTGAAAGACGTAGCCAAAATTGAATTAGACGCACAAGGGTATGATTCTTATGGGTTTACCGGAGGTTATCCCAGTGTAAACATGGGGATTTACCAAACGGCCGGTTCTAATGCGCAAGAGATTATTCAAAATATAAAAGCAGAATTAAATCGGCTTTCACAAAATTTCCCGGATGGTGTTACCTATGAAATAAACTACGATACCAATAATTTTTTAACGGCATCCATGAATAAGGTAAGAAATACGCTTATTGAAGCCTTTTTGCTGGTGTTTTTGGTTGTGTTTATCTTTTTGCAAGATTTTCGTTCTACGCTGATTCCCGCGATTGCTGTTCCGGTTTCCATTATCGGTACTTTTTTCTTTTTAAATCTCTTTGGGTATTCTATTAATTTACTTACACTGTTTGCATTAGTACTTGCCATTGGTATTGTGGTAGACGATGCCATTGTAGTAGTTGAAGCGGTTCATGCCAAAATAGATGACGGTGAAAAAAATGCCAAAACAGCTACTTTAAATGCCTTGCATGAAATCGCCGGAGCTATTATTTCTATTACGCTGGTTATGGCATCGGTTTTTATTCCGGTTACCTTTATTCAAGGGCCAACCGGAGTATTTTATGAACAATTTGGGGTTACATTAATAGTTGCTATTTTAATTTCTGCAGTGAATGCCTTAACCCTAAGTCCGGCACTCTGTGCCTTATTTTTGAAAGGACATGACGAACACGAAGCGAAAAACAAAAACTTCTTACAGAAATTTTTTACACAATTCAACAAAGGATTTAACGCTTCTGTACAGCGCTATGGAAAATCACTACAATTTTTATACAAAAACAAGTGGATTACCGCTTTTCTTTTGATACTGGCAGGAGCAGGAATTTGGTGGGCAGCCGAAACCACGCCTACAGGATTTGTTCCCAGCGAAGACCGAGGTATTATTTTTATGAATGTAGAATTGCCTGCGGGTTCTTCCATGGACAGAACAAACATGGTAACTCAGGAATTGTATGAAAAGGCAAAGGATATTCCGGGAGTAAGAGGAGTTACCGTGATCAACGGTAGAAGTTTAATAAGTGGTGCCGGAACCAATTACGGTTTGGGGTTTGTCAAATTAAAAGACTGGAGTGAACGTGAAGACGATGACCAATCGGCCAATGCCATTATCGGTAAACTTTTTGGTGCTGCAGCTACTATACCGGAAGCCAATATTATTTTCTTTGCACCACCCAGTATACCCGGTTTTGGACTTTCGGGCGGATTTGAAGTGAATTTATTGGATAAATCGGGAGGAAGTTTTGAGGATTTAGACCAAGCTACACAAGATTTTATTGGGAATTTAATGAAGCACCCCGAAATTCAGTACGGTCAATCTTCTTTCAATACCAAATATCCACAGTACGAATTGGAAATTGATGTTCCGCTAGCCAAAAAATACGGGGTTTCCGTAAGTAGTATTTTTTCTGCTTTACAAGGCTATATTGGTGGTGTTTATGCAGCCGATTTTGCCCGATTTGGTAAGCAATACCGTGTGTATGTACAAGCCTTACCGGAAGATCGAAGTGACAAAGAAGCCTTAAATGAGTTGTACATAAAAACCGGAAGTGGCCAAATGACACCCATTACGCAATTTGTTAGTTTAAAGCGCGTTTACGGCCCGCAATCAGTCACACGTTTTAACTTGTACAATTCCTCAAAAATAAGTGGTGCTGCCAACCCGGGTTATAGTACCGGAGATGCTATTGCCATAGTTAATGAAGAAATTAAAAATCTTCCGAGTAATTATGATGTTGCCTATTCCGGGCTATCACGCGAAGAAGTTAAGGCAGGAAATCAAACGGTTTTAATTTTTGTTTTGGTACTTGTGTTTGTTTACTTTTTATTGGCTGCACAATACGAAAGCTACTTGTTGCCGTTTTCCGTAATTTTTTCGCTTCCGTTGGGCGTTTTTGGAGCTTTCTTTTCCACTAAAATGTTAGGACTGGAAAACAATATTTATTTCCAGATTGCCTTAATTATGCTTGTTGGATTGCTGGCTAAAAATGCAATTCTTATCGTGGAATTTGCCATTCAGCGAAGACGTCGTGGTGAACATTTGGTAGATGCAGCCATAAATGGGGCAAAAGCGCGTTTACGTCCCATTTTAATGACTTCTTTCGCCTTCATTATGGGGTTGATGCCGCTTGTGTTGGCCAAAGGTGTTGGAGCTGAAGGAAACAACTCCATCGGTACAGGTGCCGCAGGCGGAATGCTCATTGGAACCATTTTAGGGGTTTTTGTAATTCCTATTTTGTTTATTCTGTTTCAGTGGTTGCAAGAGAAAATATCAGGAAAACCTAATATTAAAACTAAACAAGCGTAATTATGAAATCGATTGTAAAACATACTATTTTGAATAAGGTTTTGTTTGTAGGTTTACTCGCCCTAACTCTTCAAAGTTGTTTCGTGGCTAAGGATTATTCGCGTCCTGAACTGGATGAAACGGCACATTTATACCGCACCGATAATTTACCACAGGATAGTATATCTATGGCCGATGTATCGTGGAAGGATATGTTTACAGATTCCTATTTAAAACAATACATAGAAGAAGGACTTCAGAACAATTTAGACATACGCGTAGCTTTACAGCAATTAAACATTGCCGAAGCCTACTTAAAACAAGGAAAAGCAGGATATTTGCCAAGTGTAAGGGCTAACGGTCAAGTCACACATCAGGAGTTTTCAAAAAACAGTCAGTTTGGACGAATTTTTGACGGCGGGTTAACACAGTATGAATTAACAGCTAATCTTTCCTGGGAAGCTGACATTTGGGGTAAAATAAGAAGTCAAAAAAGGGCTTTCGGGGCTTCATACCTGCAAAGTGTAGCCGCACATCAGGCTGTAAAAACTCAATTGATTTCAGCCATAGCCACAACCTATTACCGGTTGCTTGCTTTGGATGCACAATTGGAGATTACCAAGAAAACCATAGCCACCAGAGACAGTAGTGTAAATACCATCAAAGCCTTAAAAGATGCAGGACAAGTTACACAAGTAGCCGTAGACCAAAACATTGCACAATTTAATAATGCACAGGCCTTAAAAATAGATATAGAAACGGCTATTTTCAGGACTGAAAACACCCTGAATTTGCTTTTAGGAAAGCCTTCAACGCCGGTAAAGCGAAGTGCTCTAGCACAGCAGCAATTGAATACTGAAATTAAACTGGGCATTCCTATGGAATTACTGCGCAACCGTCCCGATGTTATGGCCGCCGAATATCAGTTAATCAGTGCTTTTGAAATGACTAATGTTGCCCGAAGTAATTTCTATCCCTCATTCACACTCACGGCTACTTCAGGGTTTCAAAGTTTGGAATTAGCCGACTTGTTAAGCACCAACTCTTTATTTGCTAATATAGTAGGTGGTATAGCACAACCGTTGTTCAATCAAAGAAAAATTAAAACCCAGTACGAAGTAGCAAAAGCTCAGCAGGAACAAGCCTTGTTAAATTTCAGAAAAACACTTTTAATTGCCGGAAGTGAAGTGTCTAATGCCTTGTTTGATTTTGAAGCTGAAACCGAAAAATTTGAATTCAGAAAAAATGAGGTGGAAGCTTTACGAAATGCTGAAATAAATTCAGAAGAACTACTGAAAAATGGATTTGCAAATTACCTCGATTTACTGACAGCCAGAGAAAGTGTTTTGAATGCCGAAATCAATATTATAAATAACAAACTCAATCAATTGTTGGGTGTGGTAAACTTGTATGAAGCCCTTGGTGGTGGCTGGAAGTAATAAATAAGCTATTGTTTTACAACTTTAAGCAAATGGGTATGATTAGAAGAATCTATTGCCGATATGAAATAAATCCCGGAATTCAGGTTGCCCATATCAAAAGCATGACCAGCTTCAAAATTACCTGTAAATGACTTAACAAGTACACCGTTTAGCTTGTAAATATACAAAGAGGTTACCGGTTTATTTAGGCGAAAAACCCGGTATGTAGGTGAAGGAAAAATATGTAATTCGTCATTTTTATCAAAATCGGAACTGGAAAGAGTATTCATTTCCCCGTTTAAAACAATAGAAAATGTTTCGTTGTTATTGTAGGTAACGGTAACTAGGCCATTGCTTTCCAATGAAGTTGTATTTGTAAGAATAGCTTGAACAGGTAAAGTGCTATCGGTACCTAAAAGTTGGTTTGTATAGGTTTGGTCCAAAGTGAAATTTTCTCCGCTAATGGTAATACTGTCTATGTAGGTTCCTGTAGTTCCGTTGATGTTAAATAAGGTAATATCAATAACAACACTACCGTCATTTTCTTCATAAGTGAAAGATTTCGTGAATTCATCGGGAAAAAATTCACTGGAAACATTAGGTGTTCCCGTAGGGTTATCGGTATTGTACACTTCCATTTTTTTTATGGATGTTCCGCTGGAACCGCCAACAATGTGAATGCCATCCCCGGAAGTGATGGCTTGAATGCCATGTCTGCTGTAATTTAAACTGGCTTTTGATGACCAGGTTTCTGTTATGGGATTGAAAGCTTCTACCACATCTCTTGGGCCGTTGGTATTAGTTGGGCTTCCAAAGGTAGATTCACCTCCAATAGTAAAAATTTCATCCTGAAAAACACAAGCAGTAAGTCCGGCACGCGGATGAGGAATATTTTTACTTGAGTCCAGAGTATACCAGCTGGAAGTAGCAAAGTCGTACACGTCGACTTCAGGAACCTGAGGTTCAAATAAACCGCCCGAACCACCGGTTAATCGTCCGCCTATGGCATACAGCTTGTCATTAAAAATGACACTGTGAAAATGATCTCTGGGTCTTGGAGCATCCGTTAAAATGGTCCAGTTTCCTGTAGCCGGTTCGTATTGGTCAAAATAAGAAACATAACCGCCGTTGTGTCCCAGTGTATTTCCGCCTAACAGATAAAAGGTATCGTTGTATACTGCCAGTCCTGAAGCTCCGCGACGTCTTGATTCCGGAATTTCCATACCTTGAATCCATTGGTCTAACGCAGGATTGTACATGTACACGTAGGCTGCCGCGTCCTCCTGATTATTATTGTTTTTAAACGCTCCAATAACCCAAATCAAGCCTTGGTAGGTCACCGCTTGAAAATGGTTAAATTCTTCGGGAGCCAAACTGCCATTAGACCACGAATTGGTAGCATAATCGTAAATATCAACTACTTGAGGGGATTCTCTTCCACCAAATAAATAGAATTTATTTCCGGCTTGAGTAAAGCCCAGTTCATGTCGGGCAATGTAGTTTTCATCCTCATTTTTATCTATCCATACTTGTGCAAATCCGATAGGATTGATACACAAAAAAATGAATACTCCAATAAAAAAAGTACAGTTTGATAAGGTTTTTTTGGCTTTCAAAGCAGTGATTTAAGAGTTTGATAATTATGAATTAAATATAGTTTTTTATTTGATACAAATAAAAAAGCTTCA
>DASRWB010000046.1:0-38582 GCA_035654775.1 Flavobacteriaceae bacterium | reverse complement strand
CTTGTAGCGAGGACGGGAATTGAACCCGTGACCTCCGGGTTATGAATCCGACGCTCTAACCATCTGAGCTACCTCGCCGATTTTAAGGCTGCAAATATAAACACAAAAATTTATGGAAGCAAAGAATAGATGAGTAAAATATTTTTAAAAAATAGTTTTAAAACTTATTAATTAATGTATATATTGAGTGCGAATTGAAAACTAACCTATGGACGAAAAAGTAAAATTTGAGATTGAATTTCCCATTCACGCTTCTCCGCAGTTGTTGTATCAGTATATTTCTACGCCTTCAGGGCTTTCAGAGTGGTTTGCTGACAATGTAAACTCGCGCGGGGAGTTGTACCGATTTATATGGGATGGTACTGAGGAGCAGGCCAAGCTGGTCAGTAAAAAAACGGGAGAACGTATCCGGTTTAAGTGGACGAATGATGAGGAAGAGCCGTATTATTTTGAAATACGCATTCAGGTGGATGAAATCACAAAGGATGTTTCGCTTATCGTGACCGATTTTACGTATGAAGATGAAATTGAAGAGGCCAAGATGCTGTGGGAAAATCAGATTTCAGATTTAAAACACGTGCTGGGTTCTGCCTGATAAAACGAATTAATAACCGTATATTTGTCCCGAATTTTTCGGGATTTTTTTTATGATAAATTTTAACGGTACACTATCAGAAAACAAGCAACTCCTGTCCACGGACAACCGCGGGTTTACTTATGGCGACGCGCTTTTTGAAACCCTGAAAGTAGTGCACGGCAAGGTTTTGTTTTGGGAAGATCACTACTTCAGGCTAATGGCTTCGCTGCGTATTTTACGGATGGAGATTCCCATGTACTTCACCATGGAGTTTCTGGAAGAAGAAGTGCTGAAAACGCTTGCTGCTTCAGGATTAAGTAAAGAAACGGCGCGTGTGAAGCTTATGGTTTTCAGGGATAGTGAAGGGCGGTATTTCCCGGAGTCGAATGCAGTAGGGTATACGATTGATGCACAGGTGCATGATGCGCCTTTTTATTTGTTTCAGGAAACACCGTATACTATAGATTTGTACAAAGATTTTTATGTAGCTCCCGGTTTGCTTTCCACATTAAAGACCACCAATAAAGTGTTGCACGTAACGGGAAGTATTTATGCTTCGGAAAACGGTTTTGACAATTGCCTGTTGCTCAATACCAATAAGCAAGTGGTAGAGGCACTGAACGGAAATGTTTTTTGGGTTAAAGGAACTACAATAAAGACGCCACCATTAACTGACGGGTGTTTAAAAGGCATCATCAGGAAACAAATTATAGGGATACTGGACAGCCTTAAAGATACCTATGAATTCGAGGAAGCTTCGCTATCGCCGTTTGAATTGCAGCAGGCGGACGAGTTGTTTATTACCAATGTGATGGTTGGGATTCAACCTGTGACCCGGTATCGCAAAAAGGAGTATAGGACTGAGGTTTCTAAAATGTTGCTGGCCAAACTAAATGCAAAAGCGCGTTTGGGCTAATTGTAACTTGGGTTTTCCGGAGCGTTGGACCACAAGCTGTATTCTCCGCCAAATTCGAGCATTTTTTCTTTCCAGAAGGTTTCGTAGTCTTTTTCCAGGATTTCTTCTTTATAGATGTTATCGGTAACAATCCAGGAGTTGATTTTTAGTTCTTCTTCCAGTTGTTTTGCGTCCCATCCGGAATAGCCGAGAAAAAACTTGATGTCTTTTTCGGTAATTTTTTGTTCAGTAATGAGCTGTGTTACCACCGCAAAGTCGCCGCCCCAAAAGAGGCCATAGGAAATTTCTATACTGTCGGGGATAAGTTGGGGCACTTTATGAATAAAGTACAGGTTGTCTTGTTCTACAGGACCGCCGTTGTATATTTTAAAAGGCTGAGTGATTTCCGGGACAAGTTCGTTAAGGGTATATTCCAAGGGTTTATTGAGAATAAAACCGATAGCGCCTTCAGTGCCGTAGTCTGCCAATAAAATAATGGAACGATTGAAAGAAATGTCACCGATAATTGAGGGTTCAGCAATTAACAAGCTACCTTTTTTGGGTTGTATTGTAACCATAGGTTAAGCAAATTATCTTTTAAATCTAAGATTTATTTGTTAAAATACAAACAATTAGCGAGAAAAAATAAAAAAAGCCTTCCGGTTTTCAGGAAGGCTTACAAGTTGTATTAAATGGGAGTAAATTAGTTTACCGCTCTAGATAAATCAGAACCGGCTTTAAACTTCACCACATTTTTAGCTTTAATTTTGATAGTTTTACCAGTTTGTGGGTTTCTACCTTCTCTAGCCGCTCTTCTGGATACTGAGAAAGAACCAAATCCTACCAAAGAAACTCTGTTACCTTTTTGTAAAGCTCCTTCGATTTCAATTAATGCACACTCTAAAGCTTTTTTTGCAGCAGCTTTTGAAATTCCAGCGTGCTCTGCCATAGCATCTACTAAATCTGTTTTGTTCATAATTTCTAATTTAATTATTAATTTAAGTTACTAATAGTAATAAACCATGTGTTAATTACTCTTACAAATTTATACGGATTATGCTATCACGCAAGTAATATCAAGGGAAATCGGCTTTTTTGTTGATAACTTAAACAATTTGTTAATAAACCGGCGCATTTCATCGAGGATTTTAAAGAATGCAGCAGTACTAAGGGATTACCGCAGTTTTGCTTCGGGATAAAATGTATACCCGTTTAAAAGTGATTTTGTGTCCATTTTTCGTTTGCCCGGAAGTTGAATTTCCAGGAGTTCGAGAAGGCCTTCCTTAGTGGCTACTTTTATACTGTTTTTTTCAATGAGCAGGTAGCCCGGAGGATGGTTGTGTTTCAGGATTATTTTTTGGGCGCTGTATATTTTGATGTCCAGTTGTTCGTTATTGTTTAGCAAGGTACACCAGGCAGCCGGATAGGGGCTAAGGCCTCTTATTTTATTATAAAGGGTATGTACTGATGCATTAAAATCGAGTTTGCAGTTATCGCGGGTAAGTTTATAGGCTGTTTTAGGGTGGTCTATTTTGGGTTGCGTTTTGGTGTGAACGGGACCTTTTTCAATTTGCGCTACGGTTTTAATCACGAGGCGGCTTCCCAGATGCATGAGTTTGTCGTGCAAGCTTCCGGCTGTTTCGTCAGGAGCTATCGGGGTTTCCTCACTCATGATAATTTCGCCGGTATCGATATGCTCGTCGATAAAAAAAGTGGTTACACCTGTTTTTGTTTCGCCATTGATGATTGCCCAATTGATGGGTGCTGCTCCGCGGTATTGCGGCAATAGAGAAGCGTGCAGATTAAAGGTGCCGTATTCGGGCAACTCCCAAACGGCTTTGGGCAGCATTCGGAAAGCCACCACGATTTGCAGGTTTGGGCGTAAGGTTTTCAGGATGTGCAAAAAGTCTTCGGCTTTCAGGTTTTTGGGTTGTAATACGGTTAATCCGTTTTGCAGTGCAAATTTTTTAACCTCACTTTGTTGCAGTTTTTGGCCTCTGCCGGCAGGTTTGTCGGGAGCTGTAATCACGCCTACCACGTTGTAGTTGTGTTCCAGCAGCTTGCTTAATGTGGCTACCGCAAATGCGGGTGTTCCCATAAAAATTATTCGTAAGTCACGCTTCATAAATGAGACAGTTTATAAGAGTTTTGTTTGGTGAGTGTGATGATTTTGTGTTCCAATAATACCTGCAAAACTACGATTATTTCTTTTTCGTCACACCGGAGTTCTTCGGTCATTTGTTTAGACGATTTTGGACCCGATTCCAGCAGTTGGATGATATGGTTTTTTAGCTGTGCCGGATTGGGTTTTGTCTTTTGCTTGTTGTTGCACACCGAACAATTGCCACATGGTGTAGTATTTGCTTCACCAAAATAGCTTAGTATTTGTACGCTTTTGCAAGTGGTGTCATTAGCGGTGTATTGTAATACGGCATTCACCTGATTGATTTTTTGTTGGGTTTGCTGTTTTATTATCGGGGCGATTCGGTTTATGCTTCGGTCGTCTTCACGCGGTTGAATAAAGGTAATTTCAATATCGGCATTTACCTGTTGCAGGTCTATGATTTCATCTTTAAAAAGTTGTTGCAGCGCGCTGTGGAAAGCGCTTTCAGGGATGCCTGTTTTTTGGGCGAGGATGGGAATGTTTATGTTTACTTTTTGTTCAAAAATACCGCCATAGGTTCTTAAAATAGCCTTGGTAATCAAGGCAAGCTGTTGATGTGTTTCCAGGTAACTTACTACGTTATGGCTTTCGAGAATGAATTGAACTGCGGTTTTTCTAACAGGCGTGTTAGAGAGCGAGATAATACTGTTTCTGTCCAGTATTTGAATGGCATTATAGGTTTTTAGGGTATTGAAACTATAGGTTTTGCAAAAGGAGTTAAAGTCAAAATGAAAGGTGCTGTTTTCGCCTTCGCCATAGGCAATCTGAAAATAATTGCACAATTTGTTATACACTTGTTTTACGGTTTGTACATCGGGAAGCACGGCTAAAAACTGGTTTTTTACCGCTAACTCATCACTTTTATTCATTAGTATTACAGCGAAAGCCGGTTTTCCGTTTCTGCCGGCACGACCAGCTTCCTGATAATAGCTTTCCATGCTTTCGGGTAAATTAAAGTGAATCACTGTTTTAACATCAGGTTTGTCTATACCCATCCCAAAAGCATTGGTGGCGACCATAACCTGAGCGGTATTGTTTAGCCATTTTTTCAGTCGGTCTTCTTTTTGTTCAACGGTCAATCCGCCGTGAAAAGCCAGAGCTTCGCAGCCATTTGTTTTTAAATGATTACTGAGGGTAAGCGTTAGCTCTCGGTTTCTTACGTAAACGATAGCTGATTCCGGGTGCTTTTTTATCAGGCGTAAAAGCTTGTGGTACTTGTCTTGGGTTTGAATGACATGGTATTGGATGTTTTTTCGTTTAAACGATTGCTTTAATACTGCCGGATTTACCAAGCTAAGGTTTTTTATAATGTCTTGAGTTACCGTGGGAGTAGCTGTGGCGGTAAGGGCTATAAAAGGAGTTTGAGGTAACATTTCCCGAAGTATGCTGATGTTTTGGTAGGCAGGTCTGAAGTCGTTTCCCCATTGAGAGATACAGTGAGCTTCATCTACAGCAATAAGTGACACGTCCATTTGTTTTATGCGGTCTTGCACCAATTCCTGCTGTAAACGTTCGGGCGACAGGTACAAAAAAGCGTAATTTCCATAAATGCAGTTGTCCAGCAACGTATCCAGTTCGCTGTATTTGATGCCACTAGTCAAGGCAATGGCTTTAATTCCTTTATCTTTCAAGGCGTTAACCTGATCTTTCATTAAAGCGATTAAAGGAGAAATAACAATACAAATTCCGCCTTTGTATAATGCGGGCACTTGAAAACAAACCGATTTCCCGCCGCCGGTAGGCATAAGTGCTAAGGTGTCTTTGCCATCTAAAACCGCATGAATGACCTCTTCCTGAAGCGGTTTAAAAGTGTCGTAATTCCAATATCTTTTTAGTATTTGAATTGGCGTATTCATGGTCCTAAATGGTGTCTAGGATGTAATCGACTCTTTTTTCAATAGCTCCAAAAGGCACATCGTATAAGGTGTAGTTATACTTTTTGTAGGTATTTACCAATTGATTATGAATGTCAACAGCCTGATCAAAATTTTCATATCGTTCGTTATCCCTTTGATAAATTTCCTGCCAGGGAGCTAAAGTAAACACATGCGTATAGATGAATTTTTTACAGGTATTGATAAAGCTGTCGGGATATTTAGTATTTGCATAATCCATGTAGGCTACAATATCCGGAATGCCTCGGTCTAAAAACACCACCGGAGAAGGATGTTTCACTGCGTCGCGGTACTGTTTTACTCTGCCTTCCAGCAGCAGTTCGCTAAATCGCAACGGGTTACTTAAAAACAACTGGTCTATACCTTCCTGTTGCGCTTTGCGCGTAATTTCTCGGGATACTTCGTCAAAGCATACATACCCTCGTTTTTTTAACGCATGGATACAAGATGATTTTCCGGTGCCCGGGCCACCGGTAATTACAATTATCTTTTTTTTCAAGGCGGTTGCTTTAGGGTGTAAAAATCGTAATTTAAAATTGAATTAAAAAATGCAAAGTAAAGTGTATCTTTGCAGTAGAAAAAAATACTATGGATTCAGAAAAAAATAGCGAAGCGTTTTATAAAAAACTAAAAGCGCAACTTTATGATACGGCAAGCTGGCCTTCAGAATACCTCTATAAGTTTATCGTTACTTCAGAATTGAAAAAAATAGCTGAAATAGAAGCCATATTTAACAATATGGGAGCCGTAATTTCTACGGTAGCCTCTAAAAACGGGAAATATACCAGTGTATCTATTAGTGTTAGGCTGGAAAATCCCGAGGCGGTTATCGAAAAATACAAAGAAGTAGCAGAAAATGTAGAAGGCGTAATAAGTCTTTAATTTTTTTTGTATTTTGCAATCACAAAACTTCATACGTTTTACTAATACAATCTCAAACATATTTTGACAAACAATTTAGAATACAATACAGAGCGCGAGCATTTAATTATTCCCGAATACGGAAGGCATTTGCAAAAAATGATTAACTACGCCAAGGAACTTCCCAGTAAAGAAGAAAGAAATAAAGTTTCCCGAGCCATCATATCGGTAATGGGAAATTTACAGCCCCATTTACGTGATGTTCCTGATTTCCAACATAAACTGTGGGACCAGCTATTTATCATGTCTAATTTTGAGCTTGATGTAGATTCGCCCTACGAAAAACCTTCCAAAGAACTTCTGGAACAGCGCCCTGAACCCTTGCAGTATCCTCAAAATCATCCCAAGTACAGGTTTTACGGAAACAATATAAAAACCATGATAGACGTAGCCAATACCTGGGAAGCGGGAGACATGAAAGAAGCGTTGATTTACACCATAGCCAATCACATGAAGAAGTGTTTCTTAAACTGGAATAAAGATACGGTAGAAGACGATGTGATTTTTGACCATTTATATGAACTTTCCGGAGGGAAGATTAATATGAAGAACAAAGATGAAGATTTAACCGATTCGACCAGTTTGATGCGCAGCAAGAAAAAATTCAGCAACAACACCGGCAAGAAAAGTCATAAAAAAGGGAACAGAAATAGAAAACGCTATTAAACTCCATGGCACAATTTAAAATTGAAGGCGGTCACGCCCTAAAAGGTGAAATTCAACCTCAAGGCGCAAAAAATGAAGCATTACAAATTCTTTGTGCAGTACTACTTACCCCGGAAACCGTAACCATTCACAACATTCCGGATATTATAGACGTAAACAAGTTAATCGACTTACTCGAGAAGCTTGGCGTACTCGTTAAAAAACTGGGCAAAGGTTCCTACAGCTTTACAGCAGTCGATTTAAATCTGGACTATTTGGAATCGGCAGAATTTAAAAATGACGGTCGCGGATTACGTGGCTCTATTATGATTGTTGGGCCACTATTGGCTCGTTTTGGAAAAGGATATATACCCAAACCCGGCGGAGACAAAATTGGACGAAGACGACTGGATACACATTTTGAAGGCTTTATTAAACTGGGTGCCAAATTCAGATACAATCGTGAAGAGTATTTTTATGGAGTAGAAGCGCAAAAGTTAAAAGGAGCCTACATGCTACTTGATGAAGCTTCAGTAACGGGAACAGCAAACATTGTAATGGCAGCCGTATTGGCCGAAGGTACAACCACACTATATAACGCCGCATGCGAACCTTATTTGCAGCAATTGTGCAAGATGCTAAACCGTATGGGGGCTAAAATTTCAGGCGTAGGGTCAAATTTACTACATATAGAAGGTGTAAACCGCTTATCAGGTACCGAACATACAATGTTGCCCGATATGATTGAAATAGGTAGCTGGATAGGACTGGCTGCAATGACCAAGAGCGAGCTTACCATTAAAAATGTAAGCTGGGACAATTTAGGACAAATTCCCAATGTATTCAGAAAACTGGGTATTACCTTAGAAAAAAAGGGTGATGATATTTACATTCCTGCACATACCAAGGGTTATGAAATACAAAACTATATAGACGGTTCTATTTTAACGGTGGCCGATGCCCCATGGCCGGGTTTTACTCCCGATTTGTTGAGTATTGTTTTGGTGACAGCTACACAGGCCAGAGGCAGTGTACTTGTACATCAGAAAATGTTTGAGAGCCGGTTGTTTTTTGTAGATAAACTCATCGATATGGGTGCTAAAATAATTCTTTGTGATCCACATAGAGCTACCGTAATAGGACACGATTTTAAATCGCAGTTAAAAGCAACTACAATGACCTCGCCGGATATACGTGCCGGTATTTCGTTGCTGATAGCGGCTTTATCTGCTAAGGGAACTTCCGTAATACACAATATAGAACAAATAGATCGCGGCTATGAGCATATTGTAGAGCGCTTACAAGCCATAGGTGCTAAAATAGAACGGTTAGCTTAGGGCATTTTTGTAGGTAGCTAAACAACGTTCTCTTGCCTCTTTGTGGTCTACTATGGGTTTTGCATAGGTAAGCTCCTGATATTCGGGAACCCATTTTTTGATATAGTTATGATTTTTATCAAATTTAGCTATTTGAGAGGTAGGATTAAATATTCTAAAGTACGGAGCGGCATCAACACCACAGCCTGCAACCCATTGCCAGTTACCGACGTTGCTTGCCAACTCGAAATCGTGTAGCTTTTCGGCAAAATAAGCTTCGCCCCATCGCCAATCGATAAGTAAATGTTTACACAGAAAACTCCCTACAATCATACGTACACGATTGTGCATATATCCGGTATGATTCAGCTCTCGCATACCTGCATCCACTAATGGATAGCCGGTGTTTCCCTTACACCAGGCGTTGAATTCGGTTTCGTTATTTCGCCATAGGATACGGTCGTATTGAGGTTTAAAACTTTGGTTTACCGTTTGCGGGTAATGCCATAGTATTTGGATAAAAAATTCACGCCAGATGAGTTCTTGCCAAAATACTTCATTTTTTTGGGCAGTGGCTTTTTTTACCACATCTCTTATGCTGATTGTGCCAAAGCGTAAATGCGGACCCAATCGGGAAGTACCGTTAGCCGCAGGAAAGTTTCGGGTAGATTCGTAGTCTTGAATTAGCTTGGGGGTTACGGTATATGGTTCTATTTCTTGTGTTGAGACAACGAAGCCTAAATCCTTTAAGGTTAAATCGGGTAAATTTTTGCGTTGTAATGTTTGTGATAAAAGTGAGGAAGTATCGTAGTTTTTCAGTAAGGTTTTGGAAAACGTTTCTTTCCATGCTTTCATGTATGGTGAGAATACTTTATAGGGTTCACCATTGGCTTTTACGATTTCGCTTTTTTCAAAAATAACATGGTCTTTGTAGGTTTTGAATGTGATGCTTCGGCTTTTTAAAAACCGTTCCATTTCGGCATCTCTTTTTGTAGCGTAAGGTTCATAATCACGATTGGTAAACACACTTTTAACCGAATATTCTTCAGTTATTTTTTTGAATACTTCCAGGGGTTTTCCTTTATATATGGCAATACTACTGCCAAAGTTATGCTGAAGCGTTTTTTTCATCTCTTGCAAGGAGTGGAATATAAAACTTACGCGGGCATCATTTTTAGGTAGGGTATTTATAATTTCAGTATCAAAAATAAAAACAAGCAGTACAGGAATATCGTTTTGCAGCGCATGATAAAGGCCTGTATTGTCGTTTAAACGCAAATCTCGTCGAAACCAAAAAATGTTTATGTTTTTCGTCATCAAATTGTTGTGTTTTACTTTTCTTGGTATGGCTATTTTGGTTTATAAAATGTGCTTTTACTACTTAAATGTACCAAAAAGCTCTATGAGTTTTTGTTCGCGGTAGTTAAAAATCTCGTTTAATTTGGGTTTTACCATCAGTGGATGAAACAGATTGCCCAATGGTCCAAAGGGAAGTTTGTAATCTATAATATCTTCCATTTCTACACCGCCATCTATCGGTTTTATAAAGTGTTTGTGATGCCATAGCCTGTAAGGTCCAAAACGTTGTTCGTCAACAAAATACTGATATGGAATAACGTGAGTAATTTCGGTTACCCAAGGGGTTTTTATTCCCAAAACCGGCGTTACGACATACTGAATAATTTGCCCTGCATACATGGGCTTATCTGCACCCGAGAGGATTTCAAAACCCATATATTCAGGAGTAATTGTTTTGAGGTTTTTGGGGTTTGATAAAAAATCCCATGCTTGGTTGACGGAAATGGGAAGTTTTTGCGTTTTGTGTAAAGTATAGATTGCCATCAATTGTTCAGATAAATATACAAGTTTAACGAGGTAGCTAAACAAAGCCAAACGGTATATGGTAAAACTAAAAGGGTCGTTTTTTTCAGTTTGGGGATAAAAGAAAAGGTGTAAAACAAAATAAGCAGCGTCAGTAAAATAAGGATTACCAAACCGAGGCTAATGTTATGTTGGTTAAAAAAAACATAGTTCCATGAAATGTTAAGCACAAACTGAGCCCCAAACAACAACCAAAATCGTATAGCTGTAATAACGGTTATCAATTTGACCAGATAGAGTGAAAAACAAAGCATGATGAAAGTCCAGGCAAAGCCAAATACCCAACCCGGTGGAGTCCAAGATGCTTTGGTAAGGTTTTGATACCAATCGCCCTGCGATTCACCATTCATTAACCAACTTCCAATAGCTAATGCCGAAAAGTTAAGTGTTAGGAAGAGAACCGCCAAAGGGAAATATTTTTTCACAGCAAGTTTATAATTTTGTCGCTCTTAGGTTTGGTAATAGAGTAGAAGTAATCGATTAAATTTCCATTTTCATCCACCAAATATTTTTGAAAATTCCACTTTACCGAGGATGACTTTTTCCCATTTAGGTCTTTGTTGGTAAGCCATTTATAAAGTTCGTGCTTGTCTTTTCCTTTAACGTTTACTTTTTCGGTGAGTAAAAAGGTAACGCCATAATTCACTTCACAAAAGTTTTGAATTTCCTGGGCAGTTCCGGGTTCCTGACCTCCAAATTGATTGCATGGTACACCAATAATCATGAGTTTATCTTTATACTCGCTGTACAACTCTTGAAGTTCTTCGTACTGACCGGTAAAACCACAGGCTGAAGCCACATTTACAAACAATATTTTTTTGCCTTTAAATGCACGCAAGTCTATAGGCGTATTTTCAATACTGTTTATTTTAATATCATAAATAGAAGCTTTAGGGGTTGCGTTTTGTGAATTAGACATATTAAAAATGGATAAAGTGAATAGAAGCATTAGAATCAATTTAGTATACATGGAAATATAAAAAGCATTAAACGTTTAACAAATTTATAATAAATTTAAACAAAAAACATCAAACAGAAAGTGTAGAATAAATACTTTAAGGAATAATTAACAACAATTTTTTTTGGTAATCCTTAATTTTATAAGCACTAAACTTAACATTAATTCTAATCAAAAATGAAAAAAGCACTATTACTGATTACGTTAGCTGCATTTGTATTTACGGCTAATGCACAAATTGAAACTCCACAGCCCAGTCCGGCCAGTAAGTTGGAGCAAAAAGTAGGGTTAACCGATGTAACCCTTGAATATTCCCGACCCGGTGTAAGAGGAAGAACTATTTTTGGAGATTTGGTTCCCTATGACAAAATGTGGCGCGCCGGAGCCAACAGAAACACCATGGTAACTTTTAGTGACGATGTTACTATAGACGGCCAAGAGGTAAAAGCAGGTTCGTATGCCATATTTATAAAGCCTATGCAAGGTTCTTGGGAGGTTTATTTTTATGCAGATACCAACAACTGGGGCGTACCTGAAAATTGGGACGAAAATAAAGTAGCTGCCAAAACTACGGTAGCAACCTACGAAGTGCCTTTTAATGTGGAAACCTATACCATAGATATAAATAAAATAACCAATAATGGTGCAGCATTTGAGTTCATCTGGGAAAAAACCTATGCAGCCGTACCTTTTTCAGTTCCTACGGAAAGTAAAGTTTCAGCATCTATTAATCGCGTGATGAATGGACCCGGAGCCAACGATTACTATGCGGCTGCCGTATACTATTTACAAGAAGGTAAAGAAATAGAAAAAGCTAAAAAATGGATAGACAAATCCATGGAAATGACAGAAACCCCAAGGTTTTGGCAATACCGTCAGCAAGCGTTAATTTACGCTAAAGCCGGAGATAAAAAAGGAGCTATAGAAGCGGCAAAGAAATCGCTTGCCGGAGCCAAAGAAGCCGGTAACGACGACTATGTAAAAATGAACACCGAATCACTCAAAGAATGGGGTGCCATGTAATAATTTCATGGTTTAATTGAAAGTAAAAAAGTGGCCTATATGAGCCACTTTTTTTATTGCATTCAAAAGGAATTTCTAAAAGAAAGCAAAACCTTTATCAAGCGTTATGTTTGGCCTTGCGTGCATCCAGAAGAGCCAGCATGATCATAAAACCGATAATAGAAATCAAGAAAAAGAGATTGGTGGTTCTGGTGTTGAAAATGTCGATTACCACTTTTACAAGGTTTGCCGTTAGCAGTAAAAGAATTACGCTGCTTTTTAGTGTCATGCTTTTGAGTGTAGTAAATAAAGCCAGATACATCACCAAAATACAGCCCACAAAGTTAAGCCATAGATAGCTTATAACCGGACTTTCTCCGGCTTGCTCAAGTTTAAAAATTCCGAAGTAATAAAAAGTTAAAATAAACACTTGAGTAATAAGAGCTACTGTAAACAACGCATTGCCTTTTACTTTCTTAAAGAAAAAAGCCAATAGAAAAATACCCAATACATTTCCGTAAAACAAGGAACCAATAGTATTTACCAGTTGTATTAAATTGTCAAAAAGACTGGCTACACAAGCAATGATAATGGCCAAAATTCCCCAAAGTACGGTAAATCCTTTATTGGCTTTTACTACTGTATTTTCGTTTATCTGCTTGACGGAATTTCGTTTGTATAAGTCCAGTGTAGTTGTGGTAGCCAGCGCATTTAGCTCACTTGCAGTACTGGACATGGCGGCACTTAAAATAACGGCCAGAAGCAATCCAACTAAGCCAATGGGAAGATTGTTTAGCACAAAGTGAATAAACACATAATCTTTATCGTTAGTTTCTACCTTTTCAGTTTGCAGTTTTGAAGCTTGTTCAATAAGTACTTTTGCTTCTTCGCGAAGTGCTATTTGTGATGCATTAAGCTCCAGAATATGGGTTTTTAAATTTTCAAGGCTTGATGCAGAAAGGGTTTTCTTTTCAGAAGCATAGGTAAAAATGGCCTTTTCCTTAGTTTCCGATAGTGTGTTGTATTCGTCTTGAAGGGTTTCGTAATCTTTTGCATAAGGCGATGCCATGACTACACTTTGCGCTTGGGGATTAAAGTTTACAGGCGATGTATTAAACTGATAAAAAACAAAAACCATTACTCCCACAAGCAGAATAAAAAACTGCATGGGCACTTTAAGCATTCCGTTAAAAATGAGACCAAGGCGCATTTCATGTATGGATTTACCTGACAAATAGCGTTGCACCTGACTTTGGTCTGTACCGAAGTAGGAAAGCATTAAAAAAGTACCACCCAAAATGCCACTCCAAACGGTATAACGTTTTTCCAAACTAAAACTAAAGTCTAAAATTTCCATTTTATTACTCATGCTTGCAATATCCAAGGCATTTGTAAAACTGATGGTATCGGGAAGTTTAAAAAGAATAATAAAAAAGGCGGTAAACATACCTAAAAAAATGACACCCATTTGCTGCTTTTGAGTTACACTCACGGCGCGAGTGCCGCCACTTGTGGTATAAACGATTACCAATACACCAATAACAATATTAAGCAAGGTTAAATTCCAGCCCAAAATGTAAGACAGCACAATGGCCGGCGCATAAATGGTAATACCTGCACCTAAACCACGTTGTATTAAAAACAAAACCGCAGTTAGGCTTCTCATTTTAAGATTAAACCTATTTTCAAGGAATTCATAAGCCGTATACACATTCAGTCTATGGTATAGCGGGATAAACACCAGGCATATAATTACCATAGCAATGGGTAAACCAAAGTAAAACTGAACAAAGCCCATTCCGTCATGAAAGGCTTGGCCCGGAGTAGACAGAAAGGTAATTGCGCTAGCTTGTGTTGCCATGACCGACAAACCAATAGTCCACCATTTGGACTGGTTTCCTCCTTTTACATAGTCTTGTACGGTTTTACTGCCACGCGTTTTCCAGGTGCCATAACTCACTATTGCAAGTAAAGTAGTTATTAAAATTATCCAATCGAGTACTTGCATGGGGTTTTAGAAAATTTGCATTAATACATAAAACAGAATCAAGTATAACAAGTTGACTATAAGTACGACAGAATAGGATTTAAGCCATTTTTGTTTCTCGTTTTCCATGGTTTAATCGTCTAGTTTTTGCAGGTTATTATCCGCTTTTTTTCCTATGGAAAGCATATTGGCAAAAAGCCGGTAGGCTCCGGGAACACCGTTTGGCAATTCTCTAAAAAAGCTTAACCCGGTATAAATATAATATCCTTTCCCGTGTTTTGCCACCAAAAGACTTCCCAGTTTAGGCGTTTCATTTTCGTCATGCATAGACAGTACAGGAGTAAATTCGTCTGCCCAGCTGTCGGGAAAATATAAGCCACGTTCTTGTACCCAGCCATCAAAATCTTTAGCGGTAATTTTGTTTGGCGTATTCAATAATTCATGTGTGGTATGCAAAAGGGTAACTTTTGAGTTTTCATTGGTTACTCGATCCCGAGACAAGTGCAATTCGTAAGGAGCTAATCGATTGGTCTTTATACCACGGTTGGTATTGTATTGCACGATTAGGTTGCCGCCATTTTCAACAAAATGGAAAAGAATTTCTTGTTTTGCATCCATATTTTCCAGAATATTATAGGCTCTGATGCCTATAACTACAGCATCAAGACTTGCTAAGGTTTCTGCAGAAAGTGTGTTAGGGTCTATAAAACTTACTTGGTATCCAATTTGTTGTAAGCTTTCCGGAACCGCATCTCCGGCACCAATAATGTATCCAATATTTTCTCCTTTTTTTTCAATAGCCAGACGTACAACTTTTCCTTCGGCGGGCAGTAGCACATTTTGAAAGGGAATATGAGTGTAGTCTATTTCTACCAGTTGCTTGCTGAATACTTCTCCGTCTATTGTTGCAGTGGGAACGATGTTGCCTTCACTTTGCGCTTTTGGCGGGATAACGGTAAACACCAGATTTTGTATTTCTCCTTTACCCGCGATATTGAATTTTTGTTTTTCCGGATAAACATGCCAATCTGTAGGGTGCTGAATACTTACGTATCCACTTAAAGAATCGGTTATGGCTTTTACGGTAACAGTTACGTCTTTTTGATGGTCGTTTTGAAAAATATAGACTTCACTATTTAATTTCACGGAAGCTTTAGGAAGAATATCAAAAGGTTTGTAAAGTTCGCCTTTATCAGGTTTGGCATACCTGTAAACTATGGGTTTTGTTATGGATAAAGGTGTGTTATTGATTAAAAGAGTATACTGTATTGTCGTTGTTTTGGGCGTTTCAGGTAAACCAATAAGTTGTTGATGGGCTACGCTATACATACCGGGACGGCTTTTTTCTTTCAGCCAGTAGGGTGTAGTATAAGGGGTATTTTCAGGAATAGTATAGGCTATACTAAAGGTTTGCTTTTGATTATTGTTTAGCTCCAGGTTTTTGGGAATAGAAGTGTTGTTGGAAGTAGTGAGAGACTGTAAAACAATTGGAATATCGCTTCGGTTTAGGGCTTCAATTTCAACAGAAACAGTTTCATTTGGGGAAGCAAAACTGCTTTCTGCAGAAGCTTCAAGATACAAACCGGCACAGGCTAGAATAATTTCTTTAATCTCCTTACTTTTTAGCTGTTTCCAGTGTTTATCTTTAAGTGTATTAATAAGTTTATAGGCTTTCAGCAAATCGGGAATATGTGATGCGGGATTATTAAAATTGAAATTTTCCTGAATGCTGTATAAAATTTCTCCTATGACATTTCCACCTTCCACACGATTCCAGGTAGTTTCTATACCGTCAAACAGATTGGTTTTATCTTTTGGAAATTCACCTTCCAGAAACTCCAAATATTCTGTTTGCGAGCCGCGTTGCGACAGTCGGCCAAACCCCTGACATAAATGCTGGCTACTGGCCAAAGCGGCTATCTCGTTGTTTGAAACTCCTTTTAAAGGATAGTAAACGCCAATGTCAACATTCAGCAGTTTTGATTTATCGGCTTCATCAAATTTTTCCTGACTCCCGTAAAACCACCATGAAGTATTAAAGAAAATTCGTTTGGGTTGCCATGTTGAGGTATATTTCAGTTGTTTTGTAAACTTTGCGGGATTATTCGCCATACCAAAAGCCTCTATACTCAATAATGCTGAAGCGGTATGATGTCCGTGTGTTTTTCCCGGCGTTCTGTGGTCAAACCTATTGATGATAATATCGGGTTTAAAGGAGCGAATAGCCCAAACAACATCACTAAGTACGCTGTCTTTATCCCAAATAGATAACGTTTCGTCAGGGTGTTTTGAAAACCCAAAATCATTAGCTCGGGTAAAAAGCTGTTCGCCGCCGTCAATCGTTCTGGCGGCTAACAATTCTTGTGTACGGATAACGCCTAAAAGTTCCTCCAGTTCCGGGCCGATAAGATTTTGTCCTCCGTCGCCACGGGTAAGGGAAAGGTAAGCGGTTCGGGCTTTTTCATGATTGGACATGTACGAAATTAACCGGGTATTTTCATCATCAGGATGTGCGGCAACATATAAAACCGAACCCAAAAAGTTCAGCTTTTGTATGGCTTCGTAAATTTGAGTGGCATTGTAGGGTTTTGGTTTTTGAGCAAAAAGACTAACGGTAGAAAATAGAAGTAGTCCTATAAGAGTAAGTGTTTTTTGCATAATACGTGGTTATGGTCTCAAATATAAAAAGAAAACCTTCGGTTGTACAGGTTTTAAAGTTTCTTTAACCAAATTTATATGGATGTTTTCACGGCTTAAAAACTCAAAACACTAATTTTTACCAAACCAAAGTAGAAAAACTATTCTATTCACCAAAAACCTTGCTTTTTATCGAAGAAGTTTACCTCAAAATTCGTTTTATCGTAAATATATTACGTTCATAAGATTTTTATTTCGGTTTGTATTCAAACGATTAATTTTAAACCACTTAAATCTTATGTCCCAATGAAAAAAGCAGTTTTAATATTTGGTTTTACGTGTCTGTCCGGTTTATTGAGCAGTACTGTCGCTCAGGATATGGCTTATGCTTCGGTGTATACGGAAACAGAACTTGTAAATGAAATTCCAACTCCTACATTAGTTGAAAACACAATACGCAATACCGATACCATACCGGATTTTAATTTGGCGAAAACCAAGATAAAACTTACCGGAATTATCTATGAACAAGATGGTAAAACACCGGCAAAAGATGTGGAACTTTCCTTATATCAAAAAAATGAAGAAGGTCGTTTTGAAGCGTTAAACACTGAAGAAAAACCGCGCGAAATACGCCATAAAGGCGTCGTTAAAACTGCGGCAGACGGACGCTATACTTTTTATACGTTTATGCCGGGAAAAGCCCTTCGAAGTTATGATTTAAAAGAAATATATCTGATTGTCAAAGTGCCCGGAAAAGAAGAAGTTGGAATGCATCCCATAGTATTTGACAACGACCCGCTTTTAAAAAAATCCTGTCGAAAAAAACTAATCCGAAAAGGCATCAATAACATTGTTGTATTACAGGAAGAACAAGGATTACAGGTAGGAACTAAAGATATAGTTGTTGAAGGTGACTATGCTGAATACAAATAAAAATTCCTGAATGTATTAAAGCCACTTCTTGCGTTTGAAGTAAAACAGCATCAGTATAAATACCAAAATCATTACTGCCCAAACAATATAGTAAGCATTTTTGTAATGCAATTCGGGCATGTTATCAAAGTTCATTCCGTAAACACCAACTATAAAAGTTAACGGGATAAAAATGGTGGCAATTATAGTAAGCACTTTCATTACCTCATTCATTTTATTGCTAATGCTGGTCATGTACATGTCCATTAAACTCCAAGTCATTTCTCTGTAAATATCGATGGAGTCTGAAAGCTGAATAACGTGGTCGTACACGTCTCTGAAAAACTGTAAATTATCTTTATTAATCAAGGTATTTTCACTTTTGTCAATGCGGTTTATTACTTCGCGTAACGGAAATATGGCACGTCTTACCTTGAGTAGTTCTCTTTTTAGGATTTGAATTTGTTTGCTGTATGCATCTGTTACTTTGCCTGCAAATATTTCGTCTTCAAGGTCTTCCACTTTATTTCCGAGGGTTTCGGCAACCACGTAATAGTGGTCTACAACAGCGTCAATAAGCGCATAAAACAAGTAATCTGCACCGGCATTTCGAATTCTTCCACTCTCATTTTGCAATCGTGCGCGAACGCTTTCAAAAACGTCGCCATCCGTTTCTTGGAAGGTTAATACGTAGTTGTTTCCTAAAATAAAACTCACTTGCTCGATAACTATATTTTCATCACTGTTGTAATAAATCATTTTTAACACGATAAAAATATAGTCCGGATATTCATCTATTTTAGGGCGTTGATTGGTGTTTACAATGTCTTCTAATACTAACGGATGAATGTTGTGCTGTTTTCCAATTTTTTCAATGGATTCAATATGATTCAGTCCGTTAATGTTTATCCAGGTTATGGATTGGGTTTCTTTAAAATGAAACGTGTTTTCTATTTTTTTATACTCGTGAACTTCCAGCTTTTTGGGTGTATAGTCTATGCATTCTATAAAAAGTGGCTGGTTTTCTTTTTTACCGGTATATACCATAGTTCCCGGAGAAAGTCCTACGCGAGTTTTGTATTTAGAAGTTCGTTTCTTTTTTTCCATGAAATAGTTACCGATGTTTAAACTGCGTTGTGGTCATCATCTATAGCATCTTTTTTGACCAAGGTTACGGCTTTTTGCAAGATAAGGTTGTTTGGGTAGGTTACCAAATCGCCGTCATCTAAACGCAGATGCAGTTGAAAAGCTCTAATATCCTCAATAATGGCTTCAATAGGAAAATCTTTATCGTGAATTTTAATTTTGTCGCCTACTTTATAGGGAAAAGAAAAAAACATGATTACTCCCGAAGTTACATTGCTTAATATAGACCAAATGGCAAACAGCGCAATTCCCAGTACGGCAAAAACAGAAGAGAAAACAAGCGTTAAATCTTCAATCTTCATTCCAAAGATAAAGGCTTCAATCAGTAGGGCAATAAATAGTAAAGTAACGGTTAGATAGCGGTTTATAAGATGAATTCTCGCTTCATTTATGCCACTTTTTCGGGCAACTTTTTTTATGATTGATGTGGCAATCAGTCGAATTAAAAACAGGATAGCCAGTAAAATAACACTGTTTATAATTTCTTGCCTTGTAAATTCTATAGTCATCGCTGTTGTTTTATACAAAGATACACCTAAGGGACTTAATTTTTAAAGTTTTTTTCAGCGGTAATCTCAAGTAAGGTTTTGTACACTAAATCTACAGGAAAACCTACTACATTAAAATAGGAACCTTCAATGCTTTTTACGCCTATTTTCCCAATCCAGTCCTGAATACCATAAGCGCCGGCTTTATCAAAAGGCTTACTGGTGTTGATGTAGTGCCGAATTTCAGCATCACTTAGTGGGTGAAACGTTACTTTTGTAATACTGTTCAGCGTTTTTTCAAAAGTGGTGGTAGTAAAGCAAACGGAAGTAATTACCTCATGAGTACTGTTGCTCAGCGTTTGTAACATGTGGTAGGCTTCTTCTTCGGTTTTGGGTTTTCCCAGCATAAGGTTATTGTGCCAAACTATGGTATCGCTTGTAATTAGAATGTCGTTGGGCTTTAAGGTGTCTTTAAAAGGAATGGCTTTAAGTTGTGCCAGGTAATCGCTGATTTCAAAATGTTTGAGCCGGCTGGGAAATTCTTCTTTCACCGGTTTGAGTTTCACAGAAAAAGGAATGCCAATTTCTGTAAGCAATTGTTTGCGCCTTGGAGAAGCTGAAGCCAGAATAATATTGAAAGGTGCAAATCGCTCGTCCATTTTTTTAATTTAACAACACGTATTTATACAGTAGTAAAGACAGTATGCCCATTAGCATGATTAGTTTTAGTAACCGGCTTAAATTCTTGTAATGGGTTTTGCTTTTTGCCTGATAGATTTTTATACAAAACAAAGCAAGTGGTCCTATTACCAAAAGTAGAAAATATAGTACCGCGGGTTGAAGTTTGTAAAAATAGTTTAGCACATAATAGGTAACCGCAGCTAAAAACAAAACCGCCATAACCAAAACAACTTTCGATGCCTTGGTACGACCTAATACAACCGCTAGCGTTTTTCTTCCGGTTTTAACATCGCCTTCAAGATCTTCTAGGTCCTTAACCATTTCACGAAGTAAATTAATACTAAAGGCAAAAATGGCATAGTCAAAAATAATACTGAAAAACGTTAACTGAGTTTGCTGATTTTCTGAAGTAATTGCCGGTAAAAGTTCAAACAGCCCAACAACAATAACACTAAATGCCACCAGAATTGAAACGACCACATTGCCTACAAGAGTGAGTTGTTTCAGATAGGTTGCATAAAGGTAAAGCAAGCCCGATATAATTACAAACAAAGCAAAAAAACCACTTTTTCCTATAAGATGAGACAGGTAGAAGCCTAAACCTACACCTACAACATTAAAGCCAATAAAGAGATTATAGGCTGTTTTTTCACGAACTAATTTGCCCACTAAAACCCGGTTCGGTTTGTTAATACGATCGCTTTCTATATCGTAAAGATCATTAATAATATAGCCGGCTGCTGCCAAAGAAAGTGTTGAAATCACCAGCAGCGAAAAGCCAAATCCGTTAAGGGTTATGCTGAGGTTTGTTGTTGATAAAAACGGCTCTAACAACGCATACTTAACTAAAACTTGCGCTAAAGCAAGAAGCAATAGATTTTTCCAGCGTATAAGGTGTAAGTATTTCAATTTTTTAAGAGAGATTAATTTTGTTGAAATCAGAATCAGTTTAGGGTATTACTAGTCGTATTTGGCATCAAAAGAGCTTTTCCATTTTCCTTGTACTTTTAACACCTGCTCAATGATATCGCGAACACATCCTTTTCCGCCAAATTTATGAGACACATATTTACTGATAGCTTTAATTTCGGGAACGGCATCTTGCGGACAGCAAGGTAAACCAACGCGTTTCATTACGTGAATGTCCGGAATGTCATCGCCCATATACAGTACATTTTCTGCTTTAATATCATAAATATCCAAATATTCTTCCAGCTGATCTACTTTATTATGAACACCCAGGTAGATGTCTGTCATGCCCAAACCGCGTAAACGCACTCTTACGCCTTCGTTTGAACCGCCCGAAATCACACATACATGAAACCCTTGCTGTATCGCTGTTTTTATGGCAAATCCATCTTTGGTATGCATGGTTCTCAGCATTTCGCCGTGTGTGGTTAGCGTAATGGTTCCATCGGTAAGTACACCGTCCACATCAAAAACAAAGGTAGTGATGTGTTCCAGATATTCTTTGTAGCTTTTATCTTCCATGAGTTTTTTTAATCGATTGGGTTAACACTTCATAAATACTTTTATGAGGTGAGTTTTCTAATAATTTCAGCTGTTGTTTTATCGTCTTTTTATCATTGCGCTTGGCAGGTCCGGTTTGCGCCATATAGGGCGATAGGGTGTTTATTTTGTTTGCCGTTTCCGCTATAAGGGGTTTTAAAATATCAAACGGAATTTGCTTAGCATCAACCAGTTCATGGGCAATACGGTATAACTGATTGGTGAAATTATTTACAAAAACCGCTGCCAAATGCAAGGTTTGTCTTTGTTCAGTATTTATAGGGTAAACCGGAGAACCTATGTGTTTTGCCAATGCTTCCAGCAGCTTGTAATCTTCTTTTTCAAGCGCTTCTATGCAAATAGGCACATTCTTAAAATTAATGTCAACCGCTTTTGTAAAAGTTTGTAGCGGATAAAAAACCCCGCGACGCAACTTTTTGTCAAGCTTGTGAATAGAAACACTTCCGGCCGTATGCACAACCAGCTTGTTTTCAAAAGGAAGTTCAGCCGAAACCGCTTCAATGGCATCATCGGCAATTGCCATAACATATACGTCGGCATCTTTGGTGATTGCCTGTAAAGTATCGGTTACCGGAATGGTTTTTTTTAACGATGACGAAACTTTTGGAAGCGTACGGTTGTACCATTGTAAAACTACAATGTTTTCATTACTGCAAAACACTTTAACAAAATGACTTGCAATATTTCCGGCACCTAATATAACAACCTTAATCATTTTGCTAAAATAACTAAGTATCCTATCATAAAAAAGTTTGAAGTTGTATCTTTGAACCTATGATGAAAAAAACTGATATTTCTTCCAGAGACGATGTAAAATTATTGGTTTCTGAATTTTATAAGAAAGTTCGTGCCGACGCCTTTTTAGGGCCTTTTTTTAACAAAGTAATCAGCGATTGGGAGGCACATATAGAAAACCTTACCGATTTCTGGGAATCCAGTTTGTTTTTAAAAACAAAATACTATGGAAACCCGCTTGAGGCTCATGTAAAGGTAGATGCCGAAAACAATCACAGCATCACCGAACATCATTTTGGGGCGTGGTTAAATTTATGGCACGAAACCATAAACGATTTGTTTGTAGGAGATTATGCTGAAAATGCAAAACGTCGCGCCAGAAAAATGGGCACATTTTTATACCTTAAAATTTTTGAAGCCCGACAAAACACCTAGAAATTAAATAATTTTTTAACGCTTAAAAAAAATGTAAAGCCTTAAATTTGCAGCACGCAAAGTAAACCTTCATTATGGGAAAAAAAATTGCCAATATCTTGTTCTCTACAAGACTTACTGCCACCTTGTTTTTAGTTTTTGCTTTAGCCATGATTATAGGCACATTTCTCGATGCCAATGCAGAAACCTCACCAACACCATACACCCGAAATTTAATTTATAATGCCTGGTGGTTCGAGGCCATTATGGGATTGTTTGTGGTAAACTTTGCCGGAAATATTTTCAGATACCGACTGTACAAAAAAGAAAAATGGATTACCCTTATCCTTCATGTCGCTTTTATATTCATTCTTTTAGGCGCTTTTATTACACGCTATATTGGCTACGAAGGACAAATGGCCATTCGCGAAGGGGAAATGGAAAATACCTTTCTTTCCCGTGAAAATTACGTAACGGTTTACCTCGACGGCGATTACCAAATAAATGGGCAAAATCAGCGACGTATACTGGAAAAACCTGTTGATTTTTCACCGCGACTAAACAACAGTTTTAAAGTAAATACCGATTATAACGGGCAACCTGTAACCATCGAACTTGAAAAATTTATTGGCGCTGCTGAAGAAGATATTATCCCGGATGATAGTGGAGAACCTTATCTCAAAATGGTAGAATCTTCAGGTGGTGTCCCACACAACCACTTCATTAAAGAAGGACAAGTACAAAACATTCACAATATTTTAATTTCGCTAAACAACGAAGTAGACGGTGCAATAAATATTTTTCATCAAGGCGATTCACTCTCCATTAAATCTCCTTTTGAAGGCGAATACCTTACCATGGCTACCGGACAACAAGGAAAACTCGAAAAAGACAGCCTGCAACCTTTAAAACTCAGGTCGCGATATGTCATTGGGAATATGCAATTTGTTTTTCCCAAACCGGTGGTAAAAGGCGTTTTTGATATTGTAGAAAAACCCCAAATGCTACGCGGTGATGCTTCGGGAATTGTGTTTAAAATCACAAGCAATGGCGAAACCAAAAAACTCAATGTTTTGGGCGGACAGTATATCAACAACAATTTTAAGCAAGTAGAAGTTGGTGGCTTGGAAGTAGCCGTAAAATACGGACCCAAAGTACGCGAACTCCCTTTTCATGTTAAACTAAATGATTTTATTGCACAACGCTATCCCGGTACACAAAACAGCTATTCAGCATATGAAAGCAAAGTAACCGTAATTGATGAAGCAAGTGAAAACTTTGATTATCATATTTATATGAATCACATTCTGAACTATAAAGGATATCGTTTTTTTCAATCGAGTTTTGACCCGGACGAAAAAGGAACCGTGCTTTCTGTAAATCATGATTTCTGGGGAACATGGATTACCTATTTGGGGTATTTCCTGCTTTATTTTGGGCTGATGGCCATTTTAGTTGCTCCTAAAACACGCTTTGGCGATTTAAAACGAATGCTAAATACCGTTAAAAAGAAAAAAGAAAAAATACTCACTATTCTAATCCTTTGCCTGACTTTTACAAGCATAGCCCAAACACAAAAACCCCACGACAGTCATGCAGTAGCAGCACCTACAAAAGCCCAAATAGATTCTATTCTCAAAGCGAATGCCGTACCCAAACACCATACCGATTTATTCGCCACATTGGTTATTCAGGATTACAGCGGCCGGATGATGCCCATAAACACCTATGCTTCTGAAATGCTTAGAAAGCTTACCAAAACAGATACATACGAAGGATTGGATGCCAATCAGGTATTTCTTTCTATTCAAGAAAGTCCCTTGCTTTGGTACAATGTTCCGGTGATTTACCTTAAACCCAAAAAAGCCGATTCTATACGAAGCATCATTGGTATAGAAAAAACCAAAAAATTTGCCTCATTGGTAGATTTTTTCAACCCGGATGGAAGTTACAAGCTTGCACCTTATTTAGAAGATGCTTATAAAACAGAAGCTCCTAATGCCTACCAAAAAGAGTTTAAAGAGACAGACCAGCGCGTGAATTTACTCTACAACGCCATAGAAGGTCGTTCTCTAAAAATATACCCTATTCCGGAAGACGAAAACAACACCTGGATTTCAGCTTTGGAGTTTAAAGAAGAAAATTATCAGAATAAAATACAGGATACCTTGTATGCAAACTACATACAAAATAGCTTTAGAACCTATTTGTTTATGCTCAATTCGGCAAAACAAACCGGAGACTTTGAAAAAGTAAATGAACTTTTTGGATCTTTCAAAAAACTACAGCATAAATACGGCGCCGAAGTTATGCTTTCAGACCAAAAGATTCGCGCCGAAATTTTGTATAACAAATACGACATTTTTAGAAGCTTATACAGCTGGTACATGTATGTGGCAACGCTGTTTTTTATAGTTATTATTACAGCCATTTTTAAGCCTTCCAAAGTATTAAAAACCATCTCAATGGTGTTTAAAGTGCTCCTGCTACTGTTGTTTTTGCTTCACACTGGTGGGTTAATTGCCCGTTGGTATGTATCCGGTCACGCGCCGTGGAGTGATGCCTACGAGTCTATGATATATGTTGCTTGGGCTACCATACTCTTTGGCTTCATGTTAAGCATGCTGAAAAAAGAACGATTTGGCTTGCGTGCAATTATTTCCATGTTCAGCATTTTTAATATTTATGGCTATAAAAAAGCATCCGACCTTACCCTGGCAGCTTCGGCTTTCGTAACCGGTATGTTGCTTATGATTGCTCACTGGAGTTGGATGGATCCTGCTATAGCCAATTTGCAGCCGGTATTAAACAGCTACTGGCTTATGATTCATGTAGCGGTTATCGTGGCCAGCTACGGACCGTTTACCCTGGGAATGATATTAGGAATACTCAGTCTGTTTCTTATGGCTTTTACCAATAAGGCAAATAAACAAAAAATGGATTTACACATCAAAGAGCTCACCATTATCAATGAAATGGCCTTAACCGTTGGATTAGTCATGCTTACCATTGGAAACTTTTTGGGCGGTATGTGGGCAAACGAAAGTTGGGGACGCTACTGGGGCTGGGACCCAAAAGAAACCTGGGCACTCATAAGCATCATGATTTATGCCTTTGTTATTCATATGCGTTTGGTACCGGGCTTGCGTGGTAGATTTGGATTTAATCTTGCTTCAGTATTGGCTATTTCTAGTATTATTTTTACCTATTTTGGAGTAAATTTCTACTTGTCCGGATTGCATTCCTACCAATCGGGACAGCAAGTTGGTAGTGTGAAATTCATTGTTATAGCTCTTGTTTTGATTGCTATTTTAGCCTTTTTCGCCTACCGAAAGTATAAACTGTTTTACAGGAAATAAAATCGTATTTTCTGATGAAGAATATATGTAACTTAGCTAAAACCATTAAAATCGTAGAATGAAATTAGATATCCTTGCCATAGGGGCACATCCTGATGATGTTGAATTGGGTTGTGGAGCAACACTAGCCAAAGAAATTTCTAAAGGAAAAAAAGTAGGCATTATTGACTTGTCCCGTGGCGAATTGGGAACTCGGGGTACAGTCGAAACTCGTGATGAAGAGGCTTCAAACGCTGCCAATATACTAGGCGTTACCATGCGAACCAATATGGAGTTTCCTGACGGATTTATTCAAAACGACAAGTACCATCAAATAGAACTGGTAAAACAAATTAGAAAATTCCGCCCGGAAATTGTTATCTGTAATGCGGTAGATGACCGGCATATAGACCACGGGAAAGCCAGTAAACTGGTGAGTGACGCATGTTTTTTAAGCGGACTTCAAAAAATAGATACCAAGTGTGAAGAGTCTGATGCTTGGCAGGAAGCATGGCGACCCAAAGCGGTATACCACTACATCCAGTGGAAAAATATTACGCCGGACATTGTGGTTGATGTTTCTGCCTTTATAAAGGTAAAGCTGAAAGCCGTTTTTGCCTACAAAACACAGTTTTACAACCCTGAAAGTAATGAACCTGAAACGCCTATTTCCAGTAAAAACTTCACAGACAGTATAGAATACCGAGCCAGAGATTTAGGAAGGCTGGTAGGCGTGGAGTATGCCGAAGGGTTTACCGTTGAACGCTTGCCGGCGGTAGATTCGTTATTTGATTTAAAATAATTTTTTAAAAAGCTTTTGTAAAAAATGGGAATTCATTTACATTTGCAGTCCAATTATACACGGTGGTTGTAGCTCAGTTGGTTAGAGCGCTAGATTGTGGTTCTAGAGGTCGCCGGTTCGAGACCGGTCTTCCACCCAAAGACGATTGACTTTGTCAATGTCTTTGTGCAGACCAAAGCGTCTGTACAAAAAAAAGCAAAAGCCTCTAAGATTTACGTTCTTAGAGGCTTTTTTAATAACTTACTTTTAGAGAATGTATTTCGTGTATATATTATACTCCAAAAAGTTAGATAAGTATTATAAAGGCTATACCAATGATTTGGTTAGGCGTTTAGAGCAGCATAATTCTGGTAGCCAAACTTACACAAGGCAAGGTGTTCCTTGGAAATTAATCTTAGTATTGAGTAAATCAACAAAAAATGATGCTCTGGAATTAGAGAGGAAGTTAAAAAACTTGAATAAAGATAAGTTAGAGCAGTTTATAAAAAAGTATAAGGATTGACTACATATAATTATAAAAAAAAAGCTCCTTTTTTAAGGAGCTTTTTTGGTTATTGAAATGTTTTATCTACCACCAGTCTTTTGTCTCTATTGGCGATTTCCCAGGCCGTTTGAAAAATTAAACGGGTTCTGTCTTGCAAAAACGGGTAGTTTATTTTATCCGGTGTATCACTGGGTTTATGGTAATCAGCGTGAGTTCCGTTGAAATAAAAAATGACCGGAATATTGTTCTTTGCAAAATTGTAATGATCGCTTCGATAGTAAAACCGATTCGGATCGTTTTCATCATTATAGGTGTAATCTAGCTCAATATTACAACAGGAATTGTTTACGGATTCAGAAAGGTTGTGCAACTCGGTACTCAACTTATCCGAACCAATTAAATATAAATAGTTTTTGTCCGGGGTGTTTTCATGCTTCGTGTCTATACGGCCTATCATGTCTATATTTAAATTGGCTACCGTGTTTTCTAAAGGAATAACAGGATCCATATCTGTGTAATATCTGGAACCCAGCAAGCCTTTTTCTTCTCCGGTTACATGCAGAAACAAAATGGAGCGCTTCGGGCCGTTACCGTCTTTTACTGCTTCTTGGAAAGCTTCAGCTATTTCCAGCATGGCAACGCTTCCCGAACCGTCGTCATCGGCACCGTTGTATATTTGACCGTCTTTTATGCCTTCGTGATCTAAATGCGATGAGATTACGATAACTTCATCCGGATACTGACTTCCTTTTATCAAGGCCAGTACATTTTCTGAATGAAATTGATTTCCTGTATTTTGATAGCTTACCTCTATGTTTTGGTTCACTACTGCAGCAGTATGTTGGGTTTCAATATCGGGAACTAAATTTTTCACAATACTTTCATTGAGGAACAGATAGTAAATTTCGTCAGTACTGCCTTGCAATGCCATTCTGTTACTGGGCTGTGCATATCGGGCAGCCATAAAGTCGTAGGCCTTTGGATTGTAGTATAGTATGGCTTTGGCACCCTTGGCTATGGCTGCGTCTCGCTTTGCTCTGTATTCTTGTACAAAATTAGACCACTTTGAAGCTTTTTCACTACCGGTAACAAGATAGATGCCATCTGCATTTTGAGGTTCTCCGTATTTTACCAAAACTACTTTTCCTTTCACGTCTAGGTCGGTGTACGAATTGTAGTTTTCAGACACAATTCCGTATCCGGCATACACGATTTCACCAGCACTAAAATGGCCTGTATTCCCTGATATTGCCACAAAATCGTCTTTAAAGGTATAGGCCTTTCCGGCTATACTTAAGCTTACTTTAGGTACATCTTTAATCTCTAGCGGTACTTCCTGAAAATAATCATCGCTGCTTATGGGCGAGGGAATACCTAATTCAACATAGCGGTCTTTTAAAAAGTTTACCGCTTTTTTTTGTCCGGCCGTTCCGGTTTCTCTTCCTTCAAATTCATCCGATGCATAGATGTACAAATCTGTTTTTAGCTCTTCAGAGCTTATGCTGTTTGCATAGTCTGTAACACTTTTAGTTTGCTTTACCGGCGCTTTAGGGGCTGCACTTGAAGGGTTTTTGGTTTGACTTGAACCACAGGATAAAAATAAAAAGGCTATTCCTGTAAGTAGTATAAACGTTTTTTTCATGGGATGTTTTTTACAGATGCTATAATACAAAAAAGCCTTATATATTGGATTTAAACCCAATTCAATTTAACAAAATTTAACAGCCTTACGGTGTTTAGAGGAATTAATAATTTTGAAAATCAACTTCTATGCGGTGCTCTTGATTGGCAATTTGCCAGGCCGTATGAAAAATGAGTTTGGTGCGTGTCTGTAAAAGTTCAAAATCAATTTTATCCGGTGTGTCTGTGGGTTTGTGATAATCAGGATGCTCGCCATTAAAGTAAAAAATTACCGGAATATTTTGCAGGGCAAAGTTGTAGTGGTCCGAGCGGTAATAATAACGGTTGCCGTCGTTTTCGGCATTGTATTTATAATCGAGTTCCAGTTGGGTGTATTTTTGATTCACTTTCTCTGATAAATAATGCAATTCTTTACTTAGCCGGTCTGAACCAATAAGATAAATGTAGTTTTTATTTTTATGCAGGTAGTCAACTCTCCCTATCATGTCTATGTTTAGGTTCGCCACCGTTTTAGTTAACTCAAAAACGGGATTTTCTATGTAGTATTTAGAACCGTAAAGCCCAATTTCTTCGGCTGAGGTGTGCAAAAACAAGAGGCTGCGTTTGGGACCGTAACCATGGTCAGAGGCTGTTTTAAAGGCTTGTGCAATTTCCATAATAGCTACATTGCCCGAGGCATTGTCATCGGCACCGTAGTAAATTTGATTTCCCTTAATACCCATATGATCTAAATGGGCCGTTATAATCAATACTTCATCAGGCTTTTCACTTCCTTTTATGTAGGCTAGTACATTTTGGGTGACACTACTAGGGTCAGAATAATATGTCCCGGGAATGGTTTGAAAGTAAATACTGTCTTGAATTGGCGAAAGAATGCCTTGACTTTTATAGTAGTCTTTTAAAAAACCGGAGGCTTTAATTTGACCGGGCTTTCCTACTTCTCGGCCTTCAAATGCTGCTGAAGCAAAGGTGTACAGATGCCTGGAAAGGTCCTGGGTGGTTATGGTGTTGGCATACCTGGTGACTAAACTGCTGTCTGTAAGCTTGATGCTGTTTTTCAGGTTGTCAATTTTTGTGCTGTATTTTTGTGTGGCGCAGGAACCTACTAAGCTTAATATAGAGAGTATTAGGGTAACTTTCATTGGGTAACCAATTATTTTTCAGTCAAATAAACTAAAAAAACTTAAGTTTTCAGATACTTTTTATAAAAAAAATCAAAAAGTTTTTCTTTAAAAATCGTTGGAAGTATCCGGCGCTTCTTCAGGAATGTCTATATCCAGGTCTTGACTTTCCAATTGTTCTTTTGCTTTTTCTACAGCCTCTTCATCTTTTTGTTCAAACTCTTGAATGTTACCCATTTCAGCTTTCCCAAAAAGGGCTTTGTAGCCTGAAATCGAAATAGCTATAAGTGCCAGTAATAAAGCCAGGTGAATGGTTTTTTTTCCCGATTGTGATTTCATGGCAACAACCAAGGCGATAGCACCAAACACAAGAGAAGCTAAACCCGGTATAAAGGCGAGGTTTGATAAGGGTAAAACCGATAATACAAGGGCTAGTAAAGCCGTCAATAAACCAAGAAACGTAAAAATCTTTTTCATGTCTAGTTTAGTTTTTTAATCCCGAAACCGATTTAATTTTTAATTCGCCATTCCCAACAGGAATTTTAAACTTCACGTAAACGGGAACTTTATTTTCGTCGGCAGTTAACCATAGTAAGTTGTCTCTGTTTCCTTTAAGTACATTCGTGTTATTCATCGAAATAGCCAGTTTATGACACGTTTTTTTACCTAAGGCCGTTGCAATACTTTCTGTGCCCAAATAGGTGAAGGTTACCGGATGCTCTACATTGTCAAAAAGAACCAACAGCGTTTTTGTCTTCCCTACAGGCGCTTTACTAAAGTCTAAGGTTCGCAGTTTATATAAGGTAGCCACTATATCTTTTGCACCGTTGCTGAGGCTAAGGGTTTTGTTTTCTTCATAAAACGCACCGTCTTTTCGCTTTTTGCGAAGCAAACTCTTCACTTTATTTTCTTTATGATTGTATTTGTATTCCATAAACTTGGTATAACTGCCTTCCAGAATATCCCGCTTGTACAAATAAGGAATAAGCGAGCTTGGGTTTACATAACTCTCATAAAGGTCTCTTATTTTAAAAAAACTATCCCAGTTTTTATAGGTCGCCGCCGTGCATTTTAACCGAAGCAGCGTAGTACCCGAAGTTTCAATAGTACTGGTTTGCATGGTTACCTGAGCAATATCCGTCAAAATACCGGACATGTTGTATGAGGCCGTAAACACCAACTTTTCATTGCCCGAAACCGCATAGTTTTGTGTAAAAACCGCCTGAGTAAATAAAACAAATAACCACAGAAAAATAAATCTCATATATAGGGTTTATAGATTAATATCACAATCTATGCCGAAAGTATAAAACTTTAAGCATTACACCCTTACTATTTTAAATATTTTTTCTGACAAATCTCATTAAAATACTAGAAAAAGAGTTGTAGCTTTAGCTTAATTATAAACAGATGAAAATGAAAATCCTATTACCCACAGATTTTTCAAGCAATGCGAAATATGCCATAGATTATGCAGTACAACTTTTTGAAAATGAAAAGGTTGAATTTTATTTGTGGCACGTGGTTCGGGCTTCTACTTACATTACCGATGATATTATTTCAGTAAAACCCTCAGCCTCTATCTACGATTCCGTCATTTCAAGCACTAAAAATGCCATTGAAGGCTTAAAAGAAGACATTATTGCGCAATTCAACAACCCCAAACATACCTTTACCACACGTTTAGACTATGACAATTTCCTGGATGCCTTTAATCAAGTGGTTGCACTGGAGAATATAGATCTTATAGTAATGGGTACAAAAGGCAGTTCAAATCTGGAAAAAACCATTTTCGGCAGCAATACCATGCATGCCATTCAGCAATGCCTGCGCCCGGTTCTGGCAGTACCAAACGCCTATACCTTCAAGCCGATAAAAAAAATAGCATTCACCACAAATTACAACACACACTATCAGGCTAACCTATTCAAAATAAGTAAAAAAATAGTACAAATTCACCACGCCGAAACCACCATACTTCATGTTTTTTCCGGAACCGAATTAACCGAAAGCCAAAAGCAAAATAAAAAAAACCTGGACACCATACTCCGGGAAATTCCACATCGGTTTGTAGACTTAGATAGCGATGAGGTATTTACTGCAATTCATAATTATATAGAAGAAAATAACATGCAACTATTGTGTATCACAAATGCCAAACATCGTTTTTTTGACAGGCTGTTTGTAAAAACCCATGTTAAAAAAGAGCTTGCAAATATAGCGATACCTGTTTTGGTTATGGCAAGGTAAAGGTTTCCTTTTCTTTTGAAAAAAGAGGATAACTAAGTACACAAAAAAAATACAAAGTAGTAAAGCAGTACGGTTTAAACCGGTCATAATACCATAAAAAACATTCAACAGCATTAAAATTTTTTCCGATAAAAAACACTGCATTGTAATAAATTTTTAATATATTAGTAATCAATAGCTTACCGTTCTTAAAAACACTAAAAACTCCCTTTAAAATCCAAAAGCTATAGCGTATCTATAGCGTATGTATAGCGTATGTATAGCGTATGTATAGCGTATCTATAGCGAATGCATAGCGTATCTATAGCGTATATAATCCATACAAAACCCATACAAAACCCGAGGCTGCACCGTAGGTAACCCGTGTGCACCGTTTAGTCAGCTTGGGTTAATATTAAAATAGCCTTAAATGCATTTACATACGAGCTTTGTGTGCATTTGTTGTGAAGTAAAAAACAAAACCCCTGCATTTGCAAGGGTTTCTTTGTTTTTCAGCGGAGGAAGAGGGATTCGAACCCCCGGAGGTGTGACCCTCAACAGTTTTCAAGACTGCCGCATTCGACCACTCTGCCATTCCTCCTAAGCGGTTGCAAATATAAAACCCTTTTTTATTTCTTTCAAATAAAAACCATACTTTTTAGAAGTCCTCAATAGCAACATAATATTATTCTATGCCATTTTAAAAACCGAGTGTAAAGGATGTTGTATTTTTGCACTTTACCTTAGACCTATGAATGTTTTAGAAAGTTTACACTGGCGGTATGCCACCAAACGGTTTGACCCTGAAAAGATAATTTCAGTAGATAAAATAGCCATTTTAAAAGAAGCATTCAACTTAACGGCTACCTCTTATGGGTTACAGCCAATAAAACTTCTTTTGATAAAAGATAAGTCATTACAGGAAAAACTGGTAAAACATACCATGAACCAGCAGCAGGTGGCGCAAGCCTCGCACGTTTTGGTCTTTTGTATCCAAACCAATATTAATGAAATCTATGTAACTGAATATTTTGACCGAGTACATACTTTAAGACAAACCCCAAAAACCATTTTAAAACCCTATCAAGACTTCTTAATAAAAGATTTCAGCTCACGAACGTATGAGGATATTAAAGACTGGGCTACCAAACAGGCCTATTTAGCCATGGGAAACCTGTTGACGGTTTGTGCTTTGGAAAAAATAGACACTTGTCCTATGGAAGGTTTTGAACCGGAAGCCTATAATAAAATTTTACACCTTACAGAATCCGGCTTAGAAGCCGTTTTGGTCATGCCTATCGGTTACAGAGCCGCAGACGACAAATTTGCCAACTTCAAAAAAGTACGAAAAACCGTTGCTGAAAGCACTTGGGAATTGTAGCTTTACAATTCATAACAAACAATCAACTATATGCCCGGATTTGAACTATTTGGAGAAGCCGAAAGAAAAGAAGTACAAGACGTTTTAAACAGTGGCGTTTTAATGCGCTATGGATTCGAAACCTTGCGCAACGGCCACTGGAAAGCCAAAGCACTCGAAAAAGAACTTCAAGAACAACTTCACGTAAAACACGCACAACTGGTTTCCAGCGGAACGGCCGCAGTCTCGGTAGCCTTAGCAGTTGCAGGTATTGGTGCCGGTGATGAAGTTATTGTACCCACATTTACCTTTGTGGCCAGTTTTGAAGCCATCATGATGCTGGGTGCCATTCCGGTACTGGTAGATATAGACGATACGCTTACGTTGAATCCTGAAGCGGTAGAAGCTGCCATAACCCCAAAAACCAAAGCGATTATGCCCGTACACATGTGTGGCAGTATGGCTGATATGGATGCACTACAGGCACTCTCTAAAAAGCACAACCTGTTGCTAATAGAAGATTCTTCACAAGCCACAGGAGCTACCTATCACGGAAAACCACTGGGAAGCATAGGCGATTTAGGGTGCTTATCATTAGATTTTGTAAAAATTATAACTTCCGGTGAAGGCGGTGCTGTAGTCACCAATAACGAAGCGTTTTATACCCATGCCGATTCTTTTTCCGATCATGGCCACGACCATATAGGAAATGACAGAGGCGCAGAAACACATCCGTTTTTAGGCTATAATTTCAGAATATCAGAACTACATGCTGCCGTAGGACTGGCACAGCTAAGGCGCTTGGCAGAGTTTGTTGCGATTCAAAAGAGAAACTACACCGTACTTCGAGAAGCTATTGCTACCATTCCCGAAATACAATTTAGGTCCGTGCCTAAAGGCGGCGAAGAAAGCTATTCGTTTTTAAGTTTCTTTTTACCGGATTTGGAAACGGCAAGAAAAGCAGTTTTGGCATTAAAAAGTGCAGGTATTGACGGATGTTTTCATTACTACGACAACAACTGGCATTACGTTCGAAAATGGGAACATTTAAAAGAACTGAAAACATTATATCCTGTTTCCGCTGAAGTGAGAAACGGGTTAAAGTACCTTCAAACCAAAACCTTTGAGCAATCAAACCATTACATAGGACGAAACATTTCGTGTTTGATTAAATTGTCATGGACCGAAGACGAAGTAAAGCAACGAGCCGCGACCATGGTTACTGCAATTAAGGCGGTAATGTAAAACGCTTATACTTTTTTAGTAACTTTAAACCATTAATTTGCTATTAACAAACGGTTTAAAGAGGCTTCTACTTTATTTTATAGGTGCTGTTTTCTGCACAGGATAAACGTTTTGGCGTTTTGATGTAGCAAATAATGCGAGTTTCATGGATGAACTTTTACAGCATACGGATGTAGTGATTGCCATAATTACTTCTTTTGTTTTTCAAGGAGCATTTTTATTCATTGGGTTTTATATGCTTTTGGAGTATATCCAAGTTCGAAAAAAAGATTATTTGCTCTACGGAATCTACGCCTTATTATTTGCCGTTTACTTTTTTATACGAATAGATTTAATGTTACAACTTAAACTACTGGCAAGCAATGTTGAGTTGCTCTCCAGTTTTTTGTTGCCTCTTTTGTTTTTATTAACAGCACTTTACGTAAAATTCATAAATGTTTTTGCACAAATTAAAAGCCATCACTATAAGTTTTCTCGAGAAATAGATTTTTTTACCTACCTGTTGTGTGCTTTTTCAGTATTGTCTTTTGTGTATTTACTTACAACACAAAATGTTGAACTGGTAGCCAAATACCAGTCAATTGTTTTTATGCCTTTGCATGCTTATTCTATTTATGCAGTGGTGAGAGCGTTTTTGGTAATTAAATCTACCTTGCGATACTATATACTGGTAAGTAATATTTTCCTTATTGCATTTACTGTTTTAGGCATGTATACCGCTTCAAATGTAGAGTACAGTCAAGGAATTTACGCCAACAATTTGTTTGGCTTTTACAACTTTAATGCCTCACAATTGGGTGTTTTTCTGGAAATGCTTTGCTTCTCTTTGGGCTTGGGTTATAAGTTCAATTTAATAGAAATTGAAAAAGACAAAATAAAAAAACTGGATGAGTTTAAAACCAAGCTTTACAACAATATATCCCATGAATTTCGGACACCGTTAACCTTAATTTCCGGACCCATTGAAAACCAATTGGCAAAACCCAACATTTCTAAAAAAGACAAAGCCGAACTCAACCTGATAAAGCGTAACGCCAAAAGACTGTTAAACCTGGTAAACCAACTTTTAGACCTCTCAAAACTGGAAACAGGAAACCTGAAACTGGCAGTTTCTCAAGGTAACTTGTCTGTACTGTTAAAACAACTTGCCACAGCTTTTGAATTTAAAGCCAAAGAGAAAAAAATTACATTTACCTATACCATAGCACAGATGAACAAAGTTTGGTTTGATAAAGATGTAGTGGATAAAATTGTTTCTAACCTGCTTCAAAATGCAGTAAAATATACACCCGCAAAAGGATACATCTTTTTTGAAGTCAATAAAAATGAAGAGCATGTAACCTTGTCGGTGTTAAACAATGGAAACCGGTTGAAAGATGAGGAATTACCGATATTGTTTCAGCGCTACTATCAAAACAGCAAACAAAGTGAAGGTGTGGGCATTGGGCTTTCGCTGGTTAAAGAATTAGTTGCCTTGGCGCATGGCAATATAGTGGCACATACCTTAAACACTGACGAAATTCAGTTTGTGGTGACCCTTCCGGTAGGGCGTTCTTGCTTTACGTCCTCAGAAATTTCAGAAACCGATTTGGAAATGGCAGATGATACAGATGCTTATCCGGAAAAAAAATCACACCCTAAGGAAGCCAAAAAGCAAAAAGAAAAACCGGTACTTTTAGTGGTAGAAGACGATGATGACATTCGAATGTTTATAAAGTCTATTTTCAACGGGCAATACAAAATTCTGGAAGCGGCTAATGGAAAAGAAGGCATTCATACGGGAATAAATCAAATTCCCGATATTGTAATAAGCGATGTGATGATGCCTCTTACAGATGGAATTGAACTTTGCAATACATTGAAGTCAAATGAAAAAACAAGCCACATTCCTATCGTTTTACTTACCGCAAAATCCGGTGAAATAAATGAAATACAAGGTTTAAAATCAGGAGCAGATGCGTATGTTACCAAACCTTTCAGTAGTGATAAACTAAAAATACAAATAGAAAAAATTATCGAAAACCGAAAGAAAATTCAGGCGCATTATCGCTCCGGTAATGAACTGGATTTTCACAACATACAAATACTAAACACCGAAGAACAATTTTTTAAAAACCTTCAAGAAGTCCTTAAAGAAAACCTTTTACAACCTCATTTTACTTCAGAAAATTTGAGTAAGTCTTTACACATGAGCCGAATGCAATTGCATAGAAAATTAAAAGCGCTCACCGGATTAAGCACTTCGGAATTCATCAAAAACGAAAGACTTAAAATTGCAAAAGCCCTTTTGAAAAATGCTGATTATACCATTTCGGAAATAGCCTATCAAACCGGATTTAATACGCCATCCTATTTTATAAGGTGTTTTAAAGATACCTACAACTGCACGCCTAAAGAATACCTGCTAAAAACAAAAAAGTAACGTCATATACAGCATTGTTACATAAGTGACACACTTTGTTACATAATTGAAATGCATTCACACGGTGTTAGTATACCTTTATACTGCCACATGAGCTACTTTCCTTTCAACCTGCTTAAAAAAGAGGTTATCAACGTGATAAAAAAAGATGAATTCTTAAAAGAAGTAAATAAAATTTACATCCATATAGACCATTTAAAAAACGGAAACTATATCATCAACATCATGCAAAATAAAAAAGCCGTTAAAACCATTAAAATTTCAAAATCATGAAACTAAAAAACATACTTCTTATAGTAGCTTGTTTGGCAGTCGTTTCAAACACACAAGCACAGTTACTAAAGAAACTAAAAAAGAAAGCAGAACAAGCTGCAGAGCGCACAGTACTAAACAAAACAGATGAAATTGTTTCCAAGAAAACAGAAAAAACGATTGATGATGTTACCCAAGGAAGCAACGAAAACAAAAATAACAGCTCACAAAAAGAAAATACCGTAGAATATGCAAATCCGTCATTAGCAATAAATACAGAAGCTAAAAAAGCATTCTATACTACCGATGTAAAAGTAATTTCATTTGATGAAGAAAAACAGGCTACAATCACTTCATTTTTTGATGCTGATGCCGTTGCCATGCAATCCAACTGGATAGACCAAAATACAGGAAAACCTCAAACCTCATATCACGACAGTGAAGGCTATTTTATAGCCTACAACGAAACCGAAAAACGCTACAATAAAACCGGTTTACTGGCTATGGAAGGTATGAGTATGATAACACCCAGCATGATGGCAAGTGCCTATAAACTTCCACAAGGAGTCATTTGGGAAGCCATGGAAAAAATGAAAAATAACGGACTCAAAGTATATCCTTTTATGCATGTAGACTTTCCTTTTGTCCTCAAGCCGGAACACTTCAGAGCTTCGGAAGTAGCGGGTCAATACAAAGAATCCACACAATCCTGTAGAGGAAATTCAGGCTGTACAAAGTTTAGTGTAGTAGAGACCGGTTATCAAGGAAGCTATATCTTGTTTGATGCCGGCGGCAGATTGGTTGAGATAAATATTGTAATAGAAAACGACCCAAATTTTGGATCGGGAAAAGGGAAAATAGAATACTTCTATGAAGCGTGTTCGGTAAACGTGCCCGATGC
>DASRWB010000045.1:0-29313 GCA_035654775.1 Flavobacteriaceae bacterium | reverse complement strand
CAAAGATATAAAAATCTAGCTTACAAATATAATGCAAATATATTTAAGTGTCAGCGGGTTATAGATTCGGTTTTATTAACAAAATGTTATTAATTTGTAGCATGACACGACAAAAAACATATACTGTCGACCAAGCGCTTGAGCGGTTAAAAAATTATTGCGCCTATCAGGAACGCTGCCATATGGAAGTAAGAACTAAACTTCAATCTATGGGAATGATTCCCGAGGCTGTAGATGTAATTGTCACAGCGCTTATACAGCACGATTTTTTAAACGAGTCCCGATTTGCTAAAAGCTATGCCAGAGGCAAGCTCAAAGCTAAACATTGGGGTAAACAACGAATAGTGAGAGAATTAAAACAAAGAGAGATTTCTAAATTCAATATTGAACAGGCGTTAAAAGAAATTTCTGAAGAAGAATACCTGACTAGTTTTAGTGCATTGGCTCAAAAAAGAGTCGCTCAAATCAAGGAAAAAAACCGCTACAAGAAAAGAAAAAAATTAGCCGATTACCTGTTGTATAGAGGTTGGGAGTCTTCGTTGGTTTACGACAAGGTAATTGAGCTTGTTCCATAAAAAAACGCGTATGAGAACACACACGTTTTTTAATTATTAACCCCATTCTCTAAAATCCTGTCACAACTGAAAAAATTATCGTTTTTTGAGTATTTTTTTAGTCGCAACACTTCCGTTTGAGAACGTTACTTTAGCAATATAATTTCCTGTACTTAAAGAAGGTACAGAAACGGTTGACTGATCAGCATGGCTTGTGTTTATATGATTTAGAATCGTTTTCCCATTCATATCAAACAACACAATAGCGTGTATTGAAGCATCGCCTGATGTTTTAAACACCAATGTATTGGCATCCGGTTCGAAAACAGAAAATGCATTGGCTTTTTCCGGAGAAGCAACGGACAACAATTGTCTGCTGAAAACAATTTCAAACCGGTCAGTAAAATCGCCTGTTTCAGATGTAAACGTGTAATCGTTTAGCGTTAAATCGGTATAGGTGTCGTATAGGTTATCTTTTAACAACACGGTATTGGCGGTTAAAAAATCGCCTTGTATTTTTGCGATAGACAAGGTGTATAATGTGGCTTCCGTAATTGAAGTAAAAAACCCAACGGGAATTTTTTCATCTATAGTAAGACCTTCCGGAGCTTTCCCTTGAATGGCAAATTTCTTGTCAGAAACATTTTCAATTTGCGTATAAATAATAGAAGCCGACTCACCGGACAGATTTCTAGGAGCATCATAATAGTTGCCGTCATCTTCGTTTGTGGCACCGTCAACATAGGCCACAAGGATTTGATTAAACACACCGTTGTCAGAAGTTAAATTAATCCATAATTTATTGGTATCTTCTGTATTGTTTTGTCTGAAAAACTGGCTGTTGCTATTAGTGTCTGCCACGCGCATATCGTTAGTGAACTTTGCCGTACCGTTAGTTAAACCTTGCACAAAAAAACCTTGCCCCGATGGGATATAACGATTAGGGATTACGGTAGAACCACCGGCCACTTCACCGCTTCCTGCATTTATTATAGCGTAGTCATCAGCATTAAAGTTGTAGGCTTCGTTTCCGCTGTTTGAACTGCTTGCAGATGAAGCATGTGACCATAAGTATATAGCACCTCCGACTACTGCTGAATTTTCTGAGAAAAATTCGTCGGCGCTAATGGCACTTGGGTATGGATTCCCTATAAAGTTCCAGTCGTTGTCTCCATTATTTCCATTAAAGTAAATAGAAACATTTATGTTACCCGTATTTAAAGGACCCACAAAATTGTACTGATAGGAGTTATTAGATACAAATCCTATAGGCGAATGGGTTGCGGCATAGCCAACGCCGGGCTGTAATACTGTAGCGCCGTTTAAAAGCGTCCAGTCGTCACCGTCATCATCAATATCATCATGACCGGGATGATAGGAGTCTTCATTGTTAATTTCTACTAAAACATCAAGAAATTTCTCGGCGTCAAACCAATAACGCATACCAGAATGAGAAAATGCAAAAGCTTGATTTACCGTAGTGCCACTTACGGGAGAACTCCAATAAGTATAGTTATACCAATTTTCTAGCGGTGTTGTGTATTTGTTTACAGAAGATGTTCCGGCGCCAACTAAGGTAAAAGTTCCGGTTTCGTCAACTTGTACAAAAGCACCTTTGTTTTCAACCTGAATATTTCCGGCAACAGTAACATCTTCAGCAATCTTACAGTAGGTATTGTTGCTAATGGTAAGTGTATAACCAGCATTAACCTGAAGCTCTAAAGCTTCGAAACTGCCGTGAGTGGATGTAGTGTAATTTCCGTCAATAATACATATCAAATTGATATTTGGCGTACCATTACTCCAAGAGTTTCCATCCCAGGTTGTGCTAGAAAAAAACAGCGAATTAGCATCGACTTCTGTCTCTAATGTCTCTAAAAAACGATGGCTATCAGTTGTTGCTGATGCATTTACAGGGCTTAAAATAGTACTGTAGCTATATGAAAAAGCTACAAGTAAAAACAAGGTTGGTAGGTGTAATTTTATGTTCATGAGGCATGAATGATTTGGTTTGATAACAAATGTAAAAACCAATTTTAAAAAACGGTTGAAATACAATAATTATTCGACCAAATGCATTATATTTTTTTAAAAAGTAAGAAAAATAATACAAAAAATACAATTTTTATGCTTTTAGTGTAAAAACGAGGGTGTTGCTTTTTTGAGGTTAAGCAGATGCTTTTTTTGTTCTTTGGATAGCTTGTTCGTTTTTCCAGTCAATCCATTTTTGACCTTTCAATCTTCGCATAAAATTATCAAAATGACGCATAATGAAGATATTGTATAAAGCCTTAATAAGATTTTTAGGCTTTCTGGGTATTGCGCGTAAGCTCATAGAGAATCCCGGAGTAATATACCGCATATAGTGCCAGTAGCCTTCGGGCATATAGAGTACTTCGCCATGGTTTAGCTCTGTGCTATAGCCTTGGGCATGTTTCAACGCCGGCCATTTTTCTAAATCGGGGTTGGCAAAGTCTATATCTTCTCTGGTAATTAGTGAATGCGGAACTTTGTAGAGGTAGTTGTTTTGATTTTGGTCAAAAAGAATAATTTGTTTTTTTCCTTCAAAATGAAAGTGAAAGATATTGGCTAGGTCAATATCGTAATGCATAAAGGTATACGAATTTTTGCCTCCAAAAAAAAGCATAGGCAATCCTTTGAGTAGTTTTAGTCCAAAATCAGGATAGGAAAAGTCGTTTTGCAGTTGTGGAACTTCCTTTAAAATATTCCAAAGAAAAATACGGTAACGAGTGGGTTCACGTTTGAGCAAGTCTATATAATCGCTCATCTTCATTTTGGCATGGGGTTCGTTAAAACCGTCTTTATAATCTACCGGTCTGTCGTCATAAAGCGGAACGGTTTTATCGCCGGCAACGGTTTTCATATACTCCAGACTCCAGCGGGTATATGCCGGCCAATCTTCAATACAGCGCTCAATAACCACTGGTTTTTGAGGCTTAAAATAGTGCTTTATAAATTCTTCCTTTGTGAGGGTTTCTACCCGAGGAATATCTTGAAGATTCAATTTCAATCTGCCAAAAATTTAGATGTCAAAGGTAAGAAAACGTTGGTAAATGTAAAGATAGTATAAAGGGATGTTTTTTAGGGTTTAAAATTGGTAGGTTGTGCCCAGTACTATATTTCCTTTGGGCATAGGTACCAAATGGGTTTCATAATAACTTTTATTAAACAGGTTATTGGCAATTACAGATATTTCTAAATCATGAATTTTTGCCCTTAGGCTTGCATCAAATATAGCGTAGGCATTCCCTGAAGTGCGTTCGGCATAGCGGTAGGCAACGGTGTGGGTAATGTTTTTTACAAGTTGGGTATGTAAGGTTAAGGTAGCCTGATGCTTTAAAGAGTTTATGGAATATCTAGAAAAATTTACAGCCAGCTTTTTTACTTCATCCTCAATAAAACTGTATCCCATGGAAACAGATTGCGGATAATCAAACAGTCGGAAAGCATATCGGGTATTCACTTCAAAACCTTTGGTGTTAAGGTTGCGTATGTTTGTGGCTTCCCACAAATCAGCTTCATTTTCCTTTACATAATCGATTAGTTTTTTGGAATCTCTGTTGAATAAGGCCATGGTGGCGGTAATGTTTTTTCCGGAATAGGTTATTCCAATTTCTTGTGCGATAGCTTCTTCGGGATTAAGCGCTTCATTGCCTAAGGTAGTTGGGTCGGAGTAATACAAATCGGTATAGGTAGGAATCCGGTAGGTATAACCGGCATTTCCGTAGAGTTTTAGTCGATTGCTTAAAGCATAACCAATATCAACTCCGGGAAAGGCGTGAAATTTAAAATCAGAAAAATACGTTACGGCAACACCGGGCGTAATATCCAGTTTGTTGTTTAAGAATTTCATTTGATGTTCTGCAAACACATTGGTCATAAACCGATGGTGATCGCCTAAGTTGTTGCTGGATAAATATATTTGAGTTAAGTCTACGCCAAAACCTGTTGTTCCCCATCGTGAAGTATAGGCTGCATGCATTTCGGCACTCCATTTGTTGGTGATGTGCACATTTCGATAAACCGCCGGATTTTGTCTTACAAAAAGGTATTCATCCTGATTTCGCCTCCAATACACGCGCGGTTTTAAAGTGAGCTTTTTAGTTTTATAAACCGTTGAAAAGCCTATCAGGCTGGTTTGGGTTTCTTCATATTGGTCTGCAGCTGCAGGCGAAGCATAAAAACCATTAGCACCAAATTTTCTTTCTTGAAAGTTAGCAATAAAGTCTATAGGAAGGTGTTGAAGGTTAAAGCGACTCTTTAAGAAATAATTTTGATTGTTAAAATCGGTATTGTACCGGTATCCGTCAGAAGTATTTACAGAAGCATGAGCGATATGTACGCTTTTATTTAGGGATATTCCTGTTGTGGCCTGTGCGTTTTGTTGTTTGTACGACCCTAGCTGAAACCCTACGCGATTTAGGTCTTTGGTGTTTTTTTTGGTCACAATGTTAATGGCTCCGGTAAATGCATTCTGTCCAAACACACGCGCAGCAGGACCTTTAACAAGCTCTATGCGCTCTATAATTTCTAACGGCAATGCAGCATTCATGGTATGATGACCGGTTTGTGCATCGTCCATTTTCATGCCGTCGATAAGCAAAAGCGTTTGGTCAAAGCTTCCGCCGCGAATGTATAAATCGGCCTGCATGCCGTTGATGCCACGACGCCTGATATCTACACCGGCTACTTGCTGAAGTAAATCGGCTACATTAGTCGCAGCACTTTCTTTGATGTCTTTGGTCGTTATTACTGAAAGGGTTCTGGCATTTTCTTTGAAAGGCAAATCGATTCGGGAAGAAGCAACCACTACAGAATCCAGATTTTGACGGGTTGCTTCTTGAGCATTTAGACCGCAAAAGGGTAAGACAAAAAAGAGAATCGTTTGGATGGGTTTACGAAGTTTCATGCCGGATAAATTTTAAGGCGCAAAGGTAAAATTTTTAACAAAGGTGAAGCATAAAAAAAGGGTCAAATACAATATCTTTATTCCATGTTTGCCTTAGTAGATTGTAATAATTTTTATGCTTCTTGTGAACGGGTTTTTAACCCGAATTTACAGGGCAAACCGGTTGCTATTTTAAGCAATAACGACGGGTGTGTAATTTCTAGAAGCGATGAGGCTAAAGCATTAAACTTGCCCATGGGTGCACCTATTTTTAAGTGGGAAAGCTTTTGTAAAATGAATCATATTCATGTGCTGTCATCAAATTATCCGTTGTATGGCGATATGAGCAGCAGGGTTATGCAAATTTTGGAACAGTTCACGCCAGATATAGAAGTGTATAGTATTGATGAAGCATTTTTACAGTTTAAAGGATATGAATTTTTTGATTACAATGCAATGGCTGTTCAAATGCGAAAACGAATATTAAAATGGACGGGCATTCCTACCTGCGTGGGCATAGCACCTACCAAAGCGCTGAGTAAAGTGGCCAATAAAATTGCCCGAAAATTTCTCGAACAAACCCAAGGCGTGTATGTGATAGATTCTGAAGAAAAACGCGTGAAAGCTTTAAAATGGATCAAGATTGAAGATGTTTGGGGGATAGGCTATCGTTTGGCAAAACGACTGCAAGCCAAAGGCTGTAAAACAGCCTATGATTTTACGCAACTTCCTGATGATTGGGTTCGCAAAACATTTTCTATTACGGAATGGAAACTGAAAAAAGATTTAGAAGGAACCCCCAAAATACTTTTAGATGAGCTCAAAAACAAGCGTGCCATTGCAACAACCCGAAGTTTTGATTACACCTATGAGGATTTACATTATATAAAAGAACGAGTATCCACCTTTGCCACAAGTTGCGCCGAAAAGTTGCGCAAGCAGAAATCGTATTGCCATATAATTATTGTCACTTTAAGTAGCGATAGACATAAAAAAGAGTTGGAGCAGCATCGGGCGAGTAAGCATATTAGTTTGCCTTACCCAACCGATTCATCATTGACCATAAGTCGCGAAGCTGTAAAAGCCGTGACTGCTATTTTTAAAGAGGGCATCAAGTACAAACGTGCCGGTGTTATTGTTGCAGGAATTGTACCCAAGGATAATTATCAATTAGATATGTTTGAACATGAAAACCCCAAACACAAATTATTAATGTCAGCAATAGACCATATAAATAAAAAGTATCATTCAGACAAGATAAAACTGGGCAATCAAGATTTGGAACGCACCTGGAAAATGCGTCAAGAGCGACTTTCCCCAAGATACACCACAAATATTAACGATATTATAAAAGTAAAATGCTAACAAAAGAACCCCAAAAATTGATTTTTTTCATTCCGGAAATTTTAGAAGATTCCGGAGCACTTTTTGTTGATACAGGAATTTCGGCTGGATTTCCCTCACCGGCTGAAGACTTTAAGGAAGAGCGTTTGTCATTGGATGCCATGCTGGTTAAGAATAAACCGGCAACATTCTATGCGCGGGTTTCAGGACAGAGCATGATAGATGCCGGATTGGATGATAACGATTTACTGGTAATTGATAGAAGTTTAGAACCTGAAAACAATAAAATAGCTGTATGTTTTCTGGATGGCGAGTTTACGGTAAAGCGGTTGAAGGTAACCAAAGAAGGCGTGTGGCTACAACCAGAAAATGCCAATTACAAACCCATTAAAATTACAACAGCGAATGAATTTTTAATTTGGGGAATTGTTACTCACGTAATTAAAAAGGTGTAAAATAGTATTGTTTTTCGATAAATTTAGTACATTTGTTATTGTTAAACGATACTATTTATGCGAAAATTATTTGTGTTAAAAGCTGTGGTTGATTTTGGTTGGATTGTATTTTGTATTCCCTCAATATTGTTACTTTCTGTTTTTTCAGTATATATGTTTTTTGATGATTCTATTTTTAGTGAAATAAAAATTAATAGTCTGACAATCGATAACCCTTCTTTACAAATAAAGCTTTTGATATTAACAGCAGTTGTTCTTGTGCTATTCTTATTTTATTGTGTTTTTCTATTCAGAAAGACAATACGTTTTTTTCAGCGAGGAAACCCTTTTGATGCATATGTAATAAACACATACAATAAAATTGGAATTATACTTGTAATAACGGGTATTTCGGGGGCGTTACTAACTATAGTTTTCTGGAGCATAATTAAAGAAAACATTGAGGTTAGGTTAGGAATTAGTCCTACACTTTTTATTATAGGATTAGGCCTATTTTTTATGATATTAAGCGAAACATTTAAAATTAGCAAGCACGCTAAAGAAGAAAACGATTTAACGGTTTAGATTATGCCCATCATAATAAAGTTGGATAAAATACTTAAGAAAAAAAACCTGAAAAGCTATGAGTTGGCTGACAAAATTAATATAACAACTGCAAATCTATCCATATTGAAAACCGGAAAAGCCAAAGCTATTAGGTTTTCAACGCTAGAAGCAATTTGTGAAGTTTTAGATTGTCAGCCGGGAGATATATTAAAATATGTAAATGAAAAAGAAAACGCCTAATTGAAAAATTAGGCGTTTATAGTTTTTTAGTTTGTACGACCTAATCAGCCAGTACAATAACTTTATTTTCTTTCATTTCAATAGTACCGGAATTTATTGCCAGCCAAACGCCCTTTTCAGTTTTTTTAAAGGCCTGTTCCACTTCTTCTTCAAGGGTGATATTGCCTTTAATCTTTACATAGCCTTCTTTTAACAGGGAAACTATGGGCGCGTGATTGTTCAACATTTCAAATTCACCATTTACTCCGGGAACCGAAACCGAGGTGACTTCTCCTTTAAACAATGTAGCTTCCGGGGTTACTATTTCTAAATACATTTTTTCTTATTTAAAATTGGCAAAGCGTATTAAATTAGGCCTCAGCCAGCATTTTTTCTCCGGCTTCTATAGCTTCTTCAATGGTTCCTTTTAGGTTGAAAGCAGCTTCCGGTAAATGGTCTAACTCGCCATCCATAATCATGTTAAAGCCTTTAATGGTTTCTTTAATATCCACCAATACACCGGGAATACCTGTAAACTGTTCTGCCACGTGGAAAGGTTGTGACAAGAAACGTTGTACTCTACGTGCACGACCTACGGCAAGTTTATCTTCTTCAGATAACTCTTCCATACCCAAAATGGCAATAATATCTTGCAATTCTTTGTAACGTTGCAACAGCTCTTTTACGCGTTGTGCACAGTCATAATGTTCTTTCCCTAAAATATCAGCAGTAAGAATTCTGGAAGTAGAATCTAAAGGATCTACCGCAGGGTAAATACCTAACTCGGCAATTTTACGAGATAATACGGTTGTTGCATCTAGGTGAGCAAAGGTAGTTGCAGGCGCAGGGTCAGTTAAGTCATCCGCAGGTACGTAAACGGCCTGCACTGAGGTAATTGAGCCTTTTTTAGTAGAAGTAATACGCTCTTGCATCGCGCCCATTTCAGTAGCCAGCGTAGGTTGATATCCTACAGCGGAAGGCATACGACCTAAAAGAGCAGATACTTCAGATCCGGCTTGTGTAAAACGGAAAATGTTATCTACGAAGAAAAGTACATCTTTTCCTTGTCCGTCACCAGCACCGTCACGGAAATATTCAGCGATAGTTAATCCGGATAAGGCCACACGCGCACGTGCTCCGGGAGGTTCGTTCATTTGACCGAATACAAAGGTAGCTTTAGATTCCAGCATGGCTTTTTTATCTACTTTTTGAAGATCCCAGCCGCCTTCTTCCATAGAATGCATAAAGTCGTCACCGTATTTAATAATTCCGGACTCTAACATTTCGCGCAGCAAATCGTTTCCTTCACGGGTACGCTCACCAACACCGGCGAATACAGATAAACCGCCGTGTCCTTTAGCAATATTGTTAATCAATTCCTGAATCAATACCGTTTTTCCAACACCGGCACCACCAAACAGTCCAATTTTACCACCTTTGGCATAAGGCTCAATCAGGTCAATTACTTTTATTCCTGTATATAAAACTTCCGTAGAAGTTGATAAGTCTTCAAATTTTGGAGCTTCGCGGTGAATAGGAAGTCCTGAGTTACCCGCTTTGGGTAAATTGCCCAAACCGTCTATGGCATCGCCAATTACATTAAATAAACGTCCGTAAACATCTTCCCCTATAGGCATTTGAATAGGAGCACCCGTTGCCACCACTTCAGTTCCTCTGCTTAAACCATCAGACGAGTCCATTGCAATGGTACGAACGGTATCTTCACCAATGTGTGACTGTACTTCAAGTACCAGTATAGAGCCGTTTTCTCTTTTTATTTCTAACGAATCGTAAATCTTTGGAAGTTCTGCTCCGGCAGCGAATTCAACATCGATTACCGGACCAACAATTTGTGCAACTTTACCTGTAACTTTAGACATTACTTATTTATTTAATATTATGCAATTTAATTGAATGAAAACACCCTTGGTTTTCGCGCTGCAAAGATATATCTTTTAATTTAAAATAAAATAGGTTTCTCGCCTTTTTTATCTATAAAAAAACACCTCAGTAAATGAGGTGTTTTTACGATTGTAGGTCTAAAAATTATTGTAATGTTGGCGGGTAATTTGTTGGGTAATTTCCTAAATTTATCAGGTTACCCGAGGCTTCAAAGTTGGAGCCATACGTGGCGTCTATAGCTTTTAAAATGGCGTTTGCCATGGCTGCATAACCTCTTGCTGTGAGGTGTACGCCATCTAAACTTATTATTCCGCCGGTAACCAAGCTAGTATTTAAAATAAAGTCGCCATCAGGATAACCTACCGTAGATGCCTGTTGCAAAATGCTTTTAAAATCAACTAAGGCTAATCCTTTATTTGCAGCAACAGCAGTAATCGTTTCATTGTAAGCATCTGTGGCAATTCTTATCGCATCTTGTTCACTAGGTAGTAGGGCCCATTTGTCTTCTAGAGGCAGCGTGACTCCTTCTACGGCAAACTGCCCGGCAAGGTTAGCCGGCAACCCTTGAGTTGTTAAAAAAGCAGCATAGTTTGTATTAACAGTACCAATAACAGTACTACTTGGTAAAACAAAGAGATCGGCTTCAGTAGCCTGACGAGCTTGTCCATAGGTTATTCCCAACAGATAAGCAACTGCAGGTGCAGCTTGAGGAGGTAATCCAAATTGGGCAAGAAAGGTAGGGAAGTCCGGATTTGCGTTTAGTGTAGCCGTAATTTGTGCGGATAAATCTACCAGAGTTTCATCGTGAATAACTACGGGACTGGCTGCAGTTTCAGAAAATACAATGCTACGCTCAGGAGTTCCTAAAAAAGCATATACCTGATTTAAAGCTCCAAAAATGGTGTTTAATGTTGGAATTTGAGGACCAAAACTTGGATTTGAAGGGTCTAACGGATTGTAAGGCACGGTAGTAAAATGTGCTAAAGCTGTAATGTAAGGTACGTTCGCTACAACCCCTTTTGCACCATTTGCAGTTAATACATCAACTGCTCCGCTGAAAGAGGCTGCAAAAACCGTAGGATCAGTAATGTCATTATTGCCATAGGTTGAAGGGTCAAAATTTCCTGTTTGGTCTACACCGATGCCTCCTGAAGTGGCAAAGGCCAACACGTCGTTACCTCCTATTTCTGAAAAGGTAAAAAAGGTGGCGTTCTCGGCAGCAACATCACCAAGTACCGAGGCTGTTGTGCTTGAAGCCATTCTTCCAAAATACGGATTACCCATACCATATCCCGCTACACCTAAGTGGTAACTTTTTACACCGGGAATTCCATAATTATTAAAAGGTCCTGAAACGAGAGTTGTTATTTCTGTAGTAGGAGTAGCCGGTAAAACCGCAGGTCCGCTACCATTGAAAAACAATCTTGGGTTGGCCGCCAGATTCCCACCTAACAGAAAGCCGCCAATATTGTCGTTCATCAGTGGCTGGTTAAAATCGCCACCACCAAGCAAAGCAAACTTCTGTGAAAGGATATTAGGAAAAGAGTTTTGTTGCCCTGCAATAAACAAGGCTCCGTCGGTAAATCCTGCAGAGAATGAAGCCCCTACAGCAACGTATTTCGAAAAGTCGGCTTCTCCGGCAGTTAACGCAGGTAGGTTGTCATCAGGTGATGAAGTGGAGTCATCATCATTACAAGCTGCAAAACTAAAGGCTAAGGCAGCTAAGAATAGATATTTATAATTTAAAACTTTCATAACATTCATTTTATAAGTTGTTGATCGTCCAAGAAATGTAATACATAGAGCCAATATAACCTGTACCTATGGCAGTAAAATACTCATCGCCCAATACGTTGGTGGCTCCGGCTTTAAAGGTTGATTTTAAGGATGGAAGGCGGTAATTTATTTGTGCATCCAGCGTGTGGTATGCCGGAATTTCGCCATCGCCAAAGGTAGCTTGCCAGTAATAATCATCACTCCATCTCCAGGCGAGATTAAATCCGAAATTTTTAAACAAATCGGTATTGCCAAAGCTTACTTTAACTTTGTGTTCAGGCGTGTTAAAATTGGTTCTGAAACCGGGGTGTTTGTCTTCGTCAAAATCCTGTTTGGCATAGGTGTAGTTACCGCTTAAGTCAAAAGTACCGAACACTTTGGTGGAAGCTCCAAGGGAAGCTCCGTAGCTGTTTATGTCTGCTTCTGAATTGTTGTAGGTTTGGTACACCTTATAGTCGCCATTGGCAATGGCGGCAATAGAGAGTCCGTTGTCACCTACTTCTCCATACAGTGGTGCAATTACGACTTCACCTGATATAAAATCTTGATATTTGTTGTAATATACGCTCATGTCTACAATAGTTTTATCAAATTTACCACGATATCCTACTTCAAAAGAGGTTACTTTTTCAGGTTTTACCAAATCGGGGTTCGCGATTTCTAAATCCGCCGGATTTTCAGAAGCGGCAAAAGCCGAAACCGAAGCGGCAGAATAGGAATTTGTATACGCGGCAGCGCCGGTTTGCTCTATAGTTGCCGGCTGTCCGTAGTTAATTTGTCCTGAAGCACTCACCGGATAGGTACGGACATAGCGGTCTAAGTTTGCCGGCGCAGAGCCAACCAAAATCGCTCTTCCTGCATCAAGACCAATAAATAAATCTTGAGTGGTAGGGTTTCTGAATCCGGTTTGGAACGATGCTCTTAGATTGTGGTTGTCGTTGATGTTAAAACCTGCCGAAATTCTGGGAGACAAAAAGCCGTCAAAAAATTCAGATTTATCGTAGCGTAATGATCCGGTAAGTTTTAAGGAAACATTACTGTTTAGGTCAAATTCTTTTTGCAGTTGAGTGTACATACCGAATTCGTTGTATTCAATGTTTCCGTCATAATCGGTGTAAATGGTTCCCGAAGAATTTAAGCTGTATTTACGGTAAGAACCGCCAACCATAATTTCTACTTCGTCCCAAAGATGACTAAAGTTATAATTTCCATCGGCATGATAGTATTTTGAAGCATCCTGGAACTTAGAGCCTGAGGCAAAATCGGGGTTGTTGATAACGGTATTAAAGGCGCTTTGGAATGCGGGTGTTCCCGGAACCAAACGCCCGGATTCAGCTTGTGCTCTTGCTGCGGCATGTGCCTGGTCGTCGGTAGCTCCTTGCAGAGTTGCTCCAACGTAGGTTTGAATATACTCTCCGAACCATTGCTGGTCACTCTTCCAGGTTCTGTTAATGTTAATTCCGGTAAATACCATATCGTAAGAATCCCCGGCTTTATCGGCCACTACATAACCGCGAACGTAAAAATTGTTGTTACGTAGTTCTATTTTATGTTGTTGCTGGGTAAAGTCATCGATATAGTAGCGGTTTGTTCCTTGATATATGGTGGAACCGGTTCCGATTTTTCCTATATACTGAATTTCAAAATCGTTTGCCCAAGGCCTGAAATACAATCCCCAGTCGGCTTTAATACTTTCTGCATTATAGTTGGTTAAATCTTCTTCATTATAACCGGTTCTACTAACTACCACGTCCGGCACTATGCCTAAGCCGCCAGATGCTGCACGTATATTGGTTGCTACTTCGTCTCCGTACACATTATACCCGTCGTAATTCAGGTCTGCTCGCGTAGCTCCTGTTCCGGGTTTTCCGGCCATATTGTTTGCGACCCAATCGGTACCTTTAAGCCATCCAAAATTTACTTTAGCTGCAAAGTGCTCACTAAACTTATAGGCCATTCGGATGCCGAAATCCCTGTAAGTATTGTCGCCTGCTGCGTCTTGCGAGGTAATTCCCTGTTTGTAGTAGCCGCTTATTCCGGCGTGTTCAAAAGGGTTTTTACTTTGCATAAAAAGAATACCATTAAAAGCGTTTGCCCCATAAAGTGCCGATGCCGCACCGGGAAGCAGTTCTACACTTTGCACGTCGGTTTCATTCATTCCTACCAGGTTTCCTATGGGGAAGTTAAGCGCAGGAGTAGAGTTGTCCATTCCATCTACCAATTGCATGAATCTGGTGTTGGCAAAGGTGGCAAAACCTCGGGTGTTTACCGCTTTAAAGGTTAAACTGTTGGTGTTAATATCTACACCTTTTAAATTTTCCAGACCATCATAGAAGTCTACCGATGCGGTATTTTTGATGTCTTTTACACCGAAGCGTTCTACCGTAACCGGAGATTCAAAAATTCGTTCCGGTGTTCTGGAGGCAGAAATTACCACTTCGTCTAGCTCAGTGCCTTCTTTCAGAATAAAAGTTAACACTTGATTGTTTGCGGTTACCTCAAGTGTGGTTGAAGCAAAGCCAACGCTGCTGGCTTGCAGTGAAAAAGGCGGATTTTGATTAACGGTTAGCGAAAAGTTTCCGTCAAAATCGGAAATGGTTCCGGTAGTAGCACCAACCACAAGGATATTTGCCCCCGGAATGGGCTGTCCGTTATTGTCTGTTACGGTTCCGGTAACCGTAGTTTGTGAATAGCTTACACAAATAAACAGAAATAAAATAAGGGAAAGAAAAGTTCTCATATTTAGTTTAGTTAATATAGTAAAGCAATATAGGTAATATCTGCTAATAATAATTTATTTTTTGCTAAAATTATGCATGCATAGCAGTTACTTGAAGAGTAAGTTTCAGAATATTAATAAGTTAAAAAAAAAAGGCAGCATCGGATTATTCTACGGTAACCGATTTGGCTAAATTACGCGGTTGATCTACATTCTTATTCAGCATCACTGCAATATGATAGGACAAAAGCTGAAGCGGAATAGTGGTAAGCAACGGTGATAAAGGTTCAAGTGTTTCCGGAACTTCTATTACGTGATCTGCGAGTTCTTTCACGTGCTGATCGCCTTGGGTTACGATGCCTATAATTTTTCCTTTACGAGATTTAATTTCCTGAATGTTGCTCACTATTTTGTCGTAGTGTCCCTTTTTGGTGGCGATAACAACTACGGGCATATTTTCGTCAATCAGTGCAATTGGGCCGTGTTTCATTTCGGCAGCGGGATACCCTTCGGCGTGTATGTAGGATATTTCTTTTAGTTTAAGAGCTCCTTCCAAAGCCACGGGAAAGTTGTATCCTCTTCCTAAGTAGAGAAAATTACGTGTGTTTTTATAGATTTTAGAGATTTCTTTTACCAAGGAGTCTGTTTGTAAGGCGGCTTCTACTTTTTGTGGAATAAGTTCCAGCTCTATTAAATAGTGTCTGTAATCTGAACTTGAAATGGTACCTTTTGCTCGTGCCAGGCGAAGTGCCATTAATGAAAGCACCGTGATTTGAGTAGTAAAGGCTTTGGTTGAGGCTACGCCAATTTCAGGACCAGCATGGGTATAGGCGCCGGCATGAGTTTCACGTGCGATAGAAGACCCTACAACATTGCACACGCCAAAAACAAAAGCTCCTTTAGATTTGGCAAGCTTTATAGCGGCTAGTGTATCGGCCGTTTCACCGGATTGTGAAATGGCTATAACCAGATCTTTTTCTGAAATTACAGGGTTTCTGTACCTGAATTCTGAAGCATATTCTACTTCCACGGGAATGCGTGCCAGATCTTCAAAAATATATTCAGCAACCAAACCGGCATGCCAGGATGTTCCGCAAGCTACTATAATAATACGGTCGGCATTGAGAAATTTCTTCATATTGTCCTCTACACCGGACATTTTTATAAGGCCTTCACTGGATTTTAATCTTCCTCTGAAGGTATCAAGAATGGCTCTGGGTTGTTCAAATATTTCTTTTAGCATAAAGTGGTCATAACCGCCTTTTTCTATTTGCTCCAGATTCATTTGAAGTTCCTGAATGTAAGGGTCTACCAGTGAATCATCTTTTATTTTTCTGATTTTTACTTCTTTGTCCAGTCGGATAATGGCCATTTCTTCATCTTCCAGGTAAATGGCATTTTTGGTATATTCTATAAAAGGTGAAGCATCGCTGGCTATGAAAAATTCGTTATCCCCAATACCGACGGCCAGTGGACTTCCCAGTCGTGCGATGACAATTTCGTTGGGTTTGTTTTTGTCAAAAACAGCTATGGAATAAGCGCCTACTACCTGGTTTAGAGCCACCTGAACAGCTTTGCCCAGTTTTACATTTTCTTTGATTTTTACGTCTTCAATTAAATTCACCAGTACTTCGGTATCGGTGTCTGAGGTAAAAGTGTAGCCTCTGTTGAGAAGTTCTTTTTTTATGGAGTCGTAGTTTTCAATAATACCGTTGTGGATAATTACAAGGTTTCCGGAGTTTGAATAGTGCGGATGTGCATTCACATCGTTAGGTACGCCGTGTGTAGCCCAGCGGGTATGGCCAATGCCCAGATTTCCTGTAGTAGTGATTTGAGTGGCAATTTTGTTTTCCAAATCGCTTACTTTTCCTTTGGTTTTGCACACTTTAAGGTCTGAGCCGTCAAACAAGGCAATGCCGGCACTATCGTAACCGCGGTATTCCAGTCGTTTTAAACCTTCAATAATGATAGGGTATGCTTCACGGTGTCCTATATATCCAACAATGCCACACATATGTTTTTATTCTTTGGGTTCTGAGAAAAAGATTTCAAATGCAATGCGTTTGTCTTCGGGAACATTGGATGTGTTACCGTACAATACCGTTCCGCGAGGAGACAGAAACTGACACAAGGGAACAGTGGTAACAGGCTCTTGGTCGCTGTCTGCAATTTTGAGTCGGTCAATCACATTAATGTTGGTTGAAACGACAAGACCTAAATCTACATTTGTAGAGTCTCTGAGTAGAATGTTGTTTATGTGTTCTGTTATTCGAAGTTTGTATCGAATGCCATTTTCATCTTCATCGCGTTCTAGAGGTCTTGAAAAATTGAGCTTTGAGTTATTGGGATCATTTACATTTTGTAAATCGAAATAATAATCTGCTACAGGAATGTTATTTTTTAAATCATATAGCATGACTCTTTCCGGTTCTTGACCGTTTACTATATTTTGATTTACATAAAAAATCAGATTGGCTTCGTTGACCAGTTTTTTGGGTGAACCGTCGCTGTTTTTAAAGGCGTTTGTAAAATATTCGTATGCTTCATGTTCTACGCCTTCTGTGTCGATATAGGTACCGTCAAACAGTTTTACAACAGCCATGGAACCTTCGGTTCCTTTTAGGTAAAGGGTTTCGTCTCCTAAAGTTTCGTCACCGTCAGGCAAGGTGAAGTTAAAATTGTTTTCAATAAGGTTTACTTTGTTTCCAACCAGATTTACAGGGTACTCATAGGTGTTTATTTGTTCGGTTTCGTTGCCGTCTTCATCTGTAAGGGTTGTTACGGTATGGTAATAAACCGTAAAGTTTGCTCCGGAGTTTGTGAAATTTAGCATCAGCATGTGCCCATCATCATTTAAAGCTTCGGTTTTAAAATACAATCCTCTAAAGAACTCTTTAAACAGATTGGCATTGCTTAGCTCAGGATTGTCTTGATTTCCAAAGAACAGATTTTCCCAGAAGGTTTTTAGGGCATCGGTTTCGGCAAGGTTTACTCTTAGTGCGGGTTGCTTGCGTTCTACTACTTCTTCTTCGCCGGTTTCTTCGTCTTCTTCTAAAATCAGAATTTCTTTACTGCTGGGGTAAAACTCTTCATTTTCGTAAAACAACTGGCCGGTAAAATTATTGAAGTTTATGGTTTGGTTTGCGTTTGAATAATACAGTTGAACTTCTTCCAGGTTTGTGGTTGGGTCTAAATCTCTTAAAAAGTATGTGTTTTGGTAGATAGACAGCTTGATGGGGTTGCTTCCAAAAAGTGAATCCAGTTTATAAAGGCTGTTTCCGTTTTCATCCGTTTCTCCGGTTTTGGTTGAAAAATAGGGTACATTCAGTACTACTGAGTCTAAAACAGGTTCGGTGCCAAAATTCGGGTTAAACGAAGCCGGAGTAACCTGTGTGACAATATGTGAAGTGGTTAAGCCGTAAACCGGATCTTTGTATACGCCCAGTAGAGCAGAGTTTATGTTGCTGCTTCTTACCGGGTTGAGTTTTTTGGAATAGGCAAGTGCAGGAAACTTATAGCTACTGGTTGTGAAGCCTTGGTCAGTTAAAATATCGGCGCCTAAGGTGTTGTAGTCCTTGTCACAGGCTACAAAGGTTAGGATTGCTAAACAGGCGACACTAAATTTTAAAAAGGTGTTTTTCATGGTAAAATACGTTAGCTTAATACTTTGGTGTTGCAAAACTCAGTATAAGCTGCTTCAAACTCGTCTTTGTTTTTATAGTCGAGTACAGGTTTTTCAATAGTTTTAAGATGTGCTTTTAATTCTTCCGGTATGGTTTCGGAGCCTACAATAAGTGCATCAGAAAAGTTTATAGCCACTTTCATTAGGTTTATGTAGGTTGGGTTTTCCAAATCTTTGATAGCTTGCGGGTCAATATTGTCAAACTTTATTTTATTGCTCATTTCTTTATTTAACGCGCCGTCAAAACTTTGATTGTATACAGAGGTAACTATTTTACTTTCGTTAAAAAGGGGTTCGTCTTTATAGTACTGTCGAAGGTATAGCGGCAGTAACGAAGCCAGCCAGCCGTGTACGTGAATAATGTCCGGCGACCAGTTTAATTTTTTTACAGTTTCAATTACGCCTTTGGCGAAGAAAATAGCACGCTCGTCATTATCCGGGAACAGGATACCGTCTTCATCAGTCAAAGTTGCTTTTCGTTTAAAGTAATCGTCATTGTCAATAAAATATACCTGAATACGTTCTTTCGGGATAGAGGCCACTTTAATAATCAAGGGCATATCTAAATCGTTAATCACTAAATTTATACCAGAAAGTCTAATAACTTCGTGCAATTGATGTCTGCGTTCGTTGATATTTCCATATCTCGGCATAAAGATTCGTATTTGTCCTCCTTGCTGGTTTACCATTCTTGGTGCCTCAAATGACATAGAAGAAATTTCGGTTTCGGGTAAATAAGGCACTACTTCAGATGACACATACAATATCCTCTTATCTTTCATAAAGCTGCTTGTCTTTTCAATTTTCAGAATAAAAAACACGCAAAAGTACAAAAATTTATGCGAATTGATTGTAAAATCTTAAGTTTGCACGCGTTAATTTTTTATTAAAGATGAAAGTTTTGGTAAGCAAAGAGCTGTTAAAAAACCAGCTGGCTCCTTTTGTGGAAAAAAAAGCCACTATTGGGTTTGTGCCTACCATGGGCGCTTTGCATCAGGGACATTTATCTTTAGTAAAAAAAGCGTTAAAAGAAAACCGGCTTGTGGTAGTGAGTGTTTTTGTAAACCCTACCCAGTTTGACAATGCCGCCGATTTAGACAAGTATCCCCGAATGCTGGAAGAGGATGTAGCCCTTTTAAAAACTGTAAGCGAAAACATTTTAGTTTATGCACCGCCGGTCAACGATGTTTATGAAAAAAAGGTAAAAGCAGAAGCGTTTACCTTTGACGGGCTTGAGCATGAAATGGAAGGAAAATTCAGAGTTGGTCATTTTGACGGTGTAGGAACCATAGTTAAGCGTTTGTTCGAAATTATCCAGCCCACTCGTGCCTATTTCGGAGAGAAAGATTACCAGCAACTGCTTATTGTAAAAAAAATGGTTTCAAGCCATAACCTGCCGGTACAGATAGTAGGCTGTCCTATTTTACGAGAGAAAGACGGACTGGCCATGAGCTCTAGAAATACCCGTTTGACAGCTGCACAAAGAAAAGCTTCTCCATTTATCTATAAAACACTTGTAGAAGCCAAAAAAAAGTTTGGCACAAAAAGTGCTAACTACGTAACCCGATGGGTGGAACATCAATTTAAAAACCATAACTTGTTGAAACTGGAATACTTTATCATAGCCCACAGCCATACGCTTAAACCCCTGAAACGAAAAACGCAAAAAGGGACCTATCGCGCGTTTATAGCGGTTTATGCCGGAGAAGTAAGATTGATTGATAATATCGCATTAAATTAATTACCTTTGCCCTATGCAAATTCAAGTTGTAAAATCTAAGATTCACCGTGTTAAATGTACCGGAGCTGACCTAAACTATATAGGCAGTATTACCATAGACGAAGATCTTATGGATGCCGCTAATATTATTCAAGGTGAAAAGGTGCAAATTGTGAACAACGATAACGGAGAACGTTTGGAAACCTACGTCATTCCCGGACCGCGAAACAGTGGCGAAATCACCCTTAACGGTGCCGCTGCCCGAAAAGTAGCCGTTGGAGATACGCTTATCCTTATTACCTACGCGTTTATGGATATCGAACAGGCTAAAACCTTCAAGCCTTCACTGGTTTTTCCGGACGAAGCCACTAACCTGCTAAAATAAACCATTTGAAAACGAACACCAGGAAAGGACTTCAGTTGGCTATCCCTATTTTTTTAGCCCTGTTTCTTGGTTGGTATGCCTTTTCAAAAGTTCCTTTTAACGACTTGATTCCCTATTTCAAATCGGCCAATTACTTTTGGATTGCAGTAAGCATTTTTTGTGGAATTTTAAGCCATATTTCCCGCGCTTACCGCTGGAACTATTTATTACAGCCTCTAGGACACCAAATAAAATTACCCAACAGCATTATGGCTGTTTTTGCAGCCTATTTATCCAATTACGGAATTCCGCGTTCCGGAGAAGTCTTGCGTGCTGCTGTAGTGAGCAACTATGAAGCGGTTCCTTTTGAAAAAGCTTTTGGCACCATAGTGGCTGAACGCGTAGCTGATATGCTGGTGATGCTGGGGATTATTTTTATGACCCTCATGCTGCAGTTTGAATATATTATAACCCTTTTAAAGCAATCAGTAGAACCTAAAAGGGTTACCTATTTGAGTATTGTTTTGCTGGCTGTATTCTTACTGTTTGTACTGTACCTAAAACGAAGTAAAAGCCCTGTATCCTCAAAAATAAAATCATTTTTAAAAGGGTTGATTGAAGGCATGTTGAGCATATTCAAGATGAAATACAAATGGGCTTTTATTGCCCATACCTTGTTTATTTGGGGCATGTATATCGTGATGTTCTATGTAGCCACCTTTGCGTTACCCGACCTTAACGGAATTACCCTGGGAATGATGCTGGTAGCATTCATTGCAGCCACATTTACCATTGCGCTTACCAATGGCGGTGTGGTGGCTTATCCGCTGGCAGTTATGGCAGCCTTGGCTTTGTTTGGTATACCCGAAACCCCAAGCTTTGCCTTTGGGTGGATTATGTGGTCTTCCCAAACCCTAATGATTATTGTAGCCGGAATAGCTTCTTTTCTTTATCTTCCTATCTACAACAAAAAAGCTTACGCCGATATAGAATAAATTTTTAACTTGCGGTACCTAAAAAGGATTTCCACATGCTTAAAAAATTTCTTATTATCATCCTGTTTGCAGCCGGTTCGCTGCAAGCTCAAGTGGTTTACGAAACCATTGAATCGACAAAACTAGGCGAAACGCGAGAACTTAAAATTCAACTTCCGCGAGGTTATACACAAAATCAGGAAGCCAAATATCCTCTAATTCTGGTGCTTGATGGCGATTATTTGTTTGAACCCGTAGCCGGAAATACAGATTATTTTGCCTATTGGGAAGATATGCCCGATGCATTGGTAGTAGGGATAAATCAGTTTGATAAAAGATACGACGATTGTATGTATGCCGAAGAAAATTCACTACCTGTTGAAAGTGGCGCTGCTTTTTTTGAGTTTTTAGGTATGGAGCTTATCCCGTATTTGGAAAAGATATACAGGCTGGAACCCTTCAGAGTAATTATAGGTCATGGCGAAACGGCCAATTTTATAAATTACTATTTGCTAAAGTCCAATCCGGTATTTCAGGCCTATGTGGCTATAAGTCCCGATTTGTCACCCGACATTACTTCTTATCTTTCTGAGCGCTTGCCGCTTATGGAAAAGAAACTGTTTTACTACCTGTGTACATCTGCAAATGATGTTCCTTCCATTAGAGAAAAAACCCTATCGCTACACCAAACCCTATCAGCCTTAGACCCTACCCGTTTTCTTTATAAATTTCAGGAGTTTGACGAACCTTCGCATTATGCCTTGCCGGCACACGCCATTCCCAATGCGTTGGAAACTATATTTTTAGTGTTTCAACCTATTAGCAAAGACGAGTATCAGGAAACCATTTTAAAATTAGAGGGTTCGCCGGTAGATTATCTTATTGAAAAGTATGAAACCATAAAAGAACTCTTTGGTATAGAAAAGCAAATACTGGTAAACGATTTTAAAGCCATAGCTGCAGCCATAGAAAAGAATGAAAAATACGAAGACTACGAAAACCTGTCAAAACTGGCTCGAAAAAACTATCCGGAAACCCTGCTGAGCAGCTATTATTTGGCACGGTTTTATGAAGAAACGGGTTCGCCTAAAAAAGCCATGAAAACCTATCAATCGGCTTTTATATTAGAAGAAATAGCAGGGTTGACTAAAGATTTAATGCTGGAACGCGCTGAAGCGATAAAAGCAGATTTTGGATACTGATGGCTAAAGTGAAAACCACTTTTTTTTGTCAAAATTGCGGTAACTCTTACGCCAAATGGCAAGGGCAATGTACCGCATGTAAAGCGTGGAACACTATAGTAGAAGAAATTGTCCAAAAAACAGAAAAAAGCGACTGGAAAACCGGGCGTTCGGCTTCCCGAACAGCACCCAAACCTTTGAAAATTAATGAAATTAATACCACTTCAGAAGCGCGAATTCTAACAAAGGATGCCGAATTTAATCGTGTTTTGGGTGGTGGAATAGTGTATGGGTCGCTCATCTTGTTGGGTGGCGAACCGGGAATCGGGAAAAGCACGCTTCTTTTACAAATAGCACTGCACCTTTCGCAAAAAGTGCTGTATGTATCCGGTGAAGAAAGCCAGAAACAAATTAAAATGCGTGCCGAACGCATTCACCCTAACGGGAGCAACTGTTATGTGCTTACCGAAACCAAGACACAGCATATCTTCAAGCAAATTGAGGAATTGGCACCTGAGATTGTGATAGTAGATTCCATTCAAACCCTGCACAGTGACTACATAGAGTCTTCACCCGGCAGCGTTTCCCAAATTAAAGAATGCACAGCCGAACTTATTAAATTTGCCAAGGAAACCGCAACGCCGGTTATTCTGGTAGGTCATATCACTAAAGACGGGTCTATTGCCGGACCTAAAATATTAGAACACATGGTAGATACGGTTTTACAGTTTGAAGGCGACAGAAATCACGTGTTCCGGATTTTAAGAGCTCATAAAAACCGCTTTGGTTCTACCAATGAGTTGGGAATATACGAAATGCAGGGTTCAGGTTTGAGAGAAGTGTCTAATCCTTCAGAAATTTTAATTTCAAAGAAAGAAGAACCACTTAGCGGGAATGCGGTAGCAGTAACCATGGAAGGCATGCGTCCCTTGCTTATCGAAACACAGGCTTTGGTAAGTACTGCAGTGTATGGCACTCCACAACGCAGTGCTACCGGATTTAATGCCAAACGACTGAACATGCTGCTGGCTGTTTTAGAAAAGCGAGCCGGATTCAGACTAGGTGCTAAGGATGTTTTTTTGAATATCACCGGCGGAATTACGGTAGATGACCCGGCGATTGACCTGGCTGTTATAGCCGCCATATTGTCTTCTAATGAAGACACTGCCTTATCCGGCACCTATTGTTTTGCCGCCGAGGTAGGTTTATCAGGTGAAATACGACCGGTTCAGCGTATAGAACAACGCATACTGGAAGCCGAAAAACTGGGGTATGACACAATCTTTGTTTCTAAATACAACAAGCTATCTCTTAAACCTAAAACGATAAAAATTCAATTGATTTCCAAAATAGAGGATTTGGTTGGGTTTTTGGTTTAATGTCAGGGCGAGAAGCAAAACGAAGAGGCAATCTCACCTTTTGTTATACCTAACTTGTTTCAGAATCTCATGCGCTAGTGATATAAGATGCTGAAATTAATTCAGCATGACAAAAAAAGTCCCTAAAATTCCTTAATTTCGCATCCTTATTAGAAAATCGATAAAATGCAAGCGAAGTTTCCTGAATACAAAGGACTTGACCTAGTCAAAATAGCCGATGAAATACTGGCGTACTGGAAAGAAGACAACACCTTTGAAAAGAGTGTAACTACACGTGAAGGTAAAGAGCCCTATGTGTTTTTTGAAGGGCCACCATCAGCAAACGGAATGCCGGGAATACACCACGTAATGGCTCGTGCCATTAAAGATATTTTTTGTCGCTACAAAACCCAAAAAGGCTTTCAGGTAAAACGTAAAGCCGGATGGGACACACACGGACTACCTATTGAGTTGGGTGTGGAAAAAGAACTGGGCATTACTAAAGAAGATATTGGTACCAAAATTTCTGTTGAAGACTACAACGCAGCCTGTAAAAAAGCCGTCATGCGCTACACCGATGTATGGAACAACCTGACCGAAAAAATGGGCTACTGGGTGGATATGAGCGACCCTTACATTACTTATCAGCCCAAGTATATGGAAAGTGTATGGTGGTTACTAAAACAACTCTACACCAAAAACCTGCTATACAAAGGCTATACCATACAACCCTATTCGCCAAAGGCCGGAACCGGGTTGAGTTCACACGAGCTAAACCAGCCCGGAACCTATCAGGAAGTGACCGACACTACGGTGGTTGCTCAGTTTAAAGCCATCTCTGAATCGCTGCCTGACTTTTTACAAAATGAGGGCGATATCTACTTTTTAGCATGGACCACAACGCCCTGGACTTTACCAAGCAACACTGCGTTAACCGTTGGTCCCGACATAGACTACGTATTGGTGGAAACCTACAATCAATACACCTTTGCGCCCATTAACGTTATTCTGGCCAAAAGTTTGGTCAACTATCAGTTCTCCGGAAAATACACCCGCGTGACGCAAAAACAAGACTTGCTCAGCTATAAAACCGGAGATAAGCACATACCGTATTTTGTGGTTAAGGAATGTAAAGGGAAAGCGCTGGTAGGTATTACGTACGAACAACTATTGCCTTATGCGCTGCCCAATGACAATCCTGAAAACGCTTTTCGGGTTATTGCAGGCGATTTTGTAACTACCGAAGACGGTACCGGAATTGTACATACGGCACCTACTTTTGGTGCTGATGATGCCAAGGTAGCTAAGGAAGCCACCCCCGAAGTGCCACCTATGTTGGTTAAAGACGAAAACGGGAATTTGGTGCCGCTGGTAGATTTACAAGGAAAATTCAGACCCGAAATGGGCGAGTTGGCCGGCAAATATGTCAAAAACGAATACTATAACGACGGAGAAGCTCCGGAAAAATCGGTAGATGTGGAACTGGCTATCAAACTCAAAGAAGAAAATAAAGCCTTTAAGGTTGAAAAATACAAACACACATATCCTAACTGCTGGCGTACCGACAAGCCCATACTTTACTATCCGCTAGATTCCTGGTTTGTTAAAGTTACTGAGAGAAAAGAGAATATGGTAAGCCTTAACAACACCATAAACTGGAAGCCCAAAGCCACGGGTACCGGTCGTTTCGGGAACTGGCTTGCCAATGCCAACGACTGGAACTTATCACGCTCACGCTTTTGGGGTATTCCATTACCCATTTGGAGAACCGAAGACGGTAAAGAAGAAATCTGTATTGGCTCAGTTGAAGAACTAAAAACGGAAATCCAAAAAGCTTTGGAGGCAGGTGTTTTATCCGAAGCTGTTTTTGCCGACTTTGAGCCGGGCAACATGAGTGCAGCCAATTATGACAAAATAGACCTTCACAAAAATGTAGTAGACAAAATTGTGCTGGTATCTCCATCCGGGAAGCCCATGAAACGCGAAAGCGACCTGATTGATGTTTGGTTCGATTCCGGCGCTATGCCTTACGCACAGTGGCACTACCCGTTTGAAAATAAAGAATTAATAGACAAAGGAATCACATACCCGGCTGATTTTATTGCCGAAGGAGTAGACCAAACCCGAGGTTGGTTTTATACCCTACATGCCATAGCCACGCTGGTTTTTGACTCGGTAGCCTATAAAAATGTAGTGTCTAACGGTCTGGTACTGGACAAAAACGGACAAAAAATGTCTAAGCGTTTAGGCAATGCCGTCGATCCCTTTGAAACCCTATCCGGCTATGGTGCTGATGCCACCCGTTGGTACATGATAAGCAACGCCAATCCCTGGGACAACTTGAAATTTGACATTGAAGGCATTGAAGAAGCCAAGCGCAAGTTCTTCGGCACGCTTTACAATACCTATTCGTTTTTTGCGCTTTATGCCAATGTAGACCACTTTAACTATAGCGAAGCAGAAATACCTTTTGAAAACCGTCCGGAGCTGGACCGCTGGATTCTGTCGGAACTCCATACCCTTATAGCCAGTGTAGATGCTTTTTATGCCGATTACGAGCCAACCAAAGCGGCACGCGCCATATCCGATTTTACGCAAGACTATTTAAGCAACTGGTATGTGCGGTTAAGCCGAAGACGTTTCTGGAAGGGCGAGTATCAAGAAGATAAAATTTCAGCCTACCAAACGTTGTACACCTGTATGCTTACGGTAGCCAAACTGGCCGCACCTGTATCGCCCTTTTTTATGGACAGGCTCTACCTGGACCTGAACAAGGTAACCGGTAAAGAGCTCTTTACCAGTGTGCATCTGGCTGACTTTCCGCAGAGCAACCCTGGGCTGATAAACAAAGCCCTGGAGCGTAAAATGGAAACGGCCCAAAGCATTGCTTCCTTAGTGCTTTCCTTGCGCGCCAAGGAAAAAATAAAAGTACGCCAGCCTTTACAAAAAATAATGATTCCTATAGACAATCCCACGCAAAAGGAAGACATTCTGGCTGTAGCCAATTTGATTAAGCACGAAGTAAACGTAAAAGAAATTGAACTTCTGGAAGACGCGTCGGACATCCTGGTGAAGCAGATAAAACCCAATTTTAAAGTGCTGGGACCACGGTTTGGAAAGGACATGAAGCTAGTTGCAAACAAAATAAGCGCACTTACTTCGGCAGATATTAAAAAAATCGAGCAAAAGGGAGTTTTAGAAGTTGAAATTAACGAAAAAAACATTACTTTAGGGCTCGCCGATGTAGAAATCCTATCGCAGGATATTGAAGGCTGGCTGGTAGCTAATGAAGGAGCACTAACGGTAGCGTTAGACGTAACCCTAACCGAAGATTTACGAGCCGAAGGCATAGCCAGAGAATTGGTAAACCGAATTCAAAACTTGCGAAAAGACTCCGGGTTTGAAGTAACAGACAGGATAGACGTAACCCTGCAACGCGACCCAAACCTCGAACGTGCACTGGAAAAAAACATAACCTATATAAAGACAGAAACATTAACAGAACAATTAGAAATTACCGAAACAGTAAGCCAGGGCATAGACCTTGCCTTTGACCAAGTAAAAACCCGGCTGTTTATTAAAAAACATTAAGATTATGAGTGTGGATACCAACAACCGATATTCGGATAAGGATTTAGCAGAGTTTAAAACCTTAATTTTAGAAAAAATAAAAAAAGCAGAACACGATTTAGAGTTAATAAAAAGTGCCTACATGAACGATTTAAACAACGGTACAGACGATACTTCACCCACGTTTAAAGCCTTTGAAGAAGGTAGCGAAACCATGAGTAAGGAAGCCAATTCACAATTGGCCATCCGGCAGGAAAAGTTTATTCGCGACCTCAAGAATGCACTGATACGCATAGAAAACAAAACTTATGGGGTATGCCGGGTTACCGGAAAACTCATCAACAAAGAGCGTCTGAAGCTGGTGCCTCATGCCACGCTGAGTATTGAAGCCAAAAACATGCAGTAATCACCCTGTAATACCATATCAAACAAACGCTTCGGGATTTACGAGGCGTTTTTTATTAGCTAAAACACCATGTCGTTTAAAAATACGGTTCTGTTTATTTTTAGTATACTGCTGATTGACCAAGTCACGAAGTTTTATATAAAAACTCATTTTCAGTTGTATGAAGATGTGGAAGTATTCCCTTGGTTTAAAATCTATTTTGTGGAAAACGACGGAATGGCCTGGGGCACACGATTCAGTGATATTTTTCCTTTTATATCGGAGTACCATGCAAAGCGCCTGCTGTCGGTGTTCCGGCTGGTTGCCGTGGCGGGTATTGGATACTGGCTGTACAGCACCGTGAAAGCACAAACCTCAACCTTGCTAACTCTGGCTATAGCTTTGGTGTTTGCCGGCGCACTGGGTAATATTATTGATTCGGTGGGGTATGGGGTGCTTTTTACTGACAGTCACGGGCAGGTGGCACAGTTTTTACCGGAAAAAGGCTATGCTCCACTGCTCCATGGCAAGGTGGTAGACATGCTGTATTTTCCGTTGTGGAAGGGGTATTTGCCGGAGTGGTTGCCCTTTGCCGGAGGCAAGTACTTTGTTTTTTTTGAACCTGTTTTTAATATCGCCGATATCGCCATAAGCCTGGGCTTTTTAATTTTGCTAATCTTCAACAAAAGGGCTTTTGAAAAGCAGCCTAAAAACGGTAAATAGTAGTGAATTGCGGGTGTTTTTTAAGGGTTTTGTTAGTCGGGTTATGTACGGCTTATGTACGGGATATCCTCGGCTTATCTACGGGGCATGTATGAATCAAATACGCTATAGATACGCTATGCATACGCTATAGATACGCCATACATACGCTATACATACGCTATACATACGGTATAGCTTTTGGATTTTAAAGGGCGTTTTGGGGTTTTTTAAGAACGGTAAGCTATTGATTACTAATGTAGTAAAAAATAATGATATAAGTGGGTTTTTTTTTAGTTGTTAGTTGTTAGTTTTTAGTCGTTAGTAGAATAGTAGGGTAATGGAGTAGTAGGGTAATGGAATAGTAGGGTAATGGAATAGTAGGGTAATGGAATTGTACGTCTCTGATATAGGTTGACCACTTCACGTCAATTTATATGAAAGTGAATGTAAAACCCAATTTCATTTCCCCTTACCCTAAAGGGAGGAAATTGGGTTTTACAAGAAAGACCGGGGGGTTTTCCGTTCACTGTGTTATTTAAAGTGGTGCTCCCAATGGGTCTTGAGAAGTTTCTGGAGACAGGGCCGAAGCCTCAAGAGATGCTTCACTTCGTTCAGCATGACACCTGTTTCCCGATGGGTCGGGAGATGGGTCTGGAGATGGGGTTTTGGCGAATTAAATGAGGTTTTGGCTGGCATCTCGACAAGCTCGATGTGACATTGTTGCAGTGAGTTTTGTTGTGAGGCTTCGGGGGAGGTGTTTTGAGGGGGTTTTGTTCGAGTTTCGTTCGAGACTTGTTCGGGAACGGCTCGGGGTTATGTACTAAAAATGGGGTTTTTGGGGAGGATTGTCGAAGGAAACTCGAACGGAACCCCTGAAGAAAGATGGGGTTTTCAAGGGTTTTACAGGGGGTGTTTTTTGCTTTTTTGTAGCCTTTTTTGCCTGATTACGG
>DASRWB010000044.1:0-20895 GCA_035654775.1 Flavobacteriaceae bacterium | reverse complement strand
TAGATTGACGCAACAGTCATTTCCAAACAAATCTATAGCTTTTTGAATCGACACGTTTGCGATGCTATTCAGCTTAGCGGGAAGGCCTTTATCATGAGCAGTACACTTAAAAAAACCGGTACACCTTTTTGGGAGTAACACAGTAGTCCAGCCGCTCATCGGCGGGCTGAAGGTCTTCTATACTATTTTCGGCTTCAAAAAAGGAAAGTCCGATTTTTAAAGTGCCGGGATTGCAGTTGTTCAAGAAGCGGTCGTAAAACCCTTTTCCGTAGCCTACCCGGTTTCCGTGTTTGTCAAAAGCCAGTAAGGGTACAAAAACCACTTCCAGTTTATCCGTCGGGATTTCTATACCGTCTACAGGCTCCGGAATGTGGTATGCGTTTTTTTTAAGTACCGTGGTATCGGTTAGCAAAAAATGGCTAAGTGTTGAGGTATTGAAATTGCTTTTAGAGACTACAATGTGCTTGTCTTTGCCCTGCAAAATATGAAGAATATACTCGGTATTTACTTCACGCTGTTCTTTTATAGGTAAAAAAATATGATAATAGGAACGGTTCCAAATATTGAGTTTCAGAAGGCTGTTGGCAATATCGAGGCTGTATTTTTCAACTGTCTCAGGATTGAGTTGTTTACGCAGGGTTTTGTAATGTTTACGCAGTTGAGCCTTTGTCATTTTTTAAGTTTAGTAGCAATGTGATAAAGTGCATCACCCTGATACACTACCGGAGCATGGTTTACGTTGATAATATATCCTGAAAATTCGGCTTTTACAAAGTGATTGAATTTTCCGTAAGGATCGGTAATGTTGCCGATAAGCTGTCCTTTTTTGACTTTTGTACTTATCGCTACAGAAGCTTTAAACATTCCGGAGAAATTGGCGCGTTGCCAGCGGCTTTCTTCAATAAACACACAGGCGCGTTTGGGCTTAGACACCTTGAAGGACGAGCGCAGCATACCCAGATGGCTCAAGATACGTTTTGAACCGTTTACAGCGGTATTGGTTATATCGTCGTCTATGTGTAAAGATTTTCCGCCTTCATAAAGCAGCATGGGTTTTCCCAGTTTGTAACAGGTGTTTCTGAACGATTTGTTGAGGTTTTTAGAGTACAGAACGAAAGGTGCTCCAAAAATAGCCGCCAGATCGTCAAGGGTAGTATTGTTTTTTACGATACGCACCTGCGGAGAGTTGAAACGGTTGGAGCCTCCGGTATGAAAATCGACAGTGAAATCTACCACCGGCAGAATTTCGTTCATAAGTTTATAAGCCACTCTGCTGGCCAAAGAGCCGTCTTTGCTTCCGGGGAATACGCGGTTGAGGTCCCGACCGTCGGGGAAATCCCGGCTGAGGTTAATAAATCCAAAAATATTGATAACCGGGATGCATATAACCGAGCCACATTTGGGTTTATTTATGCCTTTGGCAATAAGCTGACGAACAATTTCTACTCCGTTTACTTCATCGCCATGAATTCCTGCGGTAAACAAAACGGTAGGTCCCGGTTTTTTGGCGCGTTCAATGATAATAGGGACATCGACAGAGGAAGCGGTGTGTAAATTGGCTACATCAAAACTGAGCTCTTTGCTTTCGCCGGGTTTGATTTCTTGTCCTAGTACAATAAAAGCGTCTTTTTTTACAGGCATGGTTATTTTCGGTTTCTTTCAATGTAGGTGATCAGGCTGCGGGCGATATTTTTTTTGGTAGCGGCCTCAATGCCTTCCAATCCGGGAGTTGAGTTTACCTCCAAAATTAATGGTCCGCGTGCCGACTGCAACATGTCTACACCGCAAACCGGAAGTTTTAAAGCTTTAGCGGCATTTAATGCGGCATGTAGCTCGGCTTCGTTGAGTTTGTAATATTCAGCCGAACCGCCACGGTGCAAGTTGGAGCGAAATTCGCCGTCCTTACCTTGGCGTTTCATAGCACCAACCACCTGGTTATCTACTATAAAAGCGCGTAAATCGGCGCCTTTGGCTTCTTTGATAAATTCCTGTACAATTACCCGTGCCTGAAGTCCGTTAAAGGCTTCCAGTACCGATTCCGCGGCATTTTTAGTTTCGGCTAAAACAACGCCTAAGCCTTGTGTGCCTTCCAGCAGCTTGATGATTACCGGCGTACCGCCAACATGTTCAATGACCTCTTCTACATCGCGGGAATAGTTGGTAAACACGGTTTTTGGCATGCCTAATCCGGATTTGGACAAGCGCTGAAAGCTTCGCAGTTTATCGCGAGAGCGTACAATAGCGTCGGAAGTTACCGTGGTGAATACATTCATCATTTCAAACTGGCGCACTACCGCACAACCGTAAAAGGTTATGGAAGCTCCAATGCGCGGGATAATGGCATCTACATAGTCCAGATACCTGTTTTTATAAAAAATGGTAGGTTTCTTTTTTTCAAGAATAAGGTCGCATTTTAAGGGGTCAATCACTTCTACTTTATGTCCCCGGTTGCGTCCTTCTTCTACCAATCGGTCTGTGGAGTACAAGCCGGCATTTCGGGATAAAATGACTATATTCATTTCGTTTTTAAATTAAAAGACACGTTTTCCAGGCTTACGTCTATAAGAAATTTGTTCTTAAGAAACTGCCTGCCTAATAAAACAGGAAAGCGCATGTCGTCTCGCGTGCTTAAAGTTAAGTTAATCTTGTATGTTTTTCCAAATAATATAATGGTAGACCGTATTTTGAATCGGTTTTCCTTATGTCCGTTACTGCTTTTAACCCCTGTGCGTGAATAGGTAGCGAACACCACTTGCTTGTTGTTAAAATCTTCACGTCCCATATGCGAAAAGGTACAAATGAGTGTGTTGTTTTTTTCTACTACATCTGCACAGTGTATGGCTGAGGTATAGGCACCGGAATCTATTTTAACGTCAATGTTATAAAGCTCAAATTCAGGAAAATCGGCTTTATCTGTTCGACCTAATACAGCTTTACTCATAGTTGGAATTAAAAAAGTGCGCGAATGTAATGTAAGTTTTTAAAATTCAATTCAAATGAAAGAAAAATTTAAGAGAAAAAAGCAAGTTTGCATATGAAATAGTATTTTTGAGCTATGGCAAACCCTTCATTAGAAGTTCAACTTAAAACCTTACCCGAAGCACCGGGCGTATATCAGTATTTTGATGCTGAAGGTACAATACTGTATGTAGGGAAAGCCAAAAACCTAAAAAAACGCGTAAGCTCTTACTTCACAAAACAACACGATACCGGAAAAACCCGGGTACTGGTAAAAAAAATAGCTGCGGTTAAGCATATTGTTGTGGCTTCAGAAACCGATGCCTTGCTGCTGGAAAATAATCTGATAAAAAAACACAAGCCGCGGTACAATGTGATGCTTAAAGACGATAAGTCCTACCCGTGGATATGCATAAAAAACGAACGTTTTCCGCGTGTTTTTTCTACGCGGCGCGTGATTAAAGACGGCAGCAACTATTTTGGTCCTTATACCAGCGTAAAAACGGTATCTACACTGCTGGACCTCATTAAAGGCTTGTATCCTTTACGCACCTGCACTTACGATTTATCCCACCAAAAGATAAAAGCCGGAAAATACAAGGTGTGTTTGGAATATCATTTGGGAAATTGTAAAGGTCCGTGTGAAGACCTTCAAACCGAAGAAAACTATACTGAAAACATACATGCCATACGGGAAATATTAAAAGGCAACTTCAAAGACTCGTTACATCAATTTCGCCGGCAGATGAAAACCCTTGCTGAACATCGGGAATTTGAAGCTGCGCAACGCATAAAAGAAAAAATAGAAATTTTAGAAAACTACCAGGCAAAATCTACTATAGTAAATCCCAAAATAAGCAACGTAGATGTCTTTTCTATTGTAAGCGATGAAAGTTACGGCTATGTAAATTTTTTACAGCTTTCCTATGGTTCCATTATACGTTCGCACACGCTGGAGCTGAAAAAAAAGCTGGATGAAACTGACAAACAACTGCTGGAACTGGCCATTACCGAAATACGGCAGCGGTTTCATTCCGAGTCCAAAGAGATTTACGTTCCTTTTCCGGTTAATTTAGGTCATGACCTAAAAGTAACGGTGCCCAAGCTGGGCGATAAAAAACACATTCTTGACCTGTCAATGCGCAATGCCAAATACTACCGGATGGAAAGGTTTAAGCAAATAAAAATTACCGATCCGGACAAGCACGCAAACCGCATTATGCGTCAGATGAAAGCCGATTTGCGTTTACAGGAAGAACCCAGACATATTGAGTGTTTTGACAATTCCAACATACAAGGAACACATCCGGTGGCAGCCTGTGTAGTGTTTAAAAACGGAAAACCCAGCAAGAAAGACTACCGGCATTTCAACATAAAAACCGTTGAAGGACCTAACGATTTTGCTTCCATGGAGGAAGTGGTTTACAGAAGATACAAGCGCTTGCTGGAGGAAAACAAGCCCTTGCCCCAGCTGGTGATAATAGATGGTGGAAAAGGCCAGCTTTCATCGGCGGTGAAAAGTTTAAAAACGCTGGGATTGACAGAAAAAGTTGCAATCATCGGAATTGCGAAACGTTTGGAAGAATTATTTTATCCAAATGATTCCATTCCCCTATATTTAGACAAGAAAAGCGAAACCTTAAAAATAATACAACAATTGCGCAATGAAGCACACCGTTTCGGCATTGAACATCACCGAAACAAGCGCAGTAAAAGTGCGTTGAATACAGCGCTGGAAACCATTCCGGGGATAGGCGAAAAAACGGTGATTCAGTTGCTTAAGGCCTTTAAATCGGCTTCCAGAGTAAAGGCCGCAAAAATAGATGAACTGGAAGAAGTGGTTGGGGTTTCGAAAGCTCAAAAAATATATAATCATTTTCATTGAACGTGAAGCACTTTTTAATTTTCATAGTATGTTTTTTTACCTTATTTTCTGTTGGACAAGAGCGTGACGCCAAGGAGTCTGCTCAAAAGATAGGCTTGGTGTTAAGCGGTGGCGGAGCCAAAGGGCTTGCCCATATAGGCGTATTAAAAGTAATAGACAGTTTGGGGATATCTGTTGACTATGTAGCCGGAACAAGTATGGGCGCAATTATAGGTTCGTTGTATGCATCGGGATACTCAGGCAAATCGCTGGACTCCATATTTAAGACTGTAAATTTTGATGATATTATTAACGACAATTTACCTCGAGCCTCTAAAACATTTTATGAGCGTGAAAACACCGAAAAGTATATTATAAACCTGCCGTTTGACAATTTCAAAATTAAACTTCCCTCGGCATTATCAAAAGGACAAAACACCTATAATTTGCTGTCAAAGTTGTTTTTTGAAGCCGGAGTAGGTGAAGATTTCAGCAAGCTTCCCATACCGTTTTTTTGCATCGCTACTGATATTGAAACCGGTGAAGGTATAGTTTTAGACCGAGGGAATTTAGCCCAAAGTGTGTTGGCCAGTGGGGCATTGCCTTCGTTGTTTCAACCGGTAGTAATGAACGACAGAATATTGATAGATGGCGGTGTAGTAAACAATTACCCCATAAAAGAGCTCAAGGCCAAAGGTGCTGATGTGGTAATAGGGGTTGATGTTCAAGATTCGCTGGCTACGCGGCTGGAGCTTATTTCAGCACCGGACATTCTGCTTCAAATCAATAACTACCGCACCATTAACGATATGAAGTTGAAGTCTAAACAAACGGATATTTACATAAAACCTGATATTAAAGACTTTACGGTGGTTTCTTTTAAGCAGGGTGAAGAGATTGTAAAAAGCGGAGAAATTGCCGCGAGAAAGAACCTTTTCGAACTCCAAAAACTCAGTTCTGAAGCAGCTAGTAACAAATTAACCCGCCTGAATATACAGCCTGTAGACAGTATTTTGATAAGCGACATAAAGCTAAGTGGAAACCAAAAATATTCCCGTGCCTATGTACTGGGAAAGCTCAAGCTGAAAGAAAATGAAAAAATAAGCTATACAAGATTTAAACAAGGCGTAAATAATTTGGTGGCTACCGACAATTTTAAAAGTTTTTACTACCAATTTAAAAAAGACAGTTTAGGACAAGGGTATCATTTGCACGGGGACCTTCAGGAAACAAAAAATAAAAGCTTTATTAAATTGGGAATACACTACGACGATTTATATAAAAGTGCCGTATTACTCAACTTTACCAAAAAGCGATTTTTAACCCAAAACGATGTAGCGCTTGTCGATGTTATTTTAGGAGACAATATCCGGTATAATTTTGAGTACTTTATTGATAATGGTTTCTATTGGAGTGTAGGAGTGCGTTCCCGGTACAACCATTTTAAAAAGAATATTGATGCTACAACCTTGCTTTCAGAGGAGCAAGTAGCCGCCAACGGGTTGAATAAGCTGGATATCGAGTTGCAAGATTTTACAAACCAGCTGTATGTGCAAACTCTTTTCAGGAAGGATTTTGCCCTTAGTATTGGATTGGAGCATAAGTATTTAAGAATAGATTCCGAGACGTTGAGTGAAGAAAACTCCCAAGACGAATTGGTTTTTGAAAAGAGTAACTATCTGAGTCTCTTCGGGAAATTAAAACTAGACACCTATAGCAATAAGTATTTTCCTAAAGACGGACTTTATTTTGACGGCGATTTCCACCTTTATCTGTATTCTTCAGACTACAACAAGACCTTTTCTAAATTCTCTATAGCCAAGGCCCAAATGGGTTTTGCCCAGCGGCTTTCGGGAAAAATGTCTTTTAATCTGGAATGTGAAGGCGGTTTTAGGATAGGAGAGAATGAAAATCCCTATCTAGACTTTACTCTTGGCGGCTACGGAAATAACTTTATTAATAATCTTGTGTCTTTTTACGGGTACGATTTTATATCCATTACAGGAAACAGCTTTGTCAAAACCAAACTGGATGTAGATTATGAATTTTACAAAAAACATCACTTTATCGCTTCCTTTAATATGGCAAACGCAGCCGATAACATCTTTGATACCGGCGAATGGATAACTTCGCCGAACTATACCGGATATGCCTTAGGCTATTCTTTAGAGTCTTTTTTAGGACCTATTGAGTTGAAATATACGTGGTCGCCGGAAGCCCGGCAAAACGTTTGGTTTTTCAATTTAGGCTTTTGGTTTTAAAAAAATAGGTGAATTTTTACGATATTTGTACACCATGAAACACTTTTGGGCCGGATTGTTACACTACCTTCATTTTCTTATAAAAAGAAAGCCTGAGTGAATGTGCATATTTTGTATCTTTATGCACCCGGCATAAAGCAAACAACAAGTTAAAAAGTGCCAAAAACCAGTTTAAATTTTAAAGAAAAATGCCATTTTATCACACCTTAGGGAAAATTCCACACAAGCGACACATTCAGTTCAGAAAACCGGACGGCAGTTTGTATTACGAACAGTTATTCGGTACTATAGGCTTTGATGGAATGTATTCAAATATATATCATGAGCAACGCCCAACTCAAGTAAAAGCCATAAAAAAGCAATACAGTGTAGCGCCAAAAATTGCCAAAGCAAATTCCATTCAATCGTATCGCTTACGTGGATTTGAGGTAAAACCCGAAAACGATTATTTAGAAAGCAGAAAAACCGTTCTGACTAACAGCGATTGCAGCATTATTCTGTCAGCACCAAAACAATCTACCAAAGATTATTTTTATAAAAACACCGACGCCGATGAACTTATTTTCATCCATAAAGGCACCGGAAAATTACGCACACATCTCGGCAATCTCGATTTCAAATACGGCGATTATCTACTCGTTCCAAGAGGTATCATCTACAAAATGGATTTTGACACTGAAGATAACAGACTCTTTATTGTAGAATCCCGCCGACCAATTTACACACCAAAACGCTACCGCAACTGGTTCGGTCAATTGCTGGAACATTCACCCTATTGCGAGCGCGATTTACGCCAACCGCAAGAACTGGAAACCTATAATGAATCTGGCGAATTTCTCATCAAAGTAAAAAAACAAGACGATATTTTTGAAATGGTTTACGCCTCGCATCCATTTGATGTGGTTGGCTATGACGGTTACAATTATCCGTATGCGTTTTCCATTCACGATTTTGAACCCATCACAGGTCGCATTCACCAACCGCCACCTGTACATCAAACCTTTGAAACCGATGCCTTTGTGGTGTGCAGTTTTGTGCCGCGTTTGTATGATTATCATCCGCAATCTATTCCGGCACCATACAATCACAGCAACATAGACAGTGATGAAGTGCTGTATTATGTAGATGGCGATTTTATGAGTAGAAATGATGTGGCTGCCGGGCATATTTCGTTGCATCCGGCAGGGATACCTCACGGACCGCATCCGGGTGCCACCGAGAGAAGTATAGGTAAGGTAAAAACCGATGAACTGGCTGTTATGGTGGACACCTTTAAACCGCTTAAAGTTACAGAAGAAGCCTTAAAAATAGCCGATGAGGATTATTACAAATCCTGGTTAGAATACTAAAAATTAAAACCATGAGTAAAGAAATAAAATCAGTTGATTACGGATTAGAAAAAATATTTGAAGGAGCCGAAGATTTTTTGCCACTATTAGGCACGGATTATGTAGAGTTTTACGTAGGCAATGCCAAGCAAGCTGCCCACTTTTACAAAACGGCTTTCGGGTTTCAGTCGTATGCCTACAAAGGGTTGGAAACCGGCAGTAAGGATACCGTTTCCTATGTGCTGAAACAAGATAAAATACGATTGGTGTTAACCACACCATTACACTCTAAACATCCTATAAACCAACATATAGTAAAACATGGTGATGGTGTAAAAGTGATTGCGCTTTGGGTAGAAGATGCCCGAAGTGCCTGGGAAGAAACCACATCCCGAGGAGCAAAATCATACCAAGAACCTACTGTGGAAACTGATGAATATGGCGAAGTGGTACGCTCCGGAATTTATACATACGGAGAAACCGTTCATATGTTTGTGGAGCGTAAAAACTACAACGGCCAGTTTATGCCCGGATTTGTAAAATGGGAATCAGACTACAATCCGCCGGCTGTAGGGTTAAAATACATAGACCACATGGTAGGTAATGTAGGATGGGGTGAAATGAATACCTGGGTAAAATGGTATGAAGACGTTATGGGCTTTGTAAACTTCCTCTCGTTTGACGATAAACAAATCCATACGGAGTATTCAGCCTTAATGAGCAAGGTAATGAGTAACGGAAACGGACGTATAAAGTTTCCTATTAATGAGCCTGCCGAAGGAAAGAAAAAATCGCAAATTGAGGAATACCTGGATTTTTATGAAGGCTCGGGAGTACAGCACATAGCCGTGGCGACTGACGATATTATAAAGACTGTTTCGGATTTGCGCTCACGAGGTGTAGAGTTTTTATCTACACCACCTGAAGAATATTATCGAGCCGTGCCCGGAAGACTGGAAACTTTCAGTCATGAACTTCGTGAGGATATTGAAACCCTAAAAAAATTAGGAATCATGATTGATGCTGATGAAGAAGGCTATCTTTTACAAATTTTCACAAAGCCTGTAGAAGACAGACCCACGTTGTTTTTTGAAATTATACAGCGTATGGGAGCCAGAGGTTTTGGTGCCGGAAATTTTAAAGCCCTGTTTGAGTCCATAGAAAGAGAACAAGAAAAAAGGGGCACGCTTTAAAAGGGTTATGCAAAAACACACAGAAATACAATCCTTTTTTTGGTGGAGTACTTGGTTTTAATATTTTTGGAATAGTAATTGCAAAATGGTTACTAAATGAACTGTATTACAAAGCAATTACAACACGATATTATGAAAAACTACCTACTTACACTAGTGCTGCTGATGACTTTTACCTCGAGCGTATTTTCTCAACAAGAAGAAGCTTTTGGAGATGGAGAGTGGTTTAGGTTTAGAATGAGCTACAGCAACTTTTTAAAAGCCGGAAATGCAACATTAACCGTAAAAGACGGTAACTACAAAGGAAAACCCGTTTATCATGTTGTGGGAAAAGGATGGACCACAGGAATGATAAAATGGTTTTTTAAAGTAGAAGACCGTTATGAAAGTTATTTCGATAAAACCACAAATTTACCTTATAAATTCATACGAAAAATAAACGAAGGCGGTTATACCAAAGATGTTGAAATCCATTTTGATCAAACGCAAAAAAAAGCCCATGTAAATAACAAAAAACACAACACCCAAAAAACCTTTGACACCAAACCGGCAATTCAAGATATGGTGTCCACTTTTTATTACCTTAGAAACAAACTGGAGGTAAACCGGTTAAACGAAGGCGACGAAGTGCAGGTGGATATGTTTTTTGATGAAGAAAATTACACTTTTAAACTTAAATACTTAGGCAAAGAAATTCTAAAAACCGATTTTGGCAAAGTAGAAGCGTTGGTCTTCAGACCCTACGTTATGGCCGGACGCGTATTTAAAGAAGAAGAAAGTTTAACCCTTTGGGTATCCAATGATAAAAATAAAGTACCTTTAAGAATAAAAGCCGATTTGGCCGTTGGCTCTCTTCGCGCCGATTTGGATGCTTTTAAAGGACTGAAACACCCTTTTCAAATAATAGTAGAAAATTAGCATGGACAAAAACATAACCGACCAACTTCAGGAAAAATACCAAAAACTAAACCAAGACCTGAACGTGCATCTTGAAGGTCTACTGTACAGCAAGCCCATTACCTACTGGGATTACATTCAGACAGACGCCTTGTTAAACCTGCAAACACAGCGTACCACACTTCCGGACGAAATGGTGTTTATCATGTACCATCAAATAAACGAATTGCTGTTTAAAATGATTCTTTGGGAAATAGATCAAGTAGCCCAAAATGAAGAAATAGACGCTGCTTTTTTTTCAGAGAAACTCATGCGGGTAAGCCGTTATTTTGATATGCTGACTTCTTCGTTTAACATCATGAGAGAAGGCATGGAAGTCGCACAGTACAACAAGTTTAGAACTACCTTAACCCCGGCCAGCGGTTTTCAAAGCGCACAATACCGAAAGATTGAATTTGCCTCAACCGAACTGATAAATTTAATAGACAACAGGTTTAGAGAAACCATAGACCGAAATACTCCTTACGAGCATGCTTTCGACCATTTGTACTGGCAAGCCGCCGGTAAAGATTACAAAACCGGCAAAAAAAGCTATTTATTAACAGTTTTTGAAGAAAAATACAAAGCAGATTTTCTTAGATTTGCTGAGTTTTATAATACACACAACTTGTGGACAAAGTTTAAAGCCTTGCCACAAGAGGTAAAAGAAGATAAAACATTGGTAGCAGCCATGAGACATTACGACTATACCGTAAATATAAAATGGGTAATGGCACACTACAACACGGCAAATCATTATTTAAACATTGGCGGTAAAACTGCCGAAGCAACAGGAGGAAGCGAATGGGTAAAATATATGCATCCAAAATATCAAAGACGAATATTTTTTCCGGATTTATGGACCAAAGAAGAATTAGCCGATTGGGGCAAAAATGTATAGTCCTTTTTTTTACAGTACTGCTTTTCAACAGCTGTAAACAAGAAACGCCCGATGTCGCTCTCGAACAAGAAATAGCAGAAGCCGAACCGGTTGATGTTTATGAGTTTGGATTCAATTTGAATAACTACACCGTAGTGAGAGACACCATAAGAAAAGGAGATAATTTTGGACTCATCATGGAGCGCAACAAAATAGGCTATCCCCAAATTCACCAAATTGTAGAAAAAACCAAAGATTCTTTCGACATCCGAAAACTTCAGATAGGAAAACCCTACACCTTACTGTGCACCAAAGATTCGCTTCAAAATCCACAATGTTTTATTTATCAACCCAACAAGGAAGAATATTTTGTTATTAATTTCAAGGACTCCATTCACGCCTATTCAAGCCGAAAACCCATTAAGTATGTAGAAAAAGAATTTTCAGGACTGATAACCAACAGCATCTCAAAAACTTTGGACGACCACGGAATAAGTCAGGTATTGGCTTACCAAATGTCTGATATTTACGCCTGGACCATAGATTTTACCCGGCTGCAAAAGGGCGATGTTTTTAAAGTAATTTATACCGACAAATATATAGACGACACCATTTATGCAGGTGTAGATGAAGTAAAAGCGGCCTTTTTTAAACACAACAAGGAAGACTTCTACGCCTTTAAATTTAAAACCGACAGTGTAAAGGGCCTTACCGATTACTTTAATGAAGAAGCCAAAAACCTAAGAAGAGCCTTTTTAAAAGCACCTGTAGAATACAAACGTATTTCTTCCAGATACAATCTGAAAAGAAGAATCGCACTATATGGTAACAAAATCAGGCCACACAAAGGAACCGATTTTGCTGCCAATATTGGCACGCCTATCCGGGCTACTGCAAACGGAACCGTTACAAAATCAAGCTACACCCGTGGCAACGGAAATTATGTAAAAATCAGACACAACTCTATTTACGAAACACAATACCTGCACATGAGCAAGCGTAAAGTAAAAGTAGGACAATATGTAAAGCAAGGTGATGTTATTGGCTGGGTTGGTATGACGGGTAATACTTCGGGACCACATGTGTGTTATCGTTTCTGGAAAAACGGAGAGCAAGTAGACCCATTTAAGCAAAAATTGCCTGAGGCTGAGCCCATTGCTTCCCATTTGAAAGAAGCTTATCTAAAACATATTGAACCGCTAAAAAAACAATTGGACAGTATTCCTTACCTTGAGGAATTACCCGAACCTGTTGAAATAGAAGACTTGGTAACACAAGCAAATTAAACCGATGGCTTTACCCAAAATAAATCCAACGACTACCACTGCCTGGAAGAAGTTAAGCCAGCACTTCAATATTATTAAAGACACCCATTTGGTTTCTCTTTTTAAAGAAAACCCAAGCCGAGCAGCAGAATTTACCATCCGTTGGGAAGATTTTTATGTGGACTATTCTAAAAACCGTATAGACAAACAAGCCTTGGAGTTGTTGTTGGGACTCACAGACGAAGTGCAATTAAAAAAGGCCGTTTCCGCTTACTTTAACGGAGACGAAATAAATGAAACCGAAAAAAGAGCGGTATTGCACACCGCCTTACGAGCACCAAAGAATACCGAGGTTTTTGTACAGGGCAAAAATATTATCCCTGAAATTCACGCGGCAAAAGCACGAATAAAAAAAATTTCAGAACAGGTAATCAACGGGGATTACAAAGGGTATTCCGGAGAAAAGATTACGCACGTTGTCAATGTAGGCATTGGAGGTTCCGATCTTGGACCAGCTATGGTAACAGAAGCCTTACAGTATTATAAAAATCATCTTAACACGTATTTTGTAAGTAACGTTGATGGCGATCATGTAACAGAGATATTAAAAAAAGTAAACCCCAAAACCACGCTGTTTGTCATTGTTTCCAAAACGTTTACCACACAGGAAACCCTTTCAAATGCCAACACGATTAAATCCTGGTTTTTACAGCAAGCACCTGAGCAAGCCATTGCAAAACATTTTATAGCGGTATCGACCAATGTTGAGGCAGTTAAAAAGTTTGGAATAACAGAAGAAAACGTCTTTCCCATGTGGGATTGGGTTGGCGGTCGGTTTTCGCTATGGAGTGCCGTTGGACTTAGTATTAGCCTGGCCTTAGGGTATTCAAATTTTGAAAAATTACTCCAAGGCGCACATAAAATGGACCTTCATTTTAGAGACACGCCATTTCAGGATAACATCCCTGTTATCATGGCGTTACTGAGTGTGTGGTACAATAATTTTTTTGAAGCTGAAACCGAAGCTATTATACCCTATACTCAATACTTAAACCAGTTTGCTACCTATTTGCAACAAGGAATTATGGAAAGCAATGGTAAATATATTGATAGAAACGGTAAGCAGATAACCTATCAAACTGGAACAATAATTTGGGGTGAGCCTGGCACCAACGCGCAGCACGCTTTCTTTCAATTGCTGCATCAAGGCACCAAACTTATTCCGGTAGATTTTATAGGATTTGTTCATTCACTACACGGAGACACTGAACATCACAATAAATTAATTTCCAATTTTATAGCACAAACCGAAGCTTTGATGAAAGGAAAAAGTAAAGATGAAGTTTCGGCAGAATTAAACCAAACCAAGCTTACGAAAACAGAAAAAGAAAACCTGTTGCCTTACAAAATATTTGAAGGCAATAAACCCACAACCACCCTTTTTATAGATAAACTTACTCCCGAAAGTCTGGGTAAACTTATTGCACTTTACGAGCATAAAATATTTGTACAAGGTGTGCTTTGGAATATTTTCAGTTACGACCAGTTTGGTGTAGAGCTTGGAAAGCAGCTTGCCAATACCATCCTTCAGGAGTTTGACCATAGCAGTAAGGAAATACATGATGCCTCCACACAAAACCTTATCCATCACTTTTTAAAACACAAAAAATAGGTGTTAAAAACTTGTTTATAGCTTATTTTCAAAGAGTTAAAATTGTAAAGTTTTATGCAGTACCTTAAGGGTAAATAATTCTTAACAATAAGTTAATGAAATAGCCAAAAATATGGCTAATTTTGCCGAAAATTTTCAAACTAATCCATAACTAAAATGAAGAAAACTACTCGATTTTTATTTGTTGCAGTTGCAGTTCTTTTTTCTGTAGCAGCATTTGCTCAAAGTACTCTAACAGGTACTGTAATTGATGGGGATTTAAACTCGCCATTACCCGGTGCAAACATTATTGAAAAGGGCACAACCAATGGTGTGTCTTCAGACTTTGATGGAAACTTTACTTTAATTAGTGAAGCCGGTTCAGGAAGTATTGAAATTTCATATGTGGGGTACCGAACCGTGACCTTGACATTTAATGGAGATACTAATCTGGGAAGAATCATTTTAACTCCTGACAATTCTCTGGATGAAGTGGTTATTATTGGCAGCGGAATTGTTGATTTAGCCGAAGGCAGAGAAACACCTGTGGCGGTTTCTACAATTAGAGCTCAAGAAATTCAAATGAAATCTGCGGGGAACGTAGAATTTGGTGAAGCGTTAAAAAATACGCCTTCAATTTACGTTTCAAATCAAGCTGGAGGTTTCGGCGATAGCCAAATCTTTTTAAGAGGATTTGATCAAACTAATACAGCTTACTTGTTAAATGGTCAGCCTATCAACGGGATGGAAGATGGCAGAATGTATTGGTCAAACTGGTCAGGGATGAGTGATGTTGCTAATGCAGTACAAATTCAACGTGGTTTAGGGGCATCCAAGTTAGCTATTTCTTCAGTGGGAGGAACGGTGAATATCGTTTCTAAAACTACCGAGAGAAAACAAGGAGGCTTTGTTCGATTTTTAGGAGGAAATGACAGCTATATGAAAGGCACTTTTTCTTATGATACGGGGTTAAATGAAAAAGGATGGGCTTTTTCCGTACTTGTTGATCATTGGCAAGCTTTTAGAAAGTACTCAATTGGTACAGCTGGACAAGGACAAAATTACTTATTCTCTGTAGGATATAAGCCTAATGATAAGCATTCATTTAATTTCTTACTCACAGGAGCTCCGCAATGGCACGATCAAAACTTTTCTCAAAGCCTGGAGTTTTACCAAGCTTATGGTGAAAAAGCCAACAGCAATACAGGATTTTTAAATGGAGAACGTTTTACAGAAAGACGTAACTACTATCACAAACCCGTGGCAAACTTGAACTGGGATTTTGACATTAACGACAGGTTAGAGCTATCCACAGTGCTTTATGCTTCTTGGGGTCGCGGCGGCGGAACAGGAAATGTAGGTAATGGACGTATTAGAAATATTGATGTAGGCATTACCGGAACAAACGAACAAGAAATTAATTTTGAAGCTATAGTAGAAAATAATATAGCAACAGCTGATGCTAATGGAAATGGTAACTTCTCCGACTCTTACTTAAGAAGATCATCAGTTAATAACCATAACTGGTATGGGATGCTTTCAAATTTAAACTTTGATGTAAACGAAAACTGGTCATTAAATGTTGGGGTTGATGGAAGAACCTACAATGGGATACACTTCAGACAATTGGAAAACAAGTTAGGACTTAATGGTTATGTTGATAATTTCAGAACCGATAGACCAAGCGACTACGTTATATCCGAGACATTTGAGGCCAATCCTTGGGCATCCTTATTCAACTTTGCTGATGATGACCAAAGATACGATTACAATTATGAAGAAGTAATTCAGTACTTAGGTGGATTTGGTCAAGTAGAATACGTTAACGATAAGTTCTCAGCATTTGCACAAGGAGCTGTATCTACACAATCCTACCAAAGAGAAGGGTTCTTTACCGGTAGAGGTAACGGCTTAGGAAAATCGGATAAAGTAAGTAAAGCAGGATACAACATAAAAGGAGGTCTTGCTTATAAGTTAAATGACAAGCATGCTTTCTTTTTCAATGCCGGATTTTATTCCAGACAACCCTTTTTAGACAATATTTTTGCCGATATCAGATATGATAATGCTTTGGCAGAACCGGAAGTTGATAATGAAGAAATCACCAGTTTTGAAGGAGGTTACAGATTTAAGAATGATGTGTTGAGACTAAACATAGATGTTTACAGTACAGAATGGGGTAACAGATACTTGTCCATTAACGGACCTGTACAACCCGGAGCAGATGGAGAATTAAATACAAGTGATGACGAATTTAGTACTTATAGAATCACAGACGTAACACAAAGACACAATGGAGTAGAGTTTGATTTTGAGTACAGACCCATAGCCGCCAGCTGGAGTTTAAGGGGATATGGTTCTATAGGGAACTGGAAGTATGATGGCGAAACGCCTTACACCCTACAAAATGATGACACCGGTGAATTTATAACCTCTAACGGAAAAGTGGATTTAACTGATGTGAAAATTGGTAATGCACCACAAACATCTTTCGGAATGGGATTAAGTATAGATATACTTGAGTGCCTATCTGTTGATGGTTCTTACAACATTTACTCAGGACTTTATGAATTTGTTGACCCTGCTGATGTAGCTGCAGAAGCACTGGCTGGAGGAAAATATGAGTCTGTTAGACTTCCGGCTTATACATTAGCAGACGCCGGTTTGACTTACAAATTTAAAATAGGAGGACAAGACATTGTTTTCAGAGGAAATGTTTACAATTTATTCAATGAAGCTTATATAAATCAAAAAGACAGCTTTGGTTATTATTTAGGAATTGGCAGAACTTGGAATGCCAGTATTCGCTATAACTTTTAAGTAAAATAGAAAATTAAAAATTAAAACCCGGACATTTATGGTTCGGGTTTTTTTATGGCTTTATTTTAGTACCTTTGAATAACTTAAACCTAAAAAACATGTACGAAACCGTTAAAATTTTACACTCTTACTGGGCTTATCTAGTATTGTTAATACTGGTATTGGCTACCTTTAATGCGCTTGCCAAGTTTTTTGGCAATAAAGCCTTTTCAGCAAAAGATTTACGAATAACCCTGTTTGCCTTGATAGTATCGCATATCCAGTTAGTCTTGGGGTTTGTTTTGTATTTTATCTCTCCAAGATTAAGTTTGTTTAGCGAATCCGGCATGGGAGAAGTCATGAAAAATGCAGTAAACCGATTGTATTTGGTTGAACATCCGCTGGTAAATATTATAGCCATTATTTTAATAACCATAGGCTACTCCAGTCATAAAAAGAAAGAAAATTCAAAAACCAAGTTTAAAACCATAACCGTATTTTATGGCATTGCCTTGGTGCTCTTTTTGTCAAGAATTCCCTGGAATACCTGGCTGCAGAATTAACAAAAAAGGCAACTGAATTTCAGTTGCCTTTTTTTATGGGATGCGATGATACTATTTTTATTGATCTATTTCTTTAATAACAATAACGTATACAGGAAAGTGGTCGCTAAAACCGTCGGTAAAGCCACCATCGGAAAAGCTACGTTTTGGATAGCCTTTCCATCTTCCTCGTTTTTCAACCAAGTAGTTTTTATTATAAATTCCGGCTTGATAAAACCTGAACGATGAATAATCTTTTTCCAGTAAGGGTTTAGACATCAATATTTGATCAAACAAACTCCAGGCATCTCGGTAGGCATTAGAGCCTAAGCCCATTCTAAAAAAGTTTTCCATAGGATTGTAAATTCCTTTAAAGCCTACTTTCTCTTTATCTTTTTCAGCTTTAAGAATTTCCTTGATACTTTGATTTGTTGGGTCGTCATTCAAATCTCCTACAATAAATATTTTTGCATATGGGTCGTTAGACTGCAAGGAATCTATGAGACGCTTACTAAGTTTTGCGGCTGCGATGCGTTTGGGCCTGCTGCGTGCTTCTCCGCCACTTCTTGAAGGCCAATGGTTTACAATAATATGAATCATTTCTCCTTCAAGTTTCCCACTTACCAACAATTGATCTCTGGTATATACCCGTTTTTGGGTGTTGTCGTCATAAATTTTTAATTCGTGTGAGCTTGTGTACAGCGGCGTAAAAAACTTTTTTTGGTAAATCAATCCTACGTCTATTCCACGGGCATCAGGCGAATGGTAATGGACAATGCCATAGTCATACGGAAGCAATAACGAGTCGTTCACTACATCCTCCAAAACTTCTCTGTTTTCAATTTCGGATACGCCTAAAATCACAGGTGCATTTTGGGTTATTTCATGTCCTATATCATAAATTACACGCGCCATATTACGCACTTTCTTTTTGTAAACAGGCTGTCGGTCTGTTTTAAGTTCCATCATGGGGCTTGCCTCATCAAATTTTAAGGGGTCATTTATGGTGTCAAAAAGATTTTCTAAATTGTAAAACCCTATGGTATGCGCTCTGTATTTTTTCTTTTCCTGAGCAATTCCGGTAAAAACAGAAAGGGCTAAGATTACTGAAAAGTAAAAGGATAATTTTTTCATGTAGCTTTAATATGTTTTTAGTAATTTAAACAATTCTTATCAATATGAACAATTGTCAGGCCAAAAGTAGATATTTATTATAAAAAATGTAAATTTGCAAGCCTTAAATACCAAAATTATTTAAGGAATAAATCTTTTTTAACTATAAAACCAAATATGAAAAAAAGCTTATTTATTTTTTTAATGGGGATATTTTCTGCCTTACCGGTGTTTGCTCAGCAAACTGTTGTAAAAGGAAGTGTAAAAGACCCTGTTACACAAGAACCCATTCCGGATGTAACCGTTACTATTGAAGGCACAAATATATCAGTTACTACTGATGCCTTAGGAACTTTCGTGTTCACCCAAAAATTACCTTTAGGAGAACAAGTTTTAAGACTTTCAAAACAAGGGTATGTGAATAACAGATACCCAATAGTAATCAACGAAGGACAAACGGTTGACATTACCGATATGATTTTAGAAGTGGATGTAACCTCAGATGCCGCCGATTTATTTACCATAACCCTGTCTGATGACGAACTCAATGACGATTCAAGTGGTGCCGATAACATTTCCGGACTTTTGCAATCCTCACAAGACGTGTTTCAGCGTACCGCGGCTTTTGAGTTTAGCTCTTCATTCTTCAGAATGCGAGGTCAGGATTCAGAAAACGGTAGCGTACTCATTAACGGTATTGAAATGAATAAAACCTATGACGGAAGACCTCAATGGAGTAACTGGGGCGGATTAAACGATGTAATCCGAAATCAGGAGTTGACTACCGGTTTAGTGCCTTCTTCCTTTAATTTTGGAGGTTTGCTCGGTTCAACAAACATCAGTACCCGAGCTTCAAGTTACAGAGAAGGCGGGCGAATAACCTATTCTTCATCAAACCGAAGTTATACCAACCGAATTATGGCAAGTTACTCTTCCGGTTTGCTGGAAGGCGGCTGGGCCTACACCTTAATGCTGGCCAGACGTTGGGGCGACGAAGGGTATCAGGATGCAACCTTTTACGATTCCAATTCCTTTTTTGCTTCAGTAGAAAAGAAAATTAACGATAAACACAGTATCAATTTCACTTCTATCTTTGCGCCTAACCGCAGAGGAAAATCATCACCTAATACACAGGAAGTTTATGATTTAAAAGACATAAGATACAATGAATACTGGGGATGGCAAGACGGTGAAAAAAGAAACTCCAGAGTAAAACGTGTGGAAGAACCTATTTTAATGTTGAACCACTACTGGAACATTTCTGATAAAACCATGCTCAACACCAATGTGGCTTATCAGTTTGGTGAAATAGGAAATAGCCGTTTAGATTTTAACGGAGTAAACCGCGTAGAAGATGGCGAAGGAAATATTGCCTATGAAGGCGGCGGATCTAACCCCAGTCCGGCCTATTACCAATTACTGCCCAGCTATTTTGAAAGAAACTTTCCGGATAATCCGGAGTTTGCCTATGGTGCGCAGCAGCAGTTTGAAAATGACGGACAAATCAATTGGGACCGTATGTATACAGCCAATATAACCAATGCGCAAAACGGGCTTAACGCCACTTACGCACTTTATGAAGATCGGGTAGACGACAAGCAGTTTACGGCAAATACCATATTAACAAGTACATTAACTGATAATATTACCCTTAATGCAGGTGTAACGTATAAAAATTTAAAATCTGAAAACTTTGCGGAAATCACGGATTTATTAGGAGGAATAGGATATTTAAACGTTGATGGATTTGAAGGTGTACCTTTCGATGAAGAAAATGCAGATTACGTGGCCGGTGTAGGCGATAAATTTAGATATAACTTCAATATTTACGCCACAGATTTGGACGCCTATGCGACTGCATTATTCAAATACAGCAAAGTAGATTTTTATGTTTCGGGTAATTTCGGAAGCACACAATACCAAAGAGAAGGCTTGTACAGAAACGGACTTTTTGATGACAACTCTTTCGGAAAAGGTGAAAAGCTAACCTTTACCGGGATGGGAGCCAAAGCCGGATTAACCTATAAACTGTCAGGAAAACACCTGTTTGATTTTAATGGAGGTTATATTCAAAAAGCCCCAACCATTAGAAACACCTATACCAA
>DASRWB010000043.1:0-50781 GCA_035654775.1 Flavobacteriaceae bacterium | reverse complement strand
CCAAGAGTAAATACCCGCCATCCGGAGCTTCTATGGCGGTGTATAAATTATCCAGTTCATTACCGCCATATTTTTTTTGCCAAATGATATTGCCCGAACCATCTACTTTAAGCACCCAATAATCCGTAAGACCATTGGTAGTTTCGGTACAATTGCCGGAAACTGAACTTCCAGAGCGCCCAACGAGCAAAAAGTTGCCGTCAGAGCAGGCCACCAAATCGTATACTGAGTCAAAACCAGTGCCACCATACGTTTTTTGCCAAGCCACATCGGGGCTTTGAGCAAAACTTGCACATGAGAATAATAACAAGATGCAAAGAAACCGGGACATCCTAATTTTTATAAAGGGTTACTTCGTATAATACCCCGCTTTGGGTTTCTTTTTTTATTATATGATATTTGTTGTTCTCCAACAAGTCTATAAAATTAGGGTCGTTTATTTCTGCTTCGGTTAGCTCGTAGTAGGTATAAGCTGTTGAACCTAAATTCTCATATTCTAGATTAATATTAAACCCACAAACAAAACTTTGGGGTTTTACTATATTTACAAACATAAGACTGATAGAAATTTCATAGTTGGAAGGTTAAAGTTTTCTAAAAATACAGAATAAAATTTAATTAACGAAGTTGAATTCTACTACAGAAATACTATATACACGCCTTTATTCGTTGTTAATTAAAAATTTGCGGTTACATTTATACCGAAAACCTTACTTTTTGGTATGTAATTTGAGACAGATTTATATCCAATTTTTAATCAAAATAGGGAAGTAGAAAAATTAAATGGAAGAAAACAAAACTTCTAACATGAAGCAGGGTAATAAAAAATACACCCCATTTTTTTTAGGGCTTGCCATAGCGGCAGGCATATTCATTGGCGGGAAGTTAAATTTTTCTGACTCCTCAGACAGGCTGTTTTCTTCAAATAGTAAAAAAGACAAACTCAACAGGCTTATTGACTATATAGACTACGAGTATGTTGACTATGTAAACACAGACAGCATTGTGGATGTTACGGTTAATGGCATTCTTGAAAATCTGGATCCGCACTCGGTGTATATTTCCAAAGAAGAAATGCAACGCGTTTCAGAAAACATGAAAGGCGATTTTGTAGGTATAGGCATTAGCTTTTATACCTATAAAGACACCATAACAGTGATAAGAACCATAAAAAATGGTCCAAGTGATAAAGCCGGAATAAAAGGCGGCGACAGAATACTTATGGCTAATGGCGATTCAATTTACGGTGAAAACTTAGTAAACGACCAAATCATAGAAAAACTAAAAGGCCCATTACATTCTACAGTAAACCTAAAAGTGTACCGCAAAAGTCAAGACAAGCTTTTAGACTTTTCCGTAAAGCGAGATCACGTTCCTTTAAAGAGTGTGGATGCAGCCTATATGCTAACTGCAAATTTAGGATATATTAAAATAAACCGCTTTGCCGAGTCTACTTATAAAGAATTCAAAAAAGCGCTGACTAAGCTCATAAAGTCCGGAGCCACACAACTGGCTTTAGACCTGCGCGACAATCCCGGCGGATTTTTAGGAGTAGCCGAGCAAATAGCAGATGAATTTTTAGAAGACGAAACATTAATTTTATACACCAAGAATAAGCGCGGTCAAATTGAAAAAAGCTACGCCACTAAAAAAGGCGATTTCGAAAACGGAAAGGTATATGTCTTGATAAACGAAAACTCGGCCTCAGCAAGCGAAATTATAGCCGGCGCATTGCAAGATAACGATAAAGGCGTAATTGTTGGTAGACGCTCATACGGAAAAGGATTGGTACAACGCGAAATGGATTTGGGTGATGGCAGCGCAGTACGACTAACCGTTTCGCGATACTACACACCCACAGGACGCTCCATTCAAAGAGCTTATGATCAAGGACATCAGGACTATTATGACGAATATCTGGAAAGATTACGCACCGGAGAGTTGCAAGAAGAAGACAAAATAAAAGTAGCCGATTCCTTAAAATTTACCACACCCAAGGGGAAAATTGTTTACGGCGGCGGCGGCATTATTCCGGATGTATTTGTGCCTATAGATTCAAGCATGGAAAACGAAACCCTTTATTTTTTAATTAACCGTGGGTTAATCAGCTATTTTGTGTTTGAACAGATTGAAAAAAACAGAAACGATTACCAGCAACTTTCAAAACCGGAATTCTTGCATCAATTTCAAGTGGATGAGGCTATGCTTGTTGACTTTCAGGAATATTTAAATCAACGGCTCAAAACCAAGATAACCTTTATTGCCTATAAAGATGAAATAAAACTATTTATAAAAGCATTTTTTGCAGAACAATTGTTTAATGAAGGGTCTTACCAGGAAGTAATAGGCACAAGTGACATTGTGATAGAAGAAGTAATAAAACTTAGTCAAGAAGAGTTTTAAGGGCTTACCTTGTCGTGTACTTTTGTATGTTTGCCTGCATTCCACAGGGTTAAAATATCAGTGGCTACATGTGCACCACTACCGGAAGCTATAGCAAATTGACTTCGCCATCCGGCCAAGGTTCCGGCAACATAAAGCCCTTTTTCTATCAAGTGATTGTTGTTTTTGAGCCAAATTCTGTTTTTTTCAGTTTCCGCTCTGGGATGCGGTTCAATGTAGTGCTCTAATCCCTTAATGGTGAACAAATCGGTGTAACCAACGGCTACCACCACTATTTTGGCATGATAAACAGCTTTATTTGTGTCAATCTTAAAACCGTTAGTTAAGAATTTAATCTCGGTTGCTTTTCCTTTTTCAATTTGGGTAACATGAGGATATAGATGCGCTAATTGTTTTTTTCCGTCAGTAAGAATAGAAGCGCCTGTAGTACCCGGAGCTAACCCTAGCACATTGTTAAACTTTGCACTTTGTAAATGTGAAGCTCTTTGGTGTGCGATAATACCTATGGTTTTATTTTTTGCATAGGTTTTTTCGTGAGCTGAACCCAATACTAAAGCACAGGATAACCCGGCTGCACCACCGCCAATGATTAAAACCTCAAAATTCATTTTCTGTTTTTTACTTTCTTTTCAATGTTTTTAGAAGTATTCAGTATTAAGAGCAATACAATAGCACACGCTAAAGCCATAATGGTAATGAGCGCGGTTAGGTTGTTGCCTTCAAGTAAGGGTGCATCACTTATTTTTGATGCGTTAAAAAGGATAAGACCTATGGCCGCAAAAATCAAAATTCGGATAAAAATTTTCATAAAAAATTATACAAATAGGGCTTTAATATTGTGTGCAAAAAGTTTAACCGCAATCGCCAGTAAAATTACACCAAAAACTTTTCTAATAATGCTGATACCATTTTTACCTATCAGCCGTTCAATTTTTGATGAGGTTTTTAAGACAATAAAAATAATAATTACGTTGAGTATAATAGCGATAATAATATTTTCAATTTTGAATTCTGCTCGTAAAGAAAGCAAGGTGGTTAAACTTCCCGGTCCGGCAATTAATGGAAATGCCAACGGGAAAATGGTAGCGTTTAAGGCTTCTTCTTCATCTTGCTTATAAAGCGTAATGCCCAAAATCATTTCAAGGGCAATAAAGAAAATTACAAAGGCGCCGGCAACAGCAAAACTGTTAACTCCTATACCAATGAGCGATAAAATGTTTTGTCCCAAAAACAAAAACATAATCATAATCACGCCGGCAACTATGGAGGCTTTCTCACTTTGTATATGACCTACTTTTTTTCGTAAATCAATAACAATGGGAACGTTTCCTACAATGTCTATAACCGCAAAAAGAACCATAAAGGCCGTAAATATTTCTTTTATACTGAATTGCATGACAGTTAATTATAAATTTTGATGCAAATTTCGGTATTTATTACCTAATACACGTATTAAAATAAGGTAAAGTTTTTATCTTTTTTTGAATAGTAAATTGTTTTTGTATACGGTATATTTGCATTATGTTTCAACTAGGAAAAACCCTTATTTCAGAAGAAATAATAGAAAAGGATTTTGTGTGCAACTTAACTGCATGTAAAGGCGCGTGCTGTGTGGAAGGTGATGCCGGCGCTCCGCTAGAACAAGAAGAAACACAAATACTGCAAAAAATCTATCCTTTACTAAAACCGTATTTAAGAGCTGAAGGTCTTTTAGCTATTGAAAAACAAGGCGTTTTTATCACAACAGAAGATGGAGAATACGAAACGCCACTGGTAAATAATGCGGAGTGTGCATATGTGTTTTTTAATGAGCAAGGTACAGCCTTATGTGCTATAGAACAGGCGTATAATGAAGATGTTATTGCGTGGAAAAAGCCGGTTTCTTGTCATCTTTACCCTATTAGAGTTAAACAGTATTCAGAGTTTGCAGCGGTAAATTATGACAAGTGGCCTATTTGCGATCCGGCGTGTAGCTTAGGTGAAAGTTTACAAGTGCCTGTGTATAAATTTGTAAAGGAAGCTTTAATTAGAAAGTTTGGTGAAGACTGGTATAGCGAGTTGGAGCAAGTGGCAGAAAACTACAAGTAATCAGGCGGTTTTAAGTACAGTTTTTGTGGTTGGAATTTTTAAAACTACCTGTGTTCCTATCGGAACATTATCCTTGTAAAGATCTATGATTTCCAGTTTGTAGTTGGCGGTAAAATGTTTGGAGAAATTTTCCAGGCGTTCTTTAGTAAGTGCAATTCCTACTGATTTTCGATTCAATGATTTTTTAGATTTTATCTCGGCAGAGACCTTTCTGCCTACTCCATTATCTGTAATTTTTATGGTGACAAAACCGGGATGCTTGTTTTCTACTTTCAGAGTAATGTTTTTTTGCCCTTTTTTTGTAGAAAGACCATGCCAAATTGCATTTTCCAGAAAAGGTTGCAAAATTAATGAAGGAACTTTAACCAGACTCGTGTCTATGGTTTTGTCTACGGAAACCGTGTAGTTTATTTCGTTGGAAAACCGAATATTTTCTATATTCATATAGAGCGACATGGTTTCCAGTTCTTCTTTAAGGGAAATGTCTTTTTCGGTTGAAGCAACTAGTGTTTTTCTAATGAGTTTTGAAAATTTATTCAAGTAAAATACGGCATTTTCTTTTTCATTATTTACGATATAAAGTTTAATAGAGTTGAGCGCATTAAAAATAAAATGCGGGTTCATTTGGTTTCTGAGCATGTCTTGCTCTAACGTTATAATTTTCTTCTCGTCTTTAAGTTTTCGTTGACGGTACAATATGTAAAGAATGGCAATAAGTAAAAGCAAGCTTCCTAAACCAAACAAATACAGTTTTTTGCTTTGTGAGAGTTTTAATTTTACAATTTCATTTTCGCTGGCTAAGGCCTTTATTTGGTTGTTCTTTTTTTCGCTTTCATATTTTAATATAAGGTCATTTACATACTGTATGTTTCTGTCGTTGGTCAATATTTTATCCAGATTTTGAGATTTCTTGTAGTACTCAAATGCCAGTTTGTAGTTTTGCTTTTTTGAGTGTAATTCTGATAGGTGAGCAAAGGCTTCTATTTCGCTGGATTTTAAGTTGTATTCTTGAGCTATTTTTAGGGCTTGGTCTAGACTGTTTTGGGCATCTTCCAGTTGGTTCATGTTTAATTGTGCCCAGCCAAGGTTGTTGTAGGAAGTGGCTATGTAAAATTGGTCTCCAAGTTGTAAAGCCATCTCCATAGCTTGTTTAATTAATGAAAAGGCCTCTTTGTACTGTCCTTTTTTAATATAAATTTTACCAATGCTGTTGTAGCAAATCACCTTACCTACACTAGAATTTATTTCTTCGTTGTGGGATAAAGACATGTTGTAATTGCGTAAAGCTTCATCCAGTTTCCCTTTTTCTTCTAGGGCATAACCTATATTTTGATGATTAATTGCCAGTCCGAGTTTATTGTTTAGTTCAGTTTCAATAAGCACCGATTTCTGAAACAGGCTTAAGGCCATATCATATTGTTTCAAAACTAGATAAATATTTCCCATGCTGTTTTGCGAAACGGCAATACTGGCTTTTAAATCTTCATTAGGGTTTGGTGCAGACTCTGCCAAGTCCAAAGCTTGCTTGTGATAGTCTAGTGCCGTTCGAATTAAGTCCAGTCTTCGGTAAACCACACCCAGCATGTTGTAGCTTATCACTTCTAGATTTATATTTCCACATAGCTTGGCTTGATTTAAGGCATCTAAATGTAAGCCAATAGCTTCATCATAATTTGAAATGTTTCTGTAGTAAATTCCCAGCATATTCAGTGCGTAGCTTTGTGCTTCAGGGTAGTTTTCAGCAGCGCTTTTTTCTATTAAATAACGCATTTTTGTAGTATCTGCTTTATAAGGAGATAATTTTTGGTCTATGTGATGAAAAAGTGTGTTTTTTTCTGCAACAAACGACTTTACAAAAACCTTATAAGCATCAACAATACTGTCTTGTGCTACCAGTGAACCATTTAAAAAAAGGCACATAAAAAATAAGCCTGGCAGCTTGCGTAAACTAAAATGATATAAGCAGTATTTTGACATTTAGGTTAATAATTGTCAAGGAAATCTACTTTGCGTTGTCTGGCAACAGGCACCTTGTGTTCGCCGCTAAGTAGTACACATCCTTCCGTTTTAATAAATTCTTTTACCTTATTTAGGTTAATAATGTACGAATTGTGAATTCTAAAAAAAACATTGTCAGGTAAAAGCGCGTTAATTTCTTTTATTTTTTTTGAAATGAGAATTTTTTGACCGTTTTCCAGGTAAACAGTACTGTAATTTCCGTCAGAAACCGCAAAAATAATATCATCTTCCTCCAGAAATATTAATTTACCATCAGTATTTATGGTGATTTTTTTCTTATTGTTTTCCGAATAAAATTTTTGAAGTATGGTTTCTACCTTGTCGTAATCTACATTTTTAACTGAAAATTTTTTAAGTTTAGCAAGGGTTTCTTTAAGGTCTTCAGAATCAATGGGTTTTAGCAAATAGTCTATGGCTTCTTTTTTTATGGCTTTTATAGCATAATCATCGTAGGCTGTAGTGATGATTACGGCTAAATCTTTTCTGTGATTTAGCTTTTCCAATACATTAAAGCCATCCATTTTGGGCATTTGTATGTCTAAAAATAAACAATCTACCTGTTTGGTATGTGAGTTTAAATAGACAATTGCAGCCTCCGGATCGGTAAATGTTTTAACCACTTGAATTTCTGAGGTAAAGGGTTTAAGCTCCCAAAGCAAACCTTTTATGGCTTTGGGCTCGTCGTCAACAATAACTGCACGTAGCATAATTAAAATAATTTAAGTCTAATATACTACTTTTGTGTAAGTATCAAATAAATAAAACATCCGGAAAAGGGGTTTTTGTGAAGAGAAAAATCAAAAAAACTACCAATTATACAATTTTTACTACCAACCATACATTTTAATTTAAAATTAGAAAAAATTATTTCACCTTTGAAGTGCTATTATTATAAAGAGATTAATTATTGCATTTCTTGAAATGCTTTGAAATTAATTGCTATTAATCGTGAAAAGCCGGAGTAACTTCTGGCTTTTTTAAATTTTATTAATGCCTATACTGCCTTGTTCTGTAGAAAAAACCGGACTATATATTGCAGGCAAATACAATTGATTTTAAAAGGTTAAGTTAGTAAAAAAAGAAGGAGAAACACCTTCTTTTTTTATCCGTTTTAATCGCGTTTTAAAGTAGACACATCAGGCTTTTTCAACGGTTCACCTGTGTTGAATAGACGTCTCTTTTCTTTAGTCAATACGTTGATATACAGAAAGATACATTTTACATAGAATTTATTGATTAGATTTTTAGTAAAAAACAACATTGTTAAAAACTTGTTAACAATCTTTAGTGTTTTACCTTTCATTTTCCCTTGTGATTTTGAATATTTGTTAGTCCCAAGCAAAACCAAAATTTCATTTCACTTTTTCAAAAAAAACACACGAATAATGACGCAAGCAGTTGAACCCATTTTACAAGAAAACAAAGACAGATTTGTAATATTTCCAATACAGCATCACGATATTTGGGAATGGTATAAAAAATCTGAAGCCAGCTTTTGGACCGCCGAAGAGATAGACTTACATCAGGATCTTGCCGACTGGAATTCAAAACTCAATGAAGACGAAAAATATTTTATAAAACACATTTTAGCTTTTTTTGCAGCCAGTGACGGAATAGTGAATGAAAATTTAGCCGAAAACTTTGTCAACGAAGTGCAGTACAGTGAAGCCAAGTTTTTCTATGGGTTTCAAATTATGATGGAAAACATTCACAGCGAAACGTATTCGTTGCTTATCGATACCTATGTAAAAGACGAAAAAGAAAAAGACACACTGTTTAACGCCATTGAAAACTTTCCTGCCATTAAGAAAAAAGCAGATTGGGCACTAAAATGGATAGAATCACCAAGTTTTGCAGAACGATTAATTGCTTTTGCAGCTGTAGAAGGCATCTTTTTTTCCGGCGCTTTTTGTTCTATTTTCTGGCTTAAAAAAAGAGGACTTATGCCCGGATTGACATTTTCTAATGAATTAATCTCCAGAGACGAAGGTGTACATTGCGACTTTGCCGTTCACTTACATAACAACCATTTGGTAAACAAAGTTCCAAAAGAACGCATTAAAGAAATAATAGTAGATGCCTTAAATATTGAACGCGAATTTATTACAGAATCCTTGCCGGTAAGTCTCATTGGAATGAATGCAAAACTAATGACACAGTACCTGGAATTTGTAACCGACAGATTATTGGTAGAACTGGAGTGTGAAAAGGTGTACAATGCATCGAACCCATTTGATTTTATGGATATGATTTCGCTGCAGGGAAAAACAAATTTCTTTGAAAAACGAGTTTCAGAGTACCAGAAAGCAGGCGTTTTAAATAAAGAAGAGGAAAAAGACAAGTTCAGTTTTGATGCTGATTTTTAAGGAAACATTTAGCATAACTAACAACAAGGGTTTCTTTAGTACACAGAACCCTGATTTTTAAAATTTTTTAGAACAACAAGTTGCCTAGTTTACTTTCAACAGTATACCGGGAAAGAAACCCTAACCAATTTTCAAAAGAAATATCCTGAAACACTAAAACGAATTAATATGTATGTAGTAAAAAGAGACGGACGCAAAGAACCTATGATGTTCGACAAAATCACAGCTAGAGTAAGAAAGCTGTGTTACGGATTAAATGAGCTTGTAGATCCTGTAAAAGTAGCTATGCGCGTAATAGAAGGACTATACGATGGAGTAACCACTAGTGAATTAGACAATCTTGCCGCTGAAATTGCTGCAACGATGACTACAGCCCATCCTGATTACGCCAAGTTGGCGGCTCGTATTTCTGTCTCTAACCTACATAAAAACACCAAAAAAACCTTTAGTGAGGTAATGACAGACCTGTATACCTACATAAACCCAAGAACAGGTAAAAAAGCACCGCTTATCGCAGATGATGTCTATCAGGTAATCATGGACAACAAAGAAATTTTAGATTCTACAATTATCTACAATCGCGATTTTGGATATGATTATTTCGGGTTTAAAACCCTGGAACGTTCCTATTTACTAAAGCTGAATGGTGTAATCGCAGAACGTCCACAGCACATGCTCATGAGAGTGTCCGTAGGAATTCATTTAAACGATATGGATGCCGTAATTGAAACCTATGAGCTGATGTCAAAAAAATATTTTACCCATGCTACCCCAACACTATTCAATTCGGGTACGCCAAAACCCCAAATGTCTTCCTGCTTTTTGCTAACCATGAAAGGCGACAGTATTGACGGCATATACGATACGTTAAAGCACACAGCAAAAATATCACAATCAGCCGGTGGCATAGGTTTGTCTATTCATAATGTTCGGGCCACAGGCAGTTATATAGCAGGAACCAACGGAACCAGCAACGGTATAGTTCCAATGCTAAGGGTATTTAACGACACGGCAAGATATGTAGATCAAGGCGGAGGAAAACGAAAAGGCAGTTTTGCTATTTACTTAGAACCCTGGCATGCCGATGTTTTTGATTTTCTCGACTTAAAGAAAAATCACGGAAAGGAAGAAATGCGAGCTCGTGATCTTTTTTATGCCATGTGGGTCCCTGATTTGTTCATGAAACGCGTGCAAGAAGATGGTCAGTGGACTTTGATGTGTCCCAATGAATGTCCCGGTTTACCGGAAACACATAGTGAAGCATTTGAAACGCTGTATACCCAATATGAAAAGGAAGGAAAAGGAAGAAAAACCATTAAAGCTAGAGATCTATGGGAGAAGATATTAGAATCTCAAATAGAAACAGGTACACCTTACATGCTTTATAAGGATGCCGCAAACCGAAAGTCCAATCAAAAAAATCTCGGAACCATAAAAAGTTCCAACCTGTGTACAGAAATTTTAGAGTATACTTCACCGGACGAAATAGCGGTGTGTAACTTAGCTTCAATAGCCTTACCCATGTTTGTGAAAAATGGAGAGTTTGACCATAAAGAACTTTTCAGAATAACCAAAAGAGTAACTAAAAACCTTAACAAAGTAATAGATAGAAATTATTATCCAGTTAAAGAAGCAGAAAATTCAAATTTCCGTCACAGACCTATAGGGTTGGGTGTTCAGGGCTTAGCAGATACCTTTATTAAACTCAGAATGCCTTTTACCAGTGAAGAAGCCAAAAAATTAAATCAAGATATTTTCGAAACCTTGTATTTTGCTGCGGTAACTGCATCTATGGAAGAAGCCAAAAAAGAAGGTCCTTACAAAACGTACAAAGGCTCGCCTATAAGCGAAGGCCTGTTTCAGTATAATCTATGGGGATTACAAGATGAAGATTTAAGTGGAAACTGGGATTGGAAAAAGCTACGTAAAGAGGTAAAAAAACATGGCGTTCGCAATTCATTATTGGTTGCACCTATGCCAACAGCAAGTACCTCACAAATATTGGGAAACAATGAATGTTTTGAACCCTATACTTCCAATATTTACACTAGACGTGTACTTTCAGGAGAATTTATTGTAGTGAATAAACACCTTTTAGAAGATTTAGTAGAATTAGGCTTGTGGAACGAAAGTTTGAAACAAGAAATTATGAGAGCCAATGGTTCCATACAAAATATTGACGTTATTCCTAAAAACATTAAAGAACTTTACAAAACTGTTTGGGAACTAAGTATGCGCGATATTATTGATATGTCCAGACAACGAGGCTATTTTATAGATCAATCACAATCGCTAAACCTGTTCTTGGAAGGTGCTACTATGGCAAAACTTACCTCAATGCATTTTTATGCCTGGAAAAGCGGATTAAAAACAGGGATGTACTACCTGCGAACCAAAAGTGCAGTTGATGCCATTAAGTTTACTTTAGACAATAATAAAACGGCTCAACCTGAAGCTACAGAAGCAGAAGTCAACCCGCTTGCCAAACAAAAACAAGTAGCAGCTAAAGCGGCCGCAACTTTTACCAATAAAACTACAACTTCGGAAGAAGTAAAACCACTAACACCTGAAGAGATGAAAGCGTTAATTGCTCAGGCAAAAGAAGCCGAAGGAGACGATTGCTTGATGTGTGGTTCTTAACAGGGAGTTATTATTGAGTGTTAATAAAAAAAGCATCCTGAAAAAGGATGCTTTTTTTTTCGAATAAATTAAAAATTAGGAAGCGGAATCATTTTTGTCTGTTGAAGTAGGGTTGATTTTAGCCGGTTTTACAGAACTGTCATGTGCACTGTAGTATTCTTCAAGCAAGTTCATAATAGCTGCCAGTAAATCTTTAGTTTCTAATAAAACACTAAAGTATAGCGTAGTGTTTTTCGGACTCGATTCTTCGCTTCGGGTGCGTTCTACTTGTTTTTTAATCTTATCAGTAACCAAGGATATAATTTCTTTTTTCCTGCCTAAAATAATTCCAATTTCTTCAAAAGAACGAGATTCAAATGCATTTCGGGTATTGTTAAACAATCGTTCAAAACGTTCATCCACTTCTTTCAGCTCTTTAATTTGACTGAATTTTAGTTTTTTGTGATTGTTATTAATGTGTTTATGACTTACTTTGGTAATATATTCCAGCGATTGTGTAATGTCTTGAAGATAGCCCAAAATATTTATATAAAAACTACTGGCACCAACACTGGATTCATCCAGGTTTTTGATAAAATAGAAAATATGGTCTCTTAGCTCATCAATTTCTTCAGAGAGTTTAACTACCTGCTTTTTGTTCTTTTTAAGTAGTGTTAAATCTTGTTTAGCCAAACCATTTATGGCATTGGTATAGATTTTATTTCCGCGCTTAACAACATGAGCAATAGTATCTGCACTCTCGTGAATTACACCTTGAATTGAACTACTTTCAGCTCGAGTCAGACTATCTTCAGCACGTGTAGCAGAATTTTTCTTTTTATGTGAAATGTAATTTCTAACCAGCAGAAAGGCAGCAATTAAAAGCAAAATAGGAACCATAACTTGTACGTTCCAGTTAATAAAATAGGCAATTGTTGCTGCTGCCACAAAAGCGATAATTGCCGTAAAAAACCATCCGCCTATAACATTCAAAACACCGGCAACCCTGTAAACGGCACTCTCTGAACCCCAAGCTCTGTCGGCCAAAGAAGTACCCATGGCTACCATAAAAGTAACATAGGTGGTTGATAGTGGTAACTTCATGGAAGTTGCTATAGAAATCAATACAGCAGCTACCATAAGGTTTACGGCAGCTCTTACCATATCAAAAGCCGGCAATTCGTGTACTTTGGATTTTGACAAGGTTATAACGGGTTTTTCGAATTGTTTTTCAATTTTATTTTGCCATGATTGCGGCAAAACGTAGGCAGACATTTGAGAGGTTAACATGGCAAAGCGCACAAAACCTCTCGAGAGATAATTTGGTTGAAAACGTTCTTTTCCGTCGCCTTCTCGAGAGAGGTTAATTTCGGTTTCCGTTACATTTCGAGCTTTTTTAGAAAACCATAAAGTAACTACCATAACCAGTCCTGAAATAACCAGTAATAGGGTAGGTGTTGGGACTTTATCTGCAAGAAAATCCATACTGAATTCAGTGGCTACTATCCCGGAACCATCCCATGCAGTATACGATTGCCAGGCAGCTATAGGAACGCCAATAAAGTTTACCAAATCGTTACCGGCAAAGGCAAGGGCTAAGGCAAAGGTGCCAACGGCAATGATTATTTTGTAAATGTTTTTTCTAAAAAATGTAACTAATAAGAATGACAATAAAGACCATATAACAAAGCTTATACCCACAATAGCCAGTACTTGTTGCTCCAGAAAATCTTTTATCTTTAAGCCGCCAATGAAATCGTATTCCTGATTTGCAAATGTGGTTCCTTTAATTCCTTTTAAGAAAATAAAATAGGTAATTCCGGCTAGTGCTATACCTCCAAAAACAGCGCCAACCCATTTGGCTTTTCGCTCAAAATTAAACGACAACAAAAGCCTTGTAACCCACTGCACAAGTGCACCAACAGAAAAAGCTATCGCAACAGAAAGAAGAATACCCAGAATAATCTCGGTAGCCTTTGAAGTGTTTATGTAGTTTAACACGTCTACAAAATTTCCACCATCATGCCCAATTTTGATTAAGGCAATGGCTACAGAAGCACCAAGTAGTTCAAAAACAATAGAAACCGTTGTAGAAGTTGGCATTCCTACGGTGTTGAAAAAATCTAACAATAAGATGTCTGTAATCATAACAGCCATGAAAATAATCATGATTTCATCAAACATAAATTCCGAAGGATTAAAGATACCACTTCGGGCTACTTCCATCATTCCACTGGAAAATACGGCGCCAATGGCAATTCCTAAACTGGCAACAATCATTATGGTTTTGAAAGAAATAGCTTTAGAACCAATAGCGGAGTTTAAAAAGTTTACAGCATCGTTACTTACCCCAACTACCAAGTCCGCAATGGCGAGAATAGCTAAGGCGATAATCATAAACAAATATATATTTTCCATAAAATTAGTATCTGATTAGAGTTTGCAAATATCTTATGAGTTTTTAATTAAAATGTTACCTAAATGTTATATTTAAAAATGAACGTCGAATTGCAATCTGTAAGTTACTGAGTTGTTAAGCTGCTGTATATCAGTATATGAAATGTCAGTTTGAACTTTTAGCTTATGTCCTACAATGTATTTTGAAACGCCTAATGTATATTGGTTAATGGGTTGTGTTCCGGTAATATTCTCTTCGGGATTTACATTTGAATATCGCCCGGAGAGTTCCCAGTTATTGGCAAACAGATAGCCGGCTTGTAAGTTTAAAGCTTGCCCTACGTATACTATATCGCCGGTAGGTGTGCCATCTTCTTCAGTGGCTATGGGTTTATCAGCATCTCTTTTGGCATATTCGCCCATAAACGAAAACCCTTTGCACTTATACATGGCATCAATAAATAGAGTAGTAATATTTGTTTTGTGAAAACCGGTACTTGTTAGCATATATTTTCCTAGATTACTCCTTGTTTTCACAGCATCGTTGTTAAAATCGTAAGTTAGCCCAACGGAAAGCTTAGATTTTTCCGGTCTTTCTATTGAACTGCCCACATAATCTCCTTTGCTTTGAAATGTTCCGAAAGGTAAAACTTCCACACGTCCTGTATACTGAAATCCACCAAGGTTTCCTGTGGTTACATTTCGTCCTTCACCTTGAGATATTGCTATAATTTCTCTAACTACAAAGGAGTTGCTAAGGTTAAAATGATGCCTTAACTGAATACCTACATCGCGGTCAATATTGAAATTTGCATTTAAAATTGAACGATCAACAAATTGCATATCTCCCGAAGAGATTACACGTTCTCTGTTACCGGGAAGTTTAGTTTGACCAAACCAAAGCACAAAATTTTCATGAAAATTCCATTTCATTACCGCATCGTATACAAATCTGGGTGTATTGCTTGTGTATATGGAAGCACCGGACATATCTCTGTTTGACAAGCCAAGTTCAATTTTATAAGTGAGTTTTGGAGTAAAAGCAAATCCGTCAAATTTTAATCGAGAACGTCTAAGTAAAAAGTTGGTTTGATCGGTATGTAAATTGCCATTGGTATTTTCCCAGGTGGCTAAACCTAAAAATTGCATTCTGGCACCAATTTTCATGGACCATGTGCTGTCTTTGTCAATAATATTTAAAATACCGTTACCAAATTTTGAAGTAGAGATGTCTTGAGCGCTTAGGGTAAAATAAGAAGTCAGTAATAATAATATTACGGCAGCCTTAAATTTCATAGGGATGAATTCTATAGTTTTTGTCGGTGCAAAGAACAAACTTTAATGTTAAGTTAATGTTTCCTCTATATTAAATTAAAGGTAAACAAAAAAAGGCTGCTTTGGCCAAAAGCAGCCATAGAATTCATGATAATATAGTCGACAAAAACTAATAGATTATATGAAATTACTATTTATGTCTTAAGACAAGACAAATATCTTTAATAAAACAAAAGGAATTGTAACCTAAATATTAAATTATTATTAATAGAACAACAATAAACTTAACATTACGTAACCTATTGATTAACAAAAATTTAAAAGTTTAATGTAAAATAATTGTTAACTGAATGTTGTTTTAATGTTACTAAATGAGTATATTTATTCAATAATAAATTAAAACCCAAATAATTATGAAGAACGTCATTATGTTTTTTGTCTTTTTAGTAGCTGTGGGTTCTTTCGCGCAAGAAAGAGAATTAAAGCTTAACGAAGACACCAATTTAATTGAAGTGGTTTATTATCACGACAATGGAGTTGTGAGCCAAACGGGTTCGTATACTCTAGATGGAAAACTACAAGGTGTATGGTTGAGTTTCAACACAGAAGGCAAAAAAATGGTTTCTGCAAATTATGATAATGGGAAGAAAGTCGGCAAATGGTTTTATTGGAATGATAAAACGTTAAAAGAAGTAGATTATATTGACAATGCTATTGCAAATGTTAATGAATGGACCAACAAAGCTAGAATAGCTGTTAGGGACTAAAGAAAGTATAACAGAACTAAAAAAGCTTCTCATTTTGTGAGAAGCTTTTTTTATGAATTGAGGTTAAAAACGTAAACTATATCCCAGCGAAAATGCCGTTCCCGGTTGCCTGAATGAAAAAGGCACTTTTTCAGCACCAAAGGATTCATAAGCGCTTTCTCTTTGAGCATCTAATATATTATCTACTTTTAGGCTTACAGTTGCTTTTTTCTCCTTTCCAAGAGTTTTAGAAAAGTTAAAATTTAAACTGTTAAAAGGCTGTACATACACATCCGGATTTTTACCAAACCCTACAACTTCCAAAGTTTTACCCTGCACGTTGTAAAATAGTCCGGCTTCTAAACCTATAGTTTGATTATTGTAGTTTAAACCTGCATTTACCAAAAATGGCGATTGACCTTGCAGTTCACGGGTATCTTTAATAGTTTCTCCATCACGAGCAAAGGCTTGTCTAGAGTCAAATTCTTGACCTTCACCTTTTCCCATTTCAATTTTGGATTCAATTACGGAAAAATTTACATTTAGACTCAAATCTTCAAGGCTTTGGCTTAGGAAACCAAAATGCTTTCGGGCTTCAAGTTCTATGCCATACACTTGAGCCGCTTCTGAATTTCTTGGGGTAAATTGATTGGGAGCAATTACTGAATAGGCTACCAATTCTATAGGGTTTTTAAAGTTTTTATAAAAACTGCTTACAGCAAACAGTTGCGATTTTTCAGCATATACCTCAAATCTAAAGTCAAAATTGTCAATATAAGTAGGAACCAAATCGATGTTACCAAGAAAAATAGTTCCGGTTAACAAATCGGCAATTTGGACAAGCGATTTTTCTTTAAAGCTAGGTCTTGCTGTAGTTTTTGAATACGAAACCCTAAAATTGGTGTTTTCATTAAATTCATAAATTAAATTAGCCGATGGGAAAAAGTCCAATTCATCCAGCAATTGTTTGTTGTTATAAACTTCACTTCCCGAATTGTTTTGTCCGGTAAAGAAACTGGTAAAATATTCCGCCCTTAAGCCCAAAATAGTTCTGAATTTATCACCTAATTTAAATTCATTAGAAATATAGGCAGCAGTTGTATTTTGATTAGCGTCAAAGGTGTTTGCAGGCTCAAAATTACCGCGAATAAAAGAACCGGAGTTTGTTTGTGGAGTCCAAATGTTTTCATCAGCCAAAATAGCATCAGGATTGCCTTCAAAAACGGTAGGGCTTATATTTAAAAAGGCTATCTCATAGCTGTATATAGCATAATCGCGCTGTTTGTAGCTATGCAATCCGCCAAATTTCAACGAAGCTTTTTTATTAAATAGCGTATATTTTTTTGTGAAATCTATTTTTCCAACTACATTGACTTCCTCTAAGTCTCTCCATATTCTGTTTGGAAAACCGGCATCAGAGCTAATGGTAAAATTGCCATTTTCATCTTCTATAAAAGTAGTTAATCTAACGTCTTTGTCGTAAACTCTAGATAGTGTTGGGGCTATTTTCCACTCGGTTGTAAAGGAGCCGTTGGTATTGGTGTGTTTTCCTGAGAAAAGTAAATTGGAGATACTGCGTTCGGTGTATTCTAGATTATCTTTAACCACATCTATAGTATTCGAAATTTCTGTTCTTTGGTCAAATTTTGCGGCTCGGCTTTCTCCGTTTTGAATGTGTAGTATATTCAGATTGTACTTCGATTTTAAAGTCTTGTAGGTAAGCCCGGTAAGAATCGATGCCAAAACATTGTTAGATCCAAAATCACCTCTTTGACGTCGGTCAAAACGCAATTCAAACTGGTCGCGTTCTTCAGGTTTTTGATAGATACCGTTTTCAAAACCTTCATAAAAAGTGGTTGTGTTTTTGTAATCTACAGATGCAATAACACCTAGTTTATTTCCTGCAATTTCAAATTGATTGCCATAACTAAAACCCAGACTAAAATCAGGATTACTTGAGTTTCTTTGGGTTGCCAAATTGGGGTCAAAAGCGCGGGTTATGGGCTCCAGCAGGCTGTTGTTTTGTGCTGCCGGGTTTGGGATGTTCAAATCAGTAGCTAGCGGTAACTTTCTGGTACCGTCATCAAAGCCCAAAAAATCTCCTGCTCCACCGTTGTAATTCACGTAGTTTTCTTTGAAGTGCATACTTGGGTTAATACTCCCGGAAAAGGATAGTTGCATTTGTTTTTTGCCGGGAAAATCTTTGGTGATAATATCAACAACACCACCGGTGAAATCTGCAGGTAACTCAGCTGAAGCTGACTTCATGACCAGGATATTTTCCAGAATGTTAGTGGGAAAAATATCCATTTGTATGGTGTTCTTATCAGGATCTAATCCCGGAATATCCATACCATTTAGTATAGATTTTGTATAGCGATCACCTAAACCTCTTACAAACACATATTTACCCTCTTGAACAGAAACACCGGGAACACTTTTTATAGCAGAGGCAATATTGCTTGCACCGGTTTTGTTAATACTTTCTATGGATAATCCATCCATCAAGGTGGCAGCCTTGCGTTGTAGATTTAAAACAGACTGCTCGGAGTTTCTTCGGGCAGTAGTGGTTATTATAACTTCTTCCAGTGATGCTGTGGAGGCATTAATAGTGACATTTAAGGTGGTCACTTCGTTGTTTTTAACAAGAACTTCTGTTATTTCTTTAGCCTCATAGCCAACAAATGAGAAAATTAAGGTGTATTGACCTTCTTCGAGTTCCAATGTGTAGTTTCCGTCAAAGTCTGATGTAGTGCCTTTAGTAGTGCCTTTTATCAGAACATTTGCAAAGGGTAAAACATCATTGTATTCTCCATCTAAAATTTTACCTGTTATTTTACCTGTTTGTGCGTGAACAAAAGAAAATACAAGAAGACATATAAAAGTTATAAAGTGTTTTGTGTGCATTGTGGTGTACTTTTTTACAAATAATTATAAATGAATAAAATGTCCATAGCATTAAAGGCTAATGGACATTTTATTCGTAAGGATTTAGTTTAGCTAGAATGCATTTACTGATGCGGCATAGGTCCATGAAAACACAGAAGTATTCGCACCTACAGTTGCATTGCCAACTCCTGAAATAGCGGTAGCATTATCTAAGAACTTTGATTCATCACCGGGTAAGGCACCGGTAATAATAGTTGGTAGAGTGACACCTTCAGGAAGCACAATTTCCCAATTGGAAAAGGCAATTCTGTCATTTGTCAGCTCAGTTTGCGAGTCTGCACCGTTGATTTTTACGGTTGAATCAACAGAAAATCCATAGGCTAATACATTATTAAGATTGACCAAAAGACCATCTCTTAAATCAGCATATAAAGACGTTCCACCTCCAATTAATGTAATGTTTTGTAGCGTAAATCCAGCTTCTGTAGCCGCTGAACCTTCAGGACCATCAAGTTCAAGAGCGGCACCGGAATCTTGCCCCAAAATAACCAAGGCATTGGTTAAGGTTCCTGACCATGCTTGATCTGCATCAAGGCCATCATCGCCTTGAGCATAAGTAACTACGTTAGATACATTTACGGTCCCACCAAACCACTCAACGGCGTCATCTTGGTTGGCCACTACTTCTATTTGATCTATTACCGTACCGGATCCAACACCACCAAGTGTTAGTCCGTTAATTTCATTGTCACTGCCAATAGTAATTCCACCATGACGGATAGAAATATATTTTAAGATTCCTGAATTGTCATCGGGAATATTACCCCCGTATTGCCCAAAAGAATCCGTAGCAGGAATACCTTCTATTTGAGCCGTTTCAACATCACCACTTACCGATATTGGAGCTCTTCCTAAAACAATTAAACCGCCCCATAAACCGGAGTTGGCAATGGTTAAATTAGTGCCTTGTGTTTGGCCTGCCTGAATATTATCTAAAACAGAAGTAAAGATAATAGGCTCGGTTTCTGTGCCTTCAGCAAGCAAAGTTCCGCCTTGATCCACAATTAAAGCAGAAGCTAATGATCCTTGTCCTTCGGCACCTTTTATAATTGTACCTTTGTTAATGGTAAGTGTAACACCATCATCAACGACCACTTTTCCGGATAGAACATAAATGTTATCAGCCGTCCAAGTTTCATTGGTTGTCAGGATTCCGGATTTTGTGATAACATTTCCAACTTGACCTCCGTCATCGTCATTAGAAATAACATCATCATCATTACCGCAGCTTGTAGCGAAACTTATAGTCAAAACGAAAAGTGCTATGTGATACAAATTTTTCATAATTTTTAATTTAGTATTGTTTAATTAATGGGTTAAATTTTTTTGACAAAGAAACTACCACTGTGTAAAGATGAGGTTACCTAAAAGTTAAACCTACTTGATTAAAAGGTTACAGATATGTTATGAAAAGAGGATTCTTTTTTTAAAATAGAAACGTTAAGTTAACATGGAAAAAAATGTATCTTGCACGGATTAATCTGATGGCATGAATTGGGAACAATTACTCTCTTTAAAACGTTTTGGAGACACACACAAGCGCTTGCGGAACGAACAAGACGAAACACGCTTAGGCTTTGAAGTAGATTATGACCGAATTATATTTTCTTCTGAATTTAGAAGCCTGCAGGACAAAACTCAAGTCATCCCGTTGTCCAAAACCGATTTTGTTCATACGCGGCTAACACACAGCCTTGAAGTAAGTGTTGTTGCTCGCTCTCTGGGAAGAATTGTAGGACAAGAAATTTTAAAAAAATATCCGCATCTCTCAAGTGTTCATGGCTATAAAATGAATGACTTGGGTGCTATAGTTGCCGCAGCAGCTTTGGCTCACGATATAGGAAATCCACCATTTGGTCATTCGGGAGAAAAAGCCATAGGCGATTTTTTTAAAACCGGTGAAGGTGCTCAGTTTAAGTCACAGTTGACGGCCAAAGAATATCAAGACCTTTGTGACTTTGAGGGCAATGCCAACGGATTTAAAATACTGACCCAAGAACGCAGTGGATTACCGGGCGGCTTACGTTTAAGTTATGCTACACTTGGAGCATTTATGAAGTATCCCAAAGAATCCTTACCTAAAAAACCCACAACACACATTGCTGATAAAAAATATGGTTTTTTTCAAAGTGAGGTTTCCTTGTTTCAAGATGTAGCAAACGAGCTGGGACTTGTTAAGAGAAGCACGGATTCTATTAGTTATGCAAGACATCCGTTAACCTATTTGGTAGAAGCCGCAGATGATATTTGCTACACCATAATAGACTTTGAAGACGGTATTAATTTAGGATTAATTTCTGAAGATTATGCTCTGGAATACTTGATAAACTTAGTAAGGGACACATTAATCACTAAAACCTACAACAAACTAAAAACCACAAAAGACAGATTAAGCTATCTTAGAGCTTTGGCCATAAACACATTAATACAAGATGCTGCTTCTATTTTCATGAGGTATGAAGAAACGATATTAAAAAATGAATTTCCGGTTTCCTTATTGGATAAGAGCAAATTTAAACCTCAAATTCAGGATATTATTAAGCTAAGTGTTGAAAAAATATACCATTCACCTGAAGTTATCAAAAAAGAAATTTCAGGATATAAAGCCATAAACGGATTGCTTGGTTCCTATATTAACGCAGTAAATAACAGTTTTAATGGTACCGAAACTAATCTTGACAAACTAATATTAAAAGCAGAACCTTTTATCATTCCACATAAATCGAATACACTGTATCACATACTGCTTCATGTGTGTAATTATGTAGCGCTGTTATCAGACAGTCAAGTGGTTTTAAAGCATAAATTGATACAGGGTTAAAAATGAAAATGTAATTCATCGAAAAAAATTGCTTTTTATCGTTTTATGATGTATTTTGGTAATCTCAAATCGAAATACATACTCTCATGAAGAAGAATATCATTAATCTAATTGCTATTTTTTTTATGACTTTTGCGGTTCTTTTAGCTGCTCGTGAGCTTTCTAAAAGTGACACGCATGAAACTACAATTACGAATTCTTATTCAGATTATTAGATAAGAGTTCAAGGAGTTTAGTTTTTATACTTTTTGCATCTATACCTGCATATTCTTGAAGTTCGGCAATGCTTCCGTGCTCAATAAATATATCCGGAATAGCGATACATTCAATAGTATTTGGATATTTATTTACTGCCGAAAACTCTAACACAGCTGTTCCAAAACCGCCTGCTTTTACACCATCTTCAACGGTAAGTATGCGCGAATGATTTTTAAAGATTTTGTGCAATAATACTTCATCCAAAGGTTTAACAAAACGCATATCGTAATGAGCAATCCGTTGCTTTTCACTTAGTGACACAATGGCGTTGGTAACATTTTTAGCAATGTCGCCTATAGACAACACGGCAATATCTGTACCTTCTTTTAAACATATTCCGGTTCCAATGGTAATTTTATTATAGGGATTTTTCCAGTTAATAAGCGTTCCTTTTCCTCTGGGATATCTTATGGCAATAGGGTGTTTTAACTCTTCCTGAACAGTAAATAGTATATTTCGGAATTCCACTTCATTTCTTGGTGCAAAAATGATAAGATTTGGAATACATCGTAAATAGGCTATATCAAAAACACCATGGTGAGTAGCGCCATCTTCGCCTACCAATCCGGCTCGGTCAACACAAAAAATAACAGGCAAATTTTGAAGTGCCACATCGTGAATAACCTGATCGTAAGCGCGCTGTAAAAAGGTAGAATAAATGGTGCAGTAAGGAATAAAGCCTTGTGTAGCCATTCCAGCTGCTAAAGTTACTGCATGTTGTTCAGCAATACCTACATCAAAAGCCCTTTCGGGAATTTCTTCCATCATATATTTTAACGAGCTGCCGGTTGGCATTGCAGGAGTAATTCCAATGATTCTCGGATTTACTTTGGCCAAATCAAGCAAGGTAAGGCCAAAAACATCTTGATATTTAGGAGGTTCTTTTTTGGGAGTTTGTTTCGTAATTATGCCCGTTTTGCTGTTAAATTTCCCCGGTGCATGGTAAACAACCTGATTTTCTTCGGCTTGTTTTAAACCTTTTCCTTTGGTTGTAATTAGATGCAAAAATTTAGGACCTTTTACTGTTTTAAGCCTTTTTAATTCCCGAATTAGCGCTGGTAAATCGTGTCCGTCTATGGGTCCGGTATAATTGAAAAGCAAGGCTTCAAAAATGTTATTTTTCTTATGTAAACCTGTTTTTACACTTGTTAAATACTGCTTTAATGCACCAACGCTTGGGTCTATCCCAATGGCATTATCATTTAGTATTACCAATAAGTTTGCCTGTGTAACACCAGCGTGATTAAGACCTTCAAAAGCCATTCCGCTGGCTATAGAAGCATCACCTATAACTGCAATATGATGTCTATTTGTTTCGCCTTTAAGTTGTGAAGCTAAAGCCATACCTAACGCTGCAGAAATAGAGGTAGACGAATGACCGACGCCAAAGGTGTCGTAAATACTTTCTTCGCGCTTTGGGAAACCACTTAATCCTTTAAATTGCCGGTTGGTTTCAAACAAATGTTTTCGGCCGGTCAAAATTTTATGTCCGTAAGCTTGGTGTCCTACATCCCAAACCAATAAATCCTCAGGAGTATTAAAGACATAATGCAAAGCAATGGTCAATTCCACAACACCTAAACTTGCCCCTAAATGACCTTCTTTACTGGCAACAGTATTTATTATTACGGTCCTTAATTCTTTAGCAAGTTCAGGAAGTTTTTCTTCCGGTAACTTCCTGAGCGCAACGGGTGATTCTATCTGAGATAATATACTTTGCATATCTTTACAAATGTAGTACTTGAAATGCCATAAACAAAGTGTTGTTTGGCAGTAGTTGAAAATAAAATTTTGTATGTCTTTTGATTAAAAAAAGGTAAAATAAATAATGAAATTGTATTTTTGAATAATTTCAAAAACCTTATGCAAAACCCGTTTGATGACACTTATTTTATGAAAAAGGCGCTGCAAGAAGCCCAAATTGCTTTTGATAAAGGAGAAGTTCCTGTAGGCGCCGTAATCGTAATTGACAATAGAATTATAGCCCGAGCTCACAATTTAACTGAAACTTTAAACGATGTGACCGCGCATGCAGAAATGCAAGCTATTACAGCTGCTGCTACCTTTTTGGGTGGGAAATATCTTCATAATTGCACCTTGTATGTAACGCTGGAACCTTGTCAAATGTGTGGCGGCGCTTTGTATTGGAGCCAGATTGCAAAAATTGTTTACGGGGCAAGAGATGTGGAACGCGGATGTATTCAACTAAAAACCACACTGCATCCTAAAACTCAAATTTCGGGAGGTATTTTAGAAGATGAAGTGTCTACCTTGCTAAAGCGGTTTTTTATAGAAAAAAGAAATTTAAATTAAAAAAAACGCACAACAGTAGTTGTGCGCATAAACTAATAATATCTTGAGTTATTAGATTTTCTTAACATTAACGGCTATCATACCTTTTCTTCCTTCGGCTTCTTCGTATTCTACGTTGTCGCCATCGTGTAATTCAAGACCATTTAAGTTTGTTACATGAACAAAAATGTCCTTGTTAGTGTCATTGTTGGTAATGAATCCGAATCCCTTGGATTCATTAAAAAATTTAACGGTTCCAGTCATTGTAATAAATTATGAATTAAAAATTAAATTTACTATTAAAATTCATACTACAGGTTAAATAATTGTTTTTTTTAAAACAGCAACAATCAGAAGTTGTTTTCTTTTTGTTTTTTTCTCATAGCCTCTAAGCTTTCTTTAGTAAGCATGTAGTCTTTTACGTTTTTGTTTTTCCACCTGTAGTAAGAAAACAAAGGAAATACAATAAAAAATAAACCAACAACCCCAAAACCAATACATTTTTGTGAGTATTCGTTTTCGGTTAAAAAACCATAACCAATACTGGCTATAGACACAAAAAAACTTATTCCGGTAATTAGTTTGATAATTTTAATCATGAAGTAAAATTAATAAGTTCTTTTCTGTAAGCGGTTAATAATTTTGATTTAGATACAAACCCTAGGTATTCGCCATTTTTAATAACCGGTAAATTCCATGCGCCTGAGCTTTGAAACTTGTTCATAACTTGCGACATAGAGTCCTTACCATAAATAATATACTCCGGTGGATTATGCATAAAGGTTTCAACCGAAGTAGAGTTGTGCAACTCTTGATCAAACATGACCGTTCTAATATCATCAAGGAGAATAATGCCTACTAATCTGTTTTGATTGTCAGTCACCGGAAATAAATTTCTATTCGATTTGGCAACTCCTTCATGCAGCATTTCGCCCAGCGACATTTCGGGATGTAACGTAATAAAGTTTTTTTCTATAACACTGTCAATGGTCATTAAGGTAAGCACATTCTTGTCTTTATCGTGGGTTAATAAATCGCCGCGCTCGGCTAATTCACGAGTATATATGGTGTGCTCCATATAGTTTTTGGTAATCATGTATGAAATAGCAACGGTAATCATTAAAGGAACAAAAAGTTCATATCCGCCGGTAATTTCCGCAATAAGAAAAATAGCGGTCAGTGGAGCATGAATTACACCGGCGATTAAACCGGCCATACCAACCAAAGTAAAATTGGCTTCAGATAACTGAAAACCGAACCCTATATTGTTAAAAAATTTGGCTACCACATTACCAAGCGCACTTCCCATAACCATAGTAGGTACTATCACACCGCCTACGCCACCGGCAGCAAAAGTTGTGGTCATTGCAATAGCTTTAAAAATCGTAAAACCAATAAGTAAAGCTATCACTACCCAAATATTGTCTAAATAATTGTCAAACAAAGTTGAACCCAACGCATGTAGATGATTACCATTGAATAAATCTTTGGTAAAACTTAGTCCTTCACCGTAAAGCGGAGGAATAAAGTAAAGCATGATGCCAATGGCAAAACCACCAACGACAAGTTTGGCCACACGGGTTTTTAGCATATCAAAAAGTTTGTAAACCGTGAAATATATTTTTGTAAAGTAAATAGACGCTACTCCGGTTCCAAGCCCAAGCATAATATAAAAAGCGGTATCGCTTATGGTAAATTTATCTGTGATGAGGAAATTAAATAAGATTTCGTCGCCCAAAAAGAAATAGGAGGTTAATACTGATGAAATGGACGCAATTAATAACGGAAGTAAGGAAGCAAAAGTTAAGTCTAAACTAAACACTTCTATCGCAAATACCACAGCGGCAATAGGAGATTTAAACATAGAAGCCATTGCGCCGGCAGTAGCACAGGCAATCATTAATGTGCGGGTTTTTCGGTCAATATGCAGTAGCCGACTTAAGTTTGAACTTATGGCAGAACCCGAAGTTATCGATGGACCTAAAAGCCCAACCGAACCCCCAAAACCTACAGTAAGCGGAGCCATTATAAGTGGATGATAAATAAGTTTATACGATAAAAGCCCTTTCTGTCTTAATAAAGCGTAAAGCAATGAAGGAATCGCCCTTTTTATAAATGGCGGAACCTTAGGAACTAATTCTTTTTTAAAAAAATAGCGGTTTGCTAAATAGACTAATAGTAAGCCTATAAAAGGCAGTACAAAATACAGTTGATTTTTTGAGAAAACAATCCCGTGTTCCAGTAGCGACTGTATGGCAAAGGTTATGTTTTTAAGCAGTAATGCCACAATACCGGAGAGCAATCCAACAACGACACACAATAAATACACAAAGTTTTTTTGGGAAATATTCTTGTACCTCCAGATTAAAAACCGCTTAAAGTACGTTCGTTTTTTTGGCATAGTTTAAAACTACTAAAAAATCCTGCATGTAGCAGGATTTATTTTTTACGTGTTTATATTTAGCTTCAAACTGAGTTCGTCTAATTGATTTTTGTCTATAGGCGAAGGCGCATCAATCATAATATCCCGACCGGCATTATTTTTTGGAAAAGCAATAAAGTCTCTTATGGTTTCTTGACCGCTTAATATTGCCACAAGTCTGTCCAGACCAAAAGCAATGCCTCCATGTGGCGGAGCACCGTATTCAAAGGCATCCATTAAAAAGCCAAATTGAGCCTTTGCCTCTTCAGGAGAAAAGCCTAGATGATCAAACATAATAGCTTGTGTTTCTTTATCGTAAATACGTATAGAACCACCTCCAATTTCGTTTCCATTTAAAACCAAATCATAGGCATTAGCCTTTACTTCACCGGGATTGGTATTTAACAGTTCCAGCTGTCCTTTTTTTGGCGAAGTAAACGGATGATGCATAGCATGATATCGTTGGGTATCTTCATCCCATTCCAGTAAGGGAAAATCTACAACCCAAAGTGGAGCAAATTCATTGGCTTTACGTAAGCCCAATCGTATGGCGAGTTCCATACGCAGTGCACTTAGCTGAGGTCTTACTTTGTTTTTTTCTCCGGAAAGTACACAGATTAAATCTCCGGTTTTGGCTCCGGTAATTGTTGCCCATTTAGCCAAATCGTCTTGAGTGTAAAATTTGTCTACGGACGATTTATAAGTTCCATCTTCATTACAGCGACAATAAACCATGCCTAATGCTCCAATTTGTGGACGTTTTACCCAATCTATTAAAGTGTCAATTTCTTTTCGTGTAAAACGGTTTCCGCCGGGAACAGCGATACCAACTACCAATTCGGCAGTGTTAAAGACATTGAAATCTTTGTGCTGTGCTACGGCGTTTAATTCGCCAAACTCCATTCCAAAACGAATATCGGGCTTATCGTTACCGTATTTTTGCATCGCTTCCTCATAGGTTATTCTTGGAAACTTTGAAACGTTAATTCCATGAATTTCTTTTAGTAAATGGATTGTCAGGTTTTCAAAAGTGGTTAAAATATCTTCTTGTTCAACAAAAGCCATTTCACAATCTATTTGGGTAAATTCCGGTTGGCGGTCTGCACGTAAATCTTCATCTCTAAAGCATTTTACGATTTGGAAATACTTGTCCATGCCACCTACCATAAGCAATTGCTTAAAGGTTTGCGGTGATTGCGGCAGGGCATAAAACTGCCCTTGATTCATTCGTGAAGGAACCACAAAGTCGCGTGCACCTTCGGGAGTAGACTTGATTAAGTAAGGAGTTTCAACCTCAATAAAATCCTGAGAAGATAGAAAGTTTCTAACGGCTTGGGTTACTTTGTGCCTGAAAATCAAGTTATTTTTTACCGGATTGCGTCTTATATCCAGATAGCGGTATTTCATGCGTAACTCTTCGCCGCCATCGGTATGGTCTTCAATAGTGAAAGGCGGTAATTTTGCGGGGTTTATAATATGGAGTTCCTTAACCAAGATTTCGATATCACCAGTAGGAATATTTGCATTTTTGGAAGCTCGTTCTATAACGGTACCTGTAGCTTGAATTACAAATTCGCGCCCCAGTTTTTGTGCTTGCTCCATAAGGGTTTTTGGGCTGCGTTCGGCATCAAAAATTAATTGGGTAATGCCGTAACGGTCGCGTAAATCTACCCATACCACAAAACCTTTGTCTCTTGTTTTTTGAACCCAACCGGCCAAAGTTACATCCTTATTTAGATGAGAAATTCTCAATTCGCCGCAGGTATGACTTCTGTACATAGTGTAATTTTAGATGTGCAAATTTAAGGAAGTTAAATGATTATTAAATATAAAATCCTCGGCATTTACCGAGGATTTCTTATATGGATTTATGCTAAACTATCGGGTAAAGTTTCTTTTTGTGCTTTGTGTTCAAAGAACCTTATTTTTGCTCTATTCAATAAATAAAACATGGTAGGCACAATAACCAGTGTTAAAAATGTGGCAAAGGTTAACCCGAAAATAATAGTCCAGGACATAGGTTTCCAAAAAATATTGTTGTCGCCGCCTATGTAAATTTGTGGGTCAAATTCGGTAAACAAAGTAAAGAAATTGAGATTGAGTCCAATAGCCAGTGGAATAAGGCCTAAAACAGTGGTAATGGCAGTTAACAATACCGGGCGTAAACGATTAGTTCCGGCTGCAATAATAGCTTCCCTGTACTGTTCGCGGGTTAAATAGTTTTCCAAAGAAATACCAAGCTCTTCCTTTTTTCGGTCTATTAAAAGCTGCGTGTAATCTATCAAAACAATAGCATTGTTCACCACAATGCCGGCGAGCGAAATGATACCCATCATGGTCATCATCACCACAAATTCCATTTGAAAAATAACCAACCCAAACAATACGCCGATAAAACTTAGTATTATGGCAATAAATATAATAACGGGTTTTGTTATGGAGTTGAATTGAGCTACAATAATCAGTAAAATTAAGGCCATGGCAATAAGCAGTGCTTTTGAAAGAAAGGCCATATTTTTTGCCATCTCTTCTTGCTCTCCGGTAAACTGATAGGTGATATGGCTGGGTAAAGGGTAGTTTTTTAAGGAAGTTTGGATTTTTTGAACTATTTCAGTTGGATTGAATCCTTCCAAAACATTCGAGTAAATAGTGATTACGCGTTTTAAATCTTTACGTTTTATGGAGCTGAAAGTAGCTATGTTTTTCTTTTCAACCAAAGTAGACAAAGGAATTTTTTTAAGTTGTCCTTTGTTATCTCTAAAGGTTATATTTTGGTTGAAAAGTGCGCTTTCATTGTATCTGTTTTCGGGATTAAAGCGCACAAAAATATCGTAATCGTCTTCACCTTCTTTGTAGGTTGAGGTGTCAAAGCCGTAAATAGCCGACCGTAAGGCTTGACCCACCTGAGCGGTAGAAACACCCAATTCTCCGGCTTTTTCTCTGTTAACAACGACTTCCATTTCGGGTTTGTTTTCATTTACATCAAGGTTTAAATCTTCAATTCCGGGAATGTTTTGGTCGTTTATAAACGATTGAATATTTCTGGCTTCGGCTAAAAGTTCGTGATAATTATCGCCTTTAAGTTCAATGTTAATAGGGTATCCTACCGGTGGTCCGTTGGCATCTTTTTCGGCAATGATACTTACGCCCGGATAACCTTGAACGGCATTTCTTATTTCAGTTAAAACGTCTGAGCTGCTAACTTTATTTCCGTTTTGGTCATATCGAAATTTATATTGCCTAAACAATACGGTTACTTTACCACGATGTGGCATTTCGTTTTGTGAAGCTCCGTCAGTTTGTGGGTTTCCTGAACCTTCGCCTACTTGAGAAATAATGGTTTCGGCCATGTAATTGTAGGGTTCGCCATCTTTGTTGTACTGATAGTTGTCTAAAACCGTAAAAACCTGCTGTTCTACTTTTTTGGTGAGTTCGTTGGTTTTTTCAATATCAGTGCCTTCCGGATATTCAATGTAAACAATGGCTTGGTTAGGTTGATTTTCCGGGAAAAATAAGGTATTTGGAGTGAACATCATAAAAACGATAATAGCTAAAACCAATAAACCAAAGGTTCCAAACACAAACCTGTAGGCATTACTTCCTTTTAATGCAGAGCTTAAAAAATCTTGATATTTACGCTCAATTTTTGGAAGCGTTTTGTACTGAAATTTTTTGGATGCCGGAATTAACAGGTATTTAAAAAACCAAAGAGAAATGGCAATAAATATAAACATGTTTCCAAAACCAATAAGTGCTTTTGGACCGCCAACGTAACCCAGGATAGTGAATAATACAGCTACAAAAAATAAGGCAATTCCCCTTTTTAGCAAGGCGGTTTTGCTGCGGTTTTTCCAGCCAATAAAAATTTGTATCAATGAGATGATGAGTATTATTGGGCCGAGAATTTGAAAAATAGCATGAGTGTTCAATAATCCTGAAAGAATGAGTAAGGCACCGAAACCTACCAAAGCTGCACTAATTTTAATCAAAGTTTTTCTGGGCATTTCTTCTTCTTCGGTTTTCATGTAAACTGAGGTTAGCATAGAATTTATCATTAAGGCTACAAACAAAGAAGAAAACAAAACAGTAGATAGCGTTAAAGGAAAATAAATCATAAATTTTCCCATTATTCCGGGCCAGAACCCTAAAGGTAAAAACGCGGCTAAAGTAGTGGCTGTAGAGGCTATAATAGGCCATGCTATTTCGCCTACGCCTTGTTTTGCCGCTTCAAGTCTGGGTATTCCTTGGTCCATCAGTCTGTAAACATTCTCTACAACTACAATGCCGTTATCCACCAACATGCCTAGTCCCATAACCGTAGCGAAAAGTACCATAGTATTGAGCGTAACGTTCATTTCTAACGCATTGCCTACTACGGGTAAAATTAAAAAGGAAAGTAAAATAGATAACGGTATGGCAATACCTACAAAAAGAGCGTTTCTAAATCCAAGGAAAAACATTAAAACTCCTACAACCAAAAGGACACCAAAAATAATACTGTTTTCAAGTTCGGCTACTTGGTCTTCCGTTCTTATCGATTCGTCACTGGTAATAGATATGTTTAAGTCTTTGGGTAAATAAGTAGATTGAGCTTCGGGAAGATGTGCTTTTATTTTGTTCATGGCGTCTATCATGTTTTCGCCACCTTTTTTCTTAATGCTAAGCATCACTACAGGTTTCCCGTATTCTCTGGCATAGGTTGTTGCGTCTTTGGGTCTAAAGTTTACTTCGGCGATGTCTCTTAAGTAAACGGCGCCATCATCTTCTTTTACTACAATGTTTTTTAATTCATCGGGATGGCTTATTTCACCTATAACACGAATGTTTCTTCGCAAGCCGTTTTCTATGACATTACCACCGGAAATAGTGATGTTTTCATTTTGAATGGCAGTTATAATTTGGTTGAAGCTCACTTCTGCAGCTATCATTTTATAGGCATCAACAGCTACTTCTACTTCTTTATCCTGAACGCCCAAAAGGGTAGCTTCTTTAATTTCAGGAAAATCTTCTAACTTGTCCTGAAGGTCTTCAGCATACTTTTTAAGTTGTTCGGGCGTGTAATCTCCGGTAAGGTTTAATTGCGCTATAGGCATAATTTCAGAGATGTTCATGTCAAAAGCATTGGGTTCTACTTTTGTTCCACCATCCAGAGTTGGCCAGTCTTGTTCCGCCTTTACGGCGTCAATCTTGTCTTTTATTTTAATTTTAGCTTCATCAGTAGTAATGGACTCTTCAAATTCTACTGTAATAAGCGAGTAATCTTGAAATGAAGTTGAGATTATTTTGGTTACCCCGGAAATATCGTTTACTTCTTCTTCAATGGGTTTGGTGATGAGTTTTTCTACGTCTTCGGCAGCATTTCCGGGAAAAATAGAACTTATGTATATTTTAGACTCTATAACCTCGGGGAATGATTCTCTAGGTAGACTGATGTATGAAAATAAACCGCCTAATAAAACGATGGACACAATAACAAAAACTGTCATGGGGTTGCTTATTGCCCAATTGGATAACCCGAAATAGTTTATTTTTTTGGTTTTCATAGTTTAGTTATTGGGTTTGAGGGTAATGGTTTCGCCGTCTTTTATGGTCAAAGCACCGTCGTTAACAATAACGGATTCTTTAGTTAAGCCACTTACTACTTCAACCATTCCGTTTTGTGAATTTCCGGTTTTAATTTCGGTTTGAATTGCTTTGCCTTTTTCAGTATCAATTTTATCGATTAAGAAGACAAACTTTTGACCTTTTACATTTTCGAGTATGGCATTTGCTGGGATAACCAAAGCATTTTCTGATGTGTAATTGACAATATCCATAGTGCCCATTAAGTTTGGCTTTATGCTGTTGTTTTCATTGGGAACGTTTACTTTAATTTCGAAAGTACGGTTGCTGGGGTTTATGTAGTTTCCAATAGTATTTATGCTGCCTTGCACGGTTTTGTTTAATGCCGGAAAATAAATATCAACTCTAGCGCCTTTGGTAATACTGGGTAAATAGTTTTCCGGAACAGAAGCTTTTACATACATCCGGTCAAGATTGACCAGTCGCATAACGGCCTGCATTCCGGGAGCGACTACTTGTCCTTGCTCTGTTATAATATCATCTACAACGCCTGAAAAAGGAGCTGTAATGTTTGTTTTTTCTAGCTGTGATTGCAGTTGGTTCACGGCATTTTTAGAGGATTCCATATTGGTTTTTGCCTGCAAGTATTGTATTTCGCTGCCAATATTTTGTTCCCATAAGCGTTTTTGACGATCATAGGTGGTTTTAGCCAGTTGGTATTGACTTTCCAGTTGTGCCAACTGACTTGAAAGTCCGCCGTCATCTATTTTGGCCAGCAGTTGTCCTTGACTTACTTTTTGGCCTTCTTTAACATAAAGTTTAGCCAGTATGCCTTGATATTCGGGGTAAATTAATATGTTTTCAGAAGTTTCTACACTGCCTTGTATTGAGATGTGGCTTGTAAATGTGGTATCCAGAACCGTATAGCTGGTCACCAAAGCGTATTTTTTTGTGGAATCTTTTTCGGCTATGGCTTTTTCCAGTTGCGCAAGTATCGTAGAAATACTGTCATAAGAGACGAGCACTTTAGCATGTTGGGCTTTTAACTGTTCCAGATTTCCGTTTTGAATTATAGCTTCGGTACTTGGATTTTTGGATGAGTTTGTGCAGCTAATTAAAGTGCCAAAAACAAGTAATAATAGAATGAACTTTTTCATAGTGTTTTTTTAATAGGTAATGTTTAACAGGGTTTCTAGTTCGGCTTTAGCGTTAATGACATCCAGCATGGCTTGCAGGAATTCTTGTTGCGCGGCGTAGAGTTGTATTTGTGCTTGACGTAATTCGAAACTGGAGCCAATACCTTCAAAAAATTTGGTTTGGTTTTTTTGCTCTATGCGTTCAGCCAGCTTTAAGTTCTCTTTTTTGTTGTGATATTCTTCAACGGCAAATTGGTAGGTGCTTTTTGCGTTGGCTATGTTGAGCTTTAGCTGTTGCTCGGTGTCGGTTAAATGGTTTTTGGCTTTTTCCAGATTTATTTTTGCGCGTTGTGTAGAAGCCTCACGTAATCCGGAGCTAAAAACAGGAATATTCAAGCTTACACCAAATAGTGAAGAGCCAAACCAGTTTTGGTCTTTTTCAAAAAACGAAAAAGAATCGCTAAAAGCGGCATAACCGCCATTTAAAAAGGCATTAAGTGTAGGTAAGGCTTTGCTTTTTTCCAGCTTGACCAGTAATTCTTTGGCTACCAAATCGTTTTTTGAAATTTGATAATCAATAGTGTTTTCTACGTTTTCGTCAACTTCTAATAAATCGAGTGTGATGTTTTGTGCGGTTAAGGTTTCTAAATTATCAGAAAGTGAGGTAGAAGCATTTAAATCCAAACCAAGGTTGATGTTTAGCATTTGATAGGCCAGTGTTTTGAGGCGCTTGGTGTTTCGTAAGTTGCTTTCTACACTGGATAAAGTTATACGGAGTTGTTCTACGCTTTCTTCTTCTTCCAGTCCATTCTCGTATATTTTTGTGGTTTCTTCAAGGTTTTTACTCAAAATTTCAATATTCCGAGTTAAAATAGCAATACTTTCTTCTGCTAAAAGAACATTTCCATAGGCATTGATAACTGCTTTTCTCACTTCCAAATCGGTTTTTACTTTTGCGTTTTTTGAGATTTGCAAGTATACCTTTGCCGACTGCAAGCCTACCAGATAGGAGCCGTCAAAAAGTAATTGGGATAGGGTTGCGGTGGCATTTACATTTTGTTTGGTGCCAAAACGTAAGGGAATAAAGCCTTCAGGAGTATTGATGTTGAAATTGTTTTGCGTAACATCAAAATAATCGTTGACTATATCTATGGTGCTTTGTGTATTATCAAAAGCCGCGGCAGGCAAAAGTTGCACCTGTTGTTTTAACCAGTTTTGGTAATCTACCCCAACGTTAATTTGCGGTAAACCCGTAGCGGTGGTTTCCCATTTTTGCTTTTTTGCTGCGTTTATGTCTTTAACTGCATTTTGTACAGCTCTGTTGTTTTCAAGGGCGTAATCTATGGCCTCTTGCAGACTAAAGGTATGAGATTCTATTTCCTGAGCAGAAAGCATAAAAGAAAATAGAAACCCAAACAATAAAATGACATTTTTGATCATGCTAAGGAGTTGGTTTTTGATTGTTTTTTAAGTAGTTATTTAAATAGTCAAGCCCTTTGGATGTACATATGCCACGCAGATGATATTCTAAATAATTGTCCATAAGGGTTTGCATAGAATAAAGGTCTAACGGAAAAAGGGCTCTGTCTTTTAAAACCATCATACTGCTGAAGTAAATTTTAGAGATGAAGTCTATATTAATATTGCTTCGGTAAAGACCGTTTTTTATGCCGCGTTCCAAATTGCAACCTACACAATCTTCCATTACACAAAATTGTTTTTCTTTAATGTCTTTGAATATTTTTGGATAATATTTTTCAAGCTGATACTGTGGTGACGATTTCTCATCTTTTAGATTACGCATTAAAAAACGCTTAATCTCAAAAATTTCTTCAATAGGATTTTTCTCTAAATCGCGTATATCTTCGATACCGCTGGAAATGGTTTGAAACAAATACATTACTGTCTCTTCAACTAAAATGGTTTTGTTATCAAAGTACTGATAAATGGTTTTTTTTGAAATGCCTTGCGCATTGGCAATATCATCCATCGTTACACTTTTAAACCCATAGGTCAAAAATAATTCTACGGCAGTTCTTAAAATATCTTCTTTCATGATTGCACAAATGTACAACAGGAAACTTTTAAAACAAAAAAAGTTTCCAAAGTTTTTAGGGATTTTATTATTAGAACTTTATACTTGGTATACTGACTACAAATCACCATTTTTGTTTCATGCAAACAGTACAATTTTATCAAGAACAGTTTTCGGCACATTTAGCTCATTTTTACAAAGGTGAAGAACCTGAAAATCTTTACCTTCCCATAAAATATATTCTTAACTTGGGTGGAAAACGCTTGCGCCCAGTACTTACTTTATTAAGCGCTGAAATATGTGGAGCAAATGTTGAAACTGCATTAAACGCAGCCTTGTGTATAGAGGTTTTTCACAACTTTTCATTAATACATGACGATATTATGGATGCAGCACCCTTGCGTCGTGGTAAAGAAACTGTTCATGAAAAATGGGATGTAAACACAGCCATTCTCTCCGGAGATGCCATGTTAATTTTGGCGTACAAAGTATTAGAAAATTATCCGCCGGAAACATTTATGGCTTTAACAAAACTACTGAGTAAAACAGCTCTTGAAGTATGTGAAGGTCAGCAATACGATATCGATTTTGAAACTCGGGACAACGTTGCTATTCCGGAATATTTAAAAATGATAGAATTTAAAACGGCGGTATTATTAGGTGCTGCAATGCAAATGGGAGCTATCGTGGCGAATGCCTCGGAACAAGTCCAAAAAAACATGTTTGAATTAGGAAGAAATATAGGTGTTGCTTTTCAGTTGCAAGACGATTATTTAGACGTTTTTGGGAATCCGGAAACCTTTGGTAAACAAGTAGGTGGCGACATCATAGAAAATAAAAAAACCTATTTATACCTAAAAGCTATGGAACTCTTAAGTAAAGAAGACCAACAGCAACTTGTACATCTGTTTGAAATTTCGCCAAGCAACACACAAGAAAAAATTGAAGCCGTTAAAGAGATTTACACTACATCAGGTGCTGCAAAAGCAACTAAAGACAGCATCAAAAAATTCACTCAGGAAGCTTTTCAGGTAATCAACACGTTGCAGATAGGCGCTGATAAGAAAAAACAACTTAAACAATTTGCCAACCAGTTAATGAATAGAGACGTTTAATGATTTTGCCGTCAACCTTTACCGAATTAATTCAACAAGCCGACACGCTAAAACTCTATAAAAAGTTAATAGCTCAACTTAATAAAGATTTTACACTGGCAAACATTCCCGTTGCCTTGTCCGAAACGCTATCGCCAATAGAGTTAAAAACAAAAGTGCAAGCTAAAGTATATCAACTCATACAAGAAAGCTTTTCAACCTACTTGAACTTGCTATACATAATAGATGTGTCAGAGAAAAAAATAAAAAAATTAAATGGCGACAACTTTGAAAAACTCTCAGAAGAAGTGACCTTTTTGATTTTACAGCGCGAGTGGCAAAAAGTATGGCTTAAAAACAAATATTAACCCAAAAACACTATAAAGCAAAGCACAAAGACCTTTAGAAGAAAATCTAAAAAAGAGATAGTTATAAATATTATAAAAGCACATTTAAATTTTTTTAAAAGTTGTATTTTTGAAAAAAATTTAGTTACCTAAGAAGTACCTCAATAAATCTAATGGATAAATATTCATTTTTAAACGCCGCACACACTGCATATTTTGCAGACCTTTACGACCAATACTTGCAAAATCCTGACGCCGTTGAACCCAGCTGGAGAGCCTTTTTTCAAGGCTATGATTTTGGCACGGAAAACTACGGATTAAACGGAGAAGTTGTAGAAGGCGTTTCGGTTCAAATTCCCGAACACCTGCAAAAAGAATTTCAAGTGGTTAAACTTATTGACGGATACCGAACCAGAGGACACTTATTTACCAAAACAAATCCCGTAAGAGAACGAAGAAAATATTCACCAACACTGGCGCTGGAAAACTTTGACCTGTCTGAAACCGATTTAGATACCGTTTTTAATGCCGGGGAAATACTAGGAATAGGAGCACAAACCCTAAGAGAAATAATAAAACACCTCGAAAGCATTTACTGCGACGCTATAGGGGTTGAATATATGTATATCAGAAATCCCGAAGAAATCAAGTGGATTCAAGAAAAACTGAATATAAACGACAACCAGCCCAAGTTTACGGTCGAACAAAAAAAACATATTTTAAAAAAGCTAAACGAAGCCGTATCTTTTGAAAACTTTCTACATACCAAATATGTAGGCCAAAAGCGATTTTCACTTGAAGGCGGAGAATCTTTAATCCCGGCACTTGATACCATTATTGAAAAAGCTTCAGAGTACAATGTGAAAGAATTTGTTATGGGAATGGCACATCGCGGTCGACTAAGTACCCTAACAAATATTTTCGGCAAATCAGCAAAAGATATTTTCAGTGAATTTGACGGAAAAGATTACGAACAAGAAATTTTTGACGGCGATGTAAAATATCATCTAGGATGGACAAGCGACCGAGTAACGGCAAACGGAAAAAAAATAAACCTAAACATAGCTCCAAACCCGTCACACCTTGAAGCGGTAGGTCCTGTAGTTGAAGGCATTGTAAGAGCCAAACAGGATGATAAATATCCTGAAAATCCATCACAGGTACTGCCTATAATTGTGCATGGTGACGCGGCCATAGCAGGACAAGGAATTGTATATGAGGTTATCCAAATGGCCAAACTCGACGGTTATAAAACTAACGGCACCATACATATTGTAGTAAACAATCAAATAGGGTTTACCACCAACTACCTTGATGCCAGGTCGAGCACCTACTGTACCGATGTAGGCAAAGTAACACTTTCACCGGTATTGCACGTTAATGCAGATGATGTCGAAGCCGTAGTCCACGCCATGCTGTTTGCACTGGATTTCAGAATGCAGTTTAAGCGTGATGTATTTATCGATTTACTCGGATACCGAAAATACGGACATAACGAAGGCGATGAACCGCGCTTCACCCAACCCAAACTGTACAAAGCCATTGCCAAGCACAAAAACCCGAGAGATATTTATGCATCCAAGTTAATTGAGCAAGGCATCATTGACAGTGATTATGTAAACAACCTGGAAGAAGAATACAAGTCCAAACTGGAAGAAAACCTGGAAGATTCCAGAAAAGAAGACAAAACCGTCATTACCCCATTTATGCAAAACGAATGGGAAGACTACATCACCGTTCAAGAAGATGAAATGATGAAGCCCATTGACACCAGTTATTCAAAAGAAGGCCTGGCCGAGATAACAAAAGTTATTTCCTCTTTACCCAAAGACAAAAAATTTATCCGAAAAATAGAACGTTTGGTAGAATCCAGACAAACCATGTTTGACGAAGATAAACTAGACTGGTCCATGGCCGAACACCTGGCCTATGGAACGCTATTGGCTGAAGGACACGATGTGAGAATATCAGGACAAGATGTGGAGCGTGGTACATTTTCACACAGGCATGCCGTAATAAAAGTAGAAGACAGTGAAGAAGAGCTAGTCTTACTCAACCAAATAAGTGACAACCAAGGGAAGTTTTTTATTTACAACTCACTGCTCTCAGAATATGGCGTTGTTGGGTTTGATTACGGATACGCCATGGCAAGTCCAAAAACACTTACCATTTGGGAAGCCCAATTTGGCGATTTTAGTAATGGCGCACAAATCATGCTGGATCAATACATATCAGCCGCAGAAGACAAATGGAAAATCCAAAACGGATTGGTTATGCTTTTGCCTCACGGATACGAAGGACAAGGAGCCGAACACTCTTCAGCAAGAATGGAACGCTATTTACAGTTGTGTGCTAAAGACAACATGTTTGTTGCAGACTGTACCACGCCGGCAAACATGTATCATTTACTACGGCGTCAGGTAAAAGCCAAATACAGAAAACCATTAATTGTTTTTACGCCCAAAAGCTTGTTAAGACATCCGCTGGTAGTATCTTCAGTAGACGAATTTGCCAATGGAAGTTTTCAAACCGTAATCGACGACCCGCAAGCCAATGCAGATGAAGTAAACACTCTGGTTTTCCTTACCGGGAAATTCTATTATGATTTACTTGAAGTAAAAAAGGAAACCAACCGAAAAGATGTAGCCTTGGTAAGAATAGAGCAACTATTCCCATTGCCGGCACAAGCCATTCGGGAAATTCTAAAAAAATACAAAAACGCATCAGACGTAGTTTGGGCACAGGAAGAACCCCGAAACATGGGCGCCTACGGTTTTATGCTGATGCATTTAGAAGAAGCCAAAACCTTTAGAGTAGCTTCAGGAAGAACCTATGGAGCACCCGCGGCAGGAAGTTCAACACGAGCAAAAAGACGCCATCAAGAAATTATAGATTTTGTTTTCGATAAAACAAAAAATAACCAAACCTATTAAAAACTAAAATTTAGGATATAATGATTCTAGAAATGAAAGTTCCGTCACCCGGAGAATCTATCACAGAGGTAGAAATTGCTACATGGCTGGTAGAAGACGGTGATTACGTAGAAAAAGATCAAGCCATAGCCGAAGTAGATAGTGATAAGGCTACCCTGGAATTACCTGCAGAAGCAAGCGGTATCATCACATTAAAAGCTGAAGAAGGAGACGCTGTTGCTGTAGGTCAGGTAGTATGTCTGATAGATACCGGTGCTGAAAAACCCGAAGGAACTAAAGAAACCAAAGCACCCCAAAAAGAACAGGATAAACCCGAAGAAAGTAAGCCTGAACAAGCTGGAGAAAAAACCTATGCCACAGGAACTGCGAGTCCGGCAGCCAAGAAGATTCTGGCAGAAAAAGGAATAGAAACTGGCAAAGTGCAAGGCTCAGGAAAAGATGGAAGAATTACCAAAGAAGATGCGGTAAAGGCTGTACCGTCCATGGGTGTTGAGATCAATACAGAAGGACGAGGCATAACCAGAAGTAAACTTTCTTTACTTCGACGAAAAGTAGCCGAACGCCTTGTGTCTGCTAAAAATGAAACCGCAATGTTGACTACATTTAATGAGGTTGACATGTCGCCAATTTTCGAAATACGCAAGCAATACAAAGAAGCTTTTAAAGAAAAACACGGAGTGAGTCTTGGATTTATGAGTTTCTTCACGCTGGCAGTAGTTAGAGCTTTGCAGGAATTTCCGGCAGTAAACTCTATGATTGACGGTAATGAAATGGTAAGCTATGACTTCTGTGATATAAGCATTGCCGTTTCCGGCCCCAAAGGATTGATGGTTCCGGTAATAAGAAATGCCGAAAAATTAACTTTCAGAGGAGTAGAAGAAGAAGTAAAACGCTTAGCTACCCGAGCTAGAGATGGACAAATAACCGTTGATGAAATGACAGGAGGAACGTTTACGATTTCAAACGGAGGAGTTTTTGGCAGTATGCTTTCTACACCTATTATCAATCCGCCGCAAAGTGGTATTTTAGGGATGCATAATATTGTAGAACGTCCTGTAGCCGTTAAGGGGAAAGTAGAAATACGTCCGGTCATGTATGTGGCACTTTCTTATGACCACAGAATTATTGATGGGCGTGAATCTGTAGGATTTTTGGTCGCTGTAAAAGAAGCATTGGAAAACCCGGCTGAATTGCTTATGGATAATGACCTTAAGAAAGCACTAGAATTGTAAGCATCATAAACCTAAATAAATATAAAAAAGCCTTATAAAATTAAAATTTTATAAGGCTTTTTTTGATTGATGAAAAAAACTAACTAAATAGACAAATCAATAGGTTTATCAAGATTACTACTACGGCTACAACGATTAAACCTGTAACCAAAAACTTATTTTTAAATTCAAAATCATCCATAACTTAAGATTGTTTTTTTTTTCAATAGTCTTAATTAGTAAACCCTGCGCTTGTTAAAGCGCAGAGCCTAATATAACCCTCAAAAAAATTACAATTAATAGCTAGGTAAAAGTAAGGCGCATAATCTGAAAAAAAAATACGTATAATCACGTATTTTTAAGCGATGAAAAAGAACTATAAAATAAAAGCTCTAGATAATGTAGGTTCATCTAGAGCTTTTAAAAATTCCCAAGAACTGAATTAATAGCACTGTAAAGATAAGAGGTTTAACGGAGAAAAAAAATACGTATAATCACGTATTTTTTTAAAACTTATTTTTGTTTAAGCTGGCCCAAACAGATAAGGTGCTGGGCTTCCTGTCTAATCCCAGTTTATTAATAATATTACTGCGGTGTTTTTCTACGGTTCGGGTAGAAATGTTTAATTTTTCGGCTATTTCCTGGCTGTTGTTTTGATTGGCAATTAACAAGATGATTTTTTTTTCAGCCTTAGTGAGTTTATCCAATATTCCGGTACCATCCCATGTTTTTGATGGATTGAGATGCGTGTATATCTCCTCACTGAAATAAGCTTCATCCATTTCAACATGAGCAATACAGGTTTCTATTTCTTCAATAGCAAAGTCTTTTAATAGATATCCATAAACGCCAGCGGCAACAGCATTGTCGTAAATGTCTTTGTCTTTGTCAAAAGTAATTAAGATAATCTTGGTGTCTATATTGTTTTTTTTACAGTCTTCAGCAACCTCCAAACCTGTTTTGTTGGGCATTCTAATATCAAGAATAGCAATATCGGGACGGTGTTTTACGATGAGGTTGTAAGCACTTTGTCCGTCTTGAGCGCTTCCTACAAGGGTATATCCTTTTGAAGTTAAAAAATCGCTCATGCCACGTAGCATCAACGGGTGGTCATCTGCAATAACAATAGTGGTATTCAACAGTGAGCGTTTTTTTATTGAAGTTTAAGATATAAATATTTTTTGTTGTAATCTATAACTGCTTTGGATTTTTTTAAAATGTCGGCACCGATAATGCCGTCAACAGCTCTGGCATTTTGGCTGGAAAGCCCTTGATTTACATGCGAAAGATTAAAAAGTATTAAAGCCGTGTGTTTACTCTTCCATTTTCCAATTTTCACCTTGTTTTTCTTTGACAACTGAGTATACATGTTAGAGGCACCGGCTCCGGTGGCTTTTACTTCTGTTTCTTCGGCAAGCAAATGGAACGTCTTTGCGGCTTCAAAATCTATACACGAGCTGGACGCTCCGGTGTCTAAAATAAACCGCCCTTTTACGCCATTAATCACAGCTTTGATTTCAAAATGATTGGTGGCATTTAGCTTAAGCTTTACTTTGGTGTATCCTCTGGCGGTTAAAAACTCTTGTAGTGTATCCATGTTTTCTATTTATGCAAAGATATCGTAATATTTAATTTATTTTTGCCGTAATGATTCTTACAGACACACATACACATTTATACAGCGAAGCTTTTGATGACGATCGCCGGGCGATGATGCAAAGAGCTTTAAACAGTGGAATAACCCGTTTTTTTGTACCGGCAATAGATTCGTCGTACACCCAAGCCATGCTGAAACTGGAAGCAGAATATCCGGAATATGTACACTTGATGACCGGACTGCATCCAACCTCAGTGAACCAAAATTTCAAATCTGAATTGGAGTTTGTAGAAAACCAGCTGGCGAAACGCAACTTTTGCGCCGTTGGCGAAATAGGTATAGACCTGTATTGGGATACCTCAACCTTAGAAATGCAAAAAACAGCATTTAAGCACCAAATTCAACTGGCTAAACACTACCGGTTGCCTATAGTGATTCACTGCCGTGAAGCTTTTGATGAAATTTTTGAAGTGTTGGAATCGGAAAAAGACGAACATTTACAGGGGATTTTTCATTGTTTTACAGGAACTTTAGAGCAAGCAAAACAAGCCATTTCCTACAATATGAAATTGGGTATAGGCGGTGTAGTCACGTTTAAAAATGGAAAAATAGATCAATTCCTACATCAAATAGATTTGAAACATATTGTATTAGAAACCGATTCCCCGTATCTTGCACCTGTACCCTACAGAGGGAAGCGCAACGAAAGCAGCTACCTGTTACAGATAGTAGAAAAAGTGGCGTCGGTTTACAACAGAAGCACAGCAGAAATTGCAGCCATAACAACACAAAACTCCAAAGAAGTATTTGGGATTTAAAGAATGAATTTAAACAAAGCTAACATTTTACTCATTTACACCGGTGGCACAATAGGTATGATAAAAGATGCCAACACCGGAGTTTTAAAAGCATTTGACTTTAAAAATCTGTTACATAAAATTCCCGAACTAAAGCTGCTGGACTGCAATATTAAAACCATTTCCTTTAAAAACCCCATAGATTCTAGCAATATGAATCCAAGCTATTGGGTGGAAATTGCCGAATTGATAGAAAAAAATTACAAAGCCTATGACGGATTTGTCATTTTACACGGAAGCGACACCATGAGTTATACGGCTTCGGCGTTGAGCTTTATGCTGGAAAACCTCGACAAACCGGTCATACTAACAGGTTCTCAGTTGCCTATAGGAGATTTGCGTACCGATGCCAAAGAAAACCTGATTACGTCCATACAAATAGCCTCATTGCAGGAAAGTGGAAAGCCGGTAATTAAGGAAGTAGGCTTGTATTTTGAGTATAAATTATACCGCGGAAACCGAACCACCAAAATTAATGCAGAGCATTTTGAAGCGTTTGAATCTCCAAATTTCCCTCATTTGTTGGAATCCGGAGTACATTTAACCATCAACAGAGAGCATTTGTATAAACCCAATAAAAGAAAACCCTTTAAGGTTCATAAAATACTGGATGATAACATATTACTTATTAAACTTTTCCCCGGAATTTCAAATGCTGTAATTAAAGCCATGCTGGATATTCCCGGAATAAAAGGAGTAATACTGGAAACCTACGGTTCAGGGAATACAACTACAAACCCTACGTTTATAAACATATTGAAAACAGCCATAAAAAAAGGAATAGTAATAATAAATGTTACCCAATGCTACGGAGGTAGCGTCATTATGGGACAATATGAAACCAGTAGTAAACTGAAAGAAATAGGCTTAATCTCCGGAAAAGATATTACAACCGAAGCAGCAACCTGCAAATTGATGTACCTTTTAGGACAAAAAGTAAGTGCTAAAGTATTCAAAACCATTTTTGAAACGCCGCTAAGAGGAGAAATGTGGTAAAATTAACTTTGAAAATTTTAAGGTTTGAAGTTTTTTTTGTTATTTGACCCACTGTAATTTTTAAGAGTTTTTTATTAAACAGAGAGGTGGCCGAGTGGTCGAAGGCGCACGCCTGGAAAGTGTGTATACGCCAAAAGCGTATCGAGGGTTCGAATCCCTTCCTCTCTGCTGTTATTTTTACTTTTAATTACAATTTTTTTATATCTTTAACACGTTAACTAATAAAATTAAGATCTAGAACAATGAAAAGATTATTTTCTATCCTAGCCATCGCATCATTTATGGCATTCGGAACAATCAATGCAACAGCAAATGCAACCACCATTGCAAATACAGTTGCTGCCACAATTCAAGATGACGCTACAGATGAAGCGGCAACAGAAGAATTAACATTTACACAAAATGTAAAAAAGAGATTCATAGAAGGAGGTCCATTTTTTATGGGCATTGTACTTCTGTGTTTGATTCTTGGTTTAGCCATTGCTATTGAGAGAATTATCTTTTTAAACTTGTCGACTACAAACAGTAAAAAACTTACTCAAAGCGTAGAAGATGCATTGCAATCCGGTGGTGTTGAAGCTGCCAAAGAAGTGTGCAGAAACACTAAAGGACCGGTTGCCTCTATATTTTACCAAGGGTTAGATAGAGCAGATGAAGACTTAGAAGCTGCTGAAAAAGCTGTGGTTGCTTACGGTGGGGTGCAAATGGGACAACTGGAAAAAAATGTTTCCTGGATTTCACTATTTATAGCCTTGGCTCCAATGCTTGGATTCATGGGAACCGTACTGGGTATGATTGACGCTTTTGATAAAATTGAAGCCGCGGGAGACATGCAGCCATCACTGGTAGCTAGAGGTATTAAAATTGCCCTATTAACTACAGTATTTGGTCTTATAGTTGCCATTATTCTACAAATATTCTACAACTACATCATTGCAAAAATAGACAGTATTGTAAACGATATGGAAGATGCATCCATCTCCTTAATGGACTTATTGGTAAGACACAAAAAATAGAAACCAATTTATTAATATTTAAGTATTATGAATTTACAAAAAATTGTAAGAATATTAGCGTTAATAATTGGGGTTATAGCCATTTTCTTTCTCGTTAGAATTATGATGATTGGAGATGACGCCATTGAAGCTGATGCTGCAAATCAAGGTATAGTAGGGTCATACATTACTCTGGCATTAATTACTTTGGGAGTGGCAGCAATAATCACGCTCCTATTTACGTTAAAAAACCTGATAACACACCCTCAAAAACTCAAGCAAGCGTTGCTCTCCATAGGCCTGTTTGCTGTGGTAGTAGCTATCGCTTACTTTATGTCTACAGGTACAGAGCAAGACTTGGGTGATGGCAAAATATTAACAGCCGGAGAATCCCAATGGGTAGAGGCAGGTATACGAACCTTTTACTTTTTAGTAATTGCCGCAGTAGCCGCAATGGCTTGGGGCGGAATTAGAAAACTATCAAATAATTAATTATGGCGAAACGATCAGCACCGGAAGTAAATGCAGGCTCAATGGCTGACATAGCGTTTTTGCTGCTCATTTTCTTTTTGGTAACCACTACTATTGAGTTGGATTCCGGCTTAAACCGAAAATTACCACCCATTGAAGAAACCGTACCTCCTATAATCAAGGAAAAAAATATCTTTCAATTGCAGGTAAACCGAAACAATCAATTGTTCCTGAAAACCGCAGGTGAGGAAAAGGTTATCGAACTAAAAGACCTGAGACAAGCCGCTATCGAATTTCTGGATAATGGCGGCGGACAAGGTCCTGATGCTTGTGCCCGATGTAAAGGAAAGAAAAACCCTAAATCATCAGATAATTTTGATAAGGCAATTATTTCCCTGCAAAATGATCGTGCAACAAAGTATGATACCTATATAGCAGTTCAGAATGAAATTATCGCAGCTTATAATTTTTTAAGAAACAGAGAGTTCAAAATCGAATATCCAAACTTGGGAATCAATTTTGTCGAAGCCGATAAAATGTACTCAGACCCTAGAACCTCAGAAACGCAAAGAGAAAAATTAAAAGAGCGAATTGAAACCATAAAACTGTTAATTCCTCAAAAATTCTCAGAGGCAGAACCAAAATCTAATTAATAAAGATAAAAAAACAGACTATGTCTAAATTTAAAAAGAAAAAAGGAGGAGGAACACCCGGAATTTCTACAGCATCACTGCCGGATATTGTATTTATGCTTTTATTTTTCTTTATGGTAGCCACAGTAATGAGAGAAACCTCTTTAAAAGTGGAAAACAAATTACCTGCCGCCGATCAAGTAGAGAAATTAGATAAAAAAAACCCAATTAGTTATATATATGCAGGAAAGCCAAGTGCCAATTATAAAAACTTTGGTACAGAAGCCCGAATTCAACTTAACGATAAATTTGCCGATGTAAATGATATAGCCGCTTTTATAGCTGCCGAACGAGCCGCTTTAAGAGAAGAATTGGTGCCTTATCTTACCGTAGCACTTAAGGTTGATAGTGAAACTAATATGGGATTGGTAAGCGACATAAAGCAAGAACTTAGAAAAGTAAATGCCCTCAAAATAAATTACACTACCCGAAAAGGTGACGCTCTTGCGGGGTTAAAATAATTGCGAATCTTAATTTTAAAAAAAAGCGTTTTGAATTTTTCAAAACGCTTTTTTTGTGTAATGCATTTGTGTGTTGTACTTTTAAACTTCTTTAAGAATTTATGAAAAATTACGTGTTTATATTTGGTTTTTTGTGCTTGACCTTTATAGGAATAAGCCAGGAAAGTATAACAGACAGCTTGCCACCCGACAACCAATATAGTGAAGACCAATTCTATCTGGCAGTTACCTATAACATTCTGACACATAAGCCTGATAAACTTTCACAAAGTGGCTTTTCAAGTGGATTACATGCCGGTTTTATACGCGATTTTCCTATCAATAAAAAAAGAAACATTGCTCTGGGAATAGGAATGGGATATGCCGTTTCTACCTTCAACCAAAACATGTTGATTCATAAAGACGAACAGGGAAATACGCAATTCACTATTCTTAATCAAGCGGAAAGTGGGTATACTAAAAATAAATTCGCTACACATGCCATAGAAATCCCCATTGAAATCAGATGGAGGAATTCCAGCCCAACTCGATACAGTTTCTGGAGAGTTTACACCGGATTTAAACTGGGCTATGTGTTTGCGCACGGCACTAAATTTAAAGGAGAATTAGGAAGTTTTAAATATACAGATATTGAAGCGTTCAATGAGTTTCAATACGGATTAACGCTGAGTTTTGGATACCAAAAATGGAATGCACATTTGTATTACGGCTTAAATGAAATATTTGATAACACAGCAAATAGTAACGACAAGCGGATAAATATGGCTGTGGCCAAAATAGGATTGATCTTTTATATTCTATAACCAGTAATTTACCATGACAAGTTGGGGAATAATCCCGATAAACAATCCTACAGTCAATTCTCTATACGTATGGGCATTTAGTAAAAGCCGGGATGTAGTAACGGCACCGGTAATGATGCTCAGTATGGCTAATGTTCCGTTAAAATTCTTACTGAAATGAATACTCAAAGCAAGGCAAAACATAAAAAGTCCGCCCATAGCCATAAGGTGGATACTGGCTTTAAATTTCAAAAGCGTTAAAAGTAAACAAGCCAGTGTGGAGAACAGTATGCCCGTAAAAAAACCATACAGTTCTATATACTCGGTAGCCGGTAATATGTTGCGGATTATAAGATAAGCGATAACGCAGTTAAGCAGTAAAGGAAGTATTCGTTCCTTACTGGTTTTTAAAAAAATACTATCGGCTTTGCCCAGGTTTTTTAGTAAAAAGTAAAGCAATATAGGAAGTACTACCGTAAGTATGGATAGAGAAATGAGTTTGGCCCAAACAATCTCTTTGGGAATACTTCGGGGAGTTTTAGAGAAATAAAACAATACGCCCAAAAGCGGAATAAAAACCGGGTGAAAAATGTAGGATATACTCTTAAAAATGCGCTGCATTTATATTTTCTTTCGTAAGCGTGCCACGGGAATATCCAGTTGCTCTCTGTACTTGGCTACCGTACGCCGGGCAATAGGATACCCTTTTTCTTTAAGTATTTTAGAAAGGGCATCATCGGTTAGAGGCTTTCGCTTGTTTTCTTCCTCAATAACGGTTTCTAATATTTTTTTAATTTCTCGGGTAGAAACATCTTCGCCTTGATCATTTTTCATGGATTCTGAAAAGAAATCTTTTATAAGTTTTGTACCGTAAGGCGTATCTACATACTTGCTGTTGGCAACTCGCGAAACGGTAGAAACATCCATGTCAATTTCATCGGCAATATCCTTAAGAATCATAGGGCGAAGCTTGCGCTCGTCACCGGTTAAAAAATACGCTTTTTGGTAGTGCATAATTGCACTCATGGTGACAAATAAGGTTTGCTGCCGTTGCCTTATGGCGTCAATAAACCACTTGGCCGCATCCAGTTTTTGCTTGATAAACAGAATGGCGTCTTTTTGCGACTTCGACTTTTCTTTGGCATCTTTATACCCTTTGAGCATATTGCTGTATTCTTTAGATACGTGAAGTTCCGGTGCATTTCTTCCGTTTAGGGTTAACTCCAGTTCGCCGTCCACAATTTTTATAGCAAAATCGGGAACCACATGTTCTGCCATTTTGGTGTTTCCGGAGTACGAACCGCCGGGTTTGGGGTTTAAGTGTTCAATCTCTTTTATCGCATCTTTAAGCTGTAGCTCGGTAATGTCAAATTTTTGAAGGAGCTTTTTATAGTGCTTTTTTGAAAAGGGTTCAAAAGCTTGATCAATGATTTCTATGGCCAATTCAACATTGGGGTTTTTCTTTTTTCGATGAAGCTGAATGCTTAAGCACTCTTGCAGGTTTCGGGCTGCTACACCCGCCGGATCAAGTTGTTGTACGATTTTTAAAATTTTTTCCAGCTGTTCTTCTGTAGTGAAAATATTTTGAGTGAAAGCCAAATCGTCCACAATCTCACTTAATGCCCTGCGCAGGTAACCGCTTTCGTCTACACTGCCTACCAAAAATTCTGCAATGTCTTGCTCTTCTGTAGAAAGCGAGAAGGTATTTAACTGGCTTAGTAAATATTGATTGAACGAAGTGCCTGCTGCATAGGGTATATCTTTGTCTTCATCATCACTGCTGTAGTTGTTGGTTTGCGTTCGGTAGTCCGGAATTTCATCATCACTCAGGTACTCGTCTACGTTTATTTCGTCATTTCCTATGGTTTCATGCTCTTCATAATCAGATTCGGCAGCGTTAAAATCATCAAAAGGGTCCTCGTAGTCTTCGGTATCCTTACCGCTTTCCAGCGCGGGATTCTCTTCCAGCTCTTGTTTTAGGCGCTGTTCAAAAGCCTGCGTAGGCAGCTGGATAAGCTTCATCAACTGAATTTGTTGCGGAGACAGTTTCTGTGATAATTTTAGCTGTAAATACTGTTTAAGCATAAGAAGGTTTCAAGTAGATATAAAAATAAAAAAAACAATCTATTCTGTGAATAGAATAGCGAAGATAGTTTTTAGTTTAAAAATAGCTCTTCCAGGAATTTGTTTTTGTCATTTTTTTTTTTTTAGATTTACAGAGCTTTCCCTCATAGATTCAATTAATAGCACAAAATTAAGTATCTATGAAGAAATTTTTTAACATTCTAATTGTTGATGACCACCCAATGATCATTGGAGGCTACAGCAATACCCTAAAAAGGCACTTTAAGGAACATCCTGTCTTTTCATTCAATATTGAAAGCGCTATGAGTATTGATGAAACGGTTAGGTTAGTTGACAACATTTTACCACAGAACACGTTTGATGTAGTCCTTTTGGATATTAGCCTACCTGATGACAATACTGCCAAAATGCATTCAGGTGAAGATTTGGGTTTATTCATAAAATCAAAATTACCTGATGTAAAAATTATTGCTATCACAGCTTTAAATGACACGGTTAGGTTATTAAACATCATAAATAAATTAAGTCCCCATGGATTGTTGATAAAAAGTGATACGGATGGTGAGGTACTAACGACCGCTATTAAAAACGTGATTAAAGGACGAGATTACTATAGCCACTCCATTGTAAAACTTTTTAAAAAGAGAGTATTTCAAAATATTGTTTTGGATGACGTGGACATACATATACTCAAGGAGCTGGCCAATGGGGCTAAAATGAAAGAGCTTCAAGTATTACTTCCAATATCGGCAAGCGGTATTGACAAAAGAAAACGATTGCTTCGTGATAAATTTGGAATAAAATCTAATAGTGATAGAGATTTGATTTTAGCAGCCAAAGCAAAAGGCTTTATTTAAATTTTCCTGTTTTCC
>DASRWB010000042.1:0-29622 GCA_035654775.1 Flavobacteriaceae bacterium | reverse complement strand
TGAGCCTACACGAGACATAGCACATCTAAATCCAATGTAATCTGTGGCCATATCCTGTGGGAAATAGCGTCTTTGCGCCGGATCCAACCAGTATTCTCTGTCTTTCCATGAACCGCCTTTGTACACGCGAACTTCGTCGTTTATTAATGAGGTTCTTCGGTTAGACTTGTCGTACTCTCTGAGTAATTCACCTGTAGAGTCAGCGGTTACCTTGTGTTTTGGAGAGTTGTACATTTTCCGTGTGTTAGACTCTTCAGTACCTTCGGTTTCATCACTAAAATTCTGATCAAAGTATCTGGATGAACGACGGTCGCCATCTCTAAAGTTTATTTCATTACTCTTGTCAAAATTGGTTCGCAGGTAAGTTTCTTCTTCATCTACGGGAACTTGTAAAATTTCTCCCGGAAGATTTCTGGCCACCACTTTACCGTTACTTAAGGTATCGTAAACAATTTCGTCTGTGGTTACTATTTTCACCTGACCGTCTTCACCTATAGAGTTTTTAGTATATACATTACCGCGATAGTAGTTGAAATCGTTGAACTCATCATCTACTATAGGTCTGTATACATCGGCAACCCATTCGGCTACATTACCCGCCATATCGTACAAGCCAAAATCGTTTGGCGCGTATGATTTTACCTGAGCGGTAATATCTGCACCATCGTCAGACCAACCTGCAATTCCGCCGTAATCTCCGTGACCTTGCTTAAAGTTAGCTAATTGATCACCTCTTATTTTACGCTTTCCGGAACGGGTATATTGTCCATCCCAAGGGTATTTTTTCTTCCCGCGGTATACGTTATAGCTTCGAATTTCGGTTAGACCTAATGCTGCGTATTCCCATTCGGCTTCGGTAGGAAGTCTGTATTTTGGGGAAATTATACCGGTTTCACGGGATGCATATACATTAATGGTGTCGCCTTTAGCGGTAGTTTGTACTCTACGTCTTGATCTTTCAGGATTTATAATACTGTCGTTTCCGCCGTAGGTTTTGGTAGGAGCATTAATATAGGTGTCTGTATTAAAGTTTTCTTCGGCTGTGGCTGCAAGCTTGGCATCTCTCTCAATGTAGCCTTCATCCTCCAGGTACATTTCGTTTACCCTGTCAGTTCTCCAGTTGGCAAATTCTACAGCTTGAATCCAACTTACTCCTACTACGGGATATTCGGCATACGCAGGGTGACGTAAATAGTTTTCAGTCATTACCTCATTGTACCCTAAGCGGTTTCTCCAAACTAAGGTGTCGGGTAATGCTCCGTGATAAATGGCACGAAATTTCTCTTCTGTGGGAGGATAAACAGACTTAATCCAGTCTAAATACTCCAAGTACATCATATTGGTGACTTCTGTTTCATCCATGTAAAAAGACATTACATGTTGCTGTGTGGGCGAGTTGTTGAAGTCGTGCATCACGTCATCTTGTACTCTACCCATGGTAAAAGTTCCACCTTCAACAAACACTAAACCGGGAGCAGTAGCTTGCTCTTTGAAATCTGTATTGAACTGGAAACCACCTTCTTTGGAGTTGATTTTCCAGCCAGTTGCTCTGGAATCGTTTTTGGAGCTTGAGGATTTTTTACAACCAAATAAGGCCACAGATAAAACTGCTACCATTAAAACTTTGACTGTTACTGATTTTTTCATATCCATATATTTAAGTAAGCTATGTGTTTTTTGGACTCGCAATATAAGAATTAAACCTAATATTACAAGCAAATATTAAAAAAATAGATGAAAAATTATGTATTTCATCTTGTTTTTTATGCATTACATCGATGTTTTTGATGCTTTTGTAGCATGTTTTTGTTTTAATAACGAGCAAATAAATAAAATATTATTGTACATTTAAATCCTTTTTAAAAAAATGTTTTTTTTATACTAACAAACGTTTAATTGCGTTACCTTATTTGATGAAAAAAATTGTTACGCTTTTCGCAGTTTATCTTGCTTTTTATACTTCCGGATATACACAAACACAAAAGGAATTTGGTATACACTGGAAGGAAAGTAAAACGATTTCTACCGGTGCCTACCGTTTTCAGGTTCCTGCTTTTCAGGATGTGCATTTTCAGTATTCTTTTGAAAACGGACTTGCCTTTGTGGCACAGTGGCCGATTGAAAATCGAATCGATGAACGCAACTTTTCTTTACAGCAGGTGTCGTACAGCCCTATTTCAATTTCAGAACTCAAAGATGTAGATCTTAACTTGATTCCGAATGAGGTAAAGCTAACCCTTAAAAATGCCGTAGGCAGAGATAAAAAAAATGCTTTTTTATCACTTACGCCCATTGTTAAAGACGGCAATGGAGGTTACAAAAAGGTGACTTCTTTTCGAGTTGCATACACAGCGCAAAGCCAAGCGAATGCATTTAACAGAAACTACCGAAGAACCATTTCAAATTCGGTGTTAAGCAGTGGCGAATGGTATAAATTTTACGTGGACACGACAGGGGTTTTTAAACTTTCAAAAAATTTTCTGGAAAATCTGGGAATTCGAACAAATCAAATCAATCCAAGACAAATTAAGATTTACGGAAATGGAGGCAAAATGATTCCTTACCAAAACAACAGTCCGTATCCTATAGACCCTGAAGAAAATGCTATCAAAGTGGTAGGAGAAGAAGATGGCGTGTTTGACAACGAAGATTATATTTTGTTTTATGCCCAAGGTCCTAACGGTTATGACGATGAAAAAAGAACAAATATCAATTGTTACAATACCAAAACCTATTATTATCTGACTGTTGGTCCCGATAACGGGAAACGTATAAGCCCAGCTGTAGAACCCGATAGCACACCGGATGCGGAAATTACCACATTTCAGGAATACCAGTATCATGAAACCGACGAATTCAACATAGCTCAGGTAGGAAGACGATGGTTTGGAGACCGGTTTTCAGTGGATAATGAAAAATCAATACCCTTTCAATTTCCCGATTTGGTAACCGCACAAGCCGTGCAATTAAATGTATATGTGGCGGCAGTTTCAGAATCGGCCTCAAGCATGCAGGTTTCCGTAAACGGAAGTCCGCAAACCACACTTAATTTACTGCCGGCCAATGAACCTAATCTCGCAACAGAAGCTGTATATATAGGCAATGTAAATGTAAGTTCTGATAATGTTACTGTAGCGTTGACTTATAACAATAATGGCAATCCTTCGGCACTTGCCTACATCGATTATGTGTCGATACGAGCTACACGAAACTTAAATTTCTCCGGAAAACAATTTACTTTTTCCAACAACTTGGTGAATGCCCAACCCGGAACGGCACAATACACGCTTTCCAATGCAGCTAACGTGCAGGAAATATGGGATGTAACCGATATTTATAATGTACAATCGTACGCCAATACAGACAGTGATGCTTTATTCAGTTTTAAAGCTACTATGGGAGCACCACGACAGTACGTTACCGTTTCGTCTGTAGATTATTATACTCCACAAACAGATGCAGATAAAAGGGTTGCCAATCAAAACCTGAAAGGCACCATATTCCAAAATGCACAGGGACAATTTCAGGATGTAGATTATATCATTATTACGCCGCAAATCTTTATAAGTCAGGCCGAAAGGTTGGCACAAATCAATACCGACACCTACGGGCTGCACGTAAAAGTAGTGCCGCTTGATTTGATTTACAATGAATTTGGTGTTGGTGTTCAGGATATTGGTGCTATACGCAATTTTGTAAGGTATGTTTATCATAATGCCAGTACACCACAAAATCGACTTAAATACCTCTGCTTGTTTGGCGATGCTTCCTTTGATTATAAAGACCGCTTACGCAACAATACAAATTTTGTTCCGTCCTGGCATTCCTACAATTCATTCAATTTGACCAACGCATTTGTTTCTGATGATTTTTACGGCATGATGGATGAAGGCGAAGGCACGATGATTCCTTCAGATCAGCTGGATATAGCCGTAGGTAGAATGCTTATAGACTCACCACAACGTGCCAAGGAAATGGTGGATAAAGTAGCCCTTTATCATAAACCGGATTCGTTTGGAAACTGGAGAAACTCGTTTGTGGTTGTGTCTGACGATGTGGATGAAGATTGGGAACGCATTTTACAAAAAACCACAGATTCCATAGCCAATGAAGTTACCGCACATAAACCATTTATGAATGCCACAAAAATTCATTCGGATGCTTATCAACAACAGTCGGCTGCCGGTGGTGACCGCTATCCGCAAGTAACCGAGGCGCTGGTAAGTGCCATAGAAAAAGGCGCATTGGTGATTAATTACTTTGGTCATGGAGGCGAAGACGGCTTGGCTCACGAGCGGTTTTATTTAAAGCCTAATATACTAGACCTTAGAAACACATGTAAATTTAACTGTTTTGTTACGGTTACCTGCGAGTTTACCAAGTTTGACAATCCGCTGAGAGAAACCGCCGGTGAACTTACTTACTGGAATACTCAAGGCGGAGCGATTAGTTTAATTACTACAACACGGCAAATTTTTGTGAGCGTTGGTACAACATTCAATACCATTCTGGGAGAATACCTGTTTTCTTACAGTGAAAATGACACTTTTCAAGACCACGAATACCCCAGTATGGCCGAAGCCCTTCGGTTGACCAAAAACAATCCGGCATTGTCCAGTAACGCGCAAAAGCCGCTTGTGTTTTATATTGGAGATCCGGCATTAAAACTGGCTTTTGCTCAGCCAAACATCAGGCTCACCCATATTAATGATACGGCTATTGACCAAACTACAGAGGTACTATCTGCACTCAGCAAGGTGAAACTTGCTGGAGAAATTACAGACGTTAACGGCAACCTGCTTAACACCTACAATGGAACGCTTTCAACCATTATTTTTGATAAAAATATAGCCCGGCAAACTTTGGCCAACGACGGCACAACTTACAACGGACAAGTGATTCGGCTGGATTTTGAAACACTGGGCGCTTCCATTTTCAGAGGTCAGTCTTCTATAACTAACGGGCAGTTTGAGTTTGAATTTATTGTTCCCAGAGACATTACCATACCTGTTGGCACAGGAAAAGTAAGTTTTTATGCTACAAACACAGAGCAAACCTTGGATATTACGGGAGCCAATGTAGATCAGGTTCAAATAGGAGGAATTAATGAAAATGCTCCGGAAGATAATCAAGGCCCGGAAATCATGCTGTATATGAATGACGAAAATTTTGTTTCCGGAGGCATAACAAACGAATCGCCGTCATTACTGGTAAAATTACAAGATGAAAACGGAATCAATACGGCCAGTGGTATAGGTCACGATATTGTTGCTATTCTGGACGGAGACGAATCCAATCCTTATGTTATGAACGATTACTACCAAACTGAAGTAGACGACTACCAGCGCGGTGTAGTTACCTATCCCTTACGTGATTTAGAACCCGGATTGCATACCCTAACGGTAAAAGCATGGGATGTGTACAACAATTCTTCTACTGCAGAAATTCAATTTGTGGTGTTTGACGAAGATAGGAAGCTGGTTATAGAAAATGTTTTAAATTATCCCAATCCTTTTGTTAATTACACCGAATTTTGGTTTAACCACAATAGTTCGGCACCTTTAGACGTTTCTGTACAGATATTCACCGTTTCCGGTAAACTGGTGAAAACCCTGAATTCACAAACCAATGCCGGCGGATGCTGCGATCAGGGAAGTTCATCACTTTCCAGAGATATTGTTTGGGACGGCAGAGACGATTTTGGAGACAAAATTGGAAAAGGCGTCTATATTTATAAATTAACCGTGTTTTCTTCCGCGTTAAACAAAAAAGTGGAGAAAATTGAGAAACTTGTAATACTATAATAATAGCTTATATTTGCTAACTTAAATTGAGTTCATGAAAAGAATATTTTTTTCAATTGCCCTAATGACTGTTTTTTTTGAAGGGTTTTCACAAAATACTGTTGTAATTCCCCAAGACCCGGATACCAGAGTAATCACAACCGGAGTACCTTTTTTACTTATTGCACCTGATGCGAGAGCAGCAGGAATGGGCGATATGGGTGTGGCTACGCCGGTAGACGCCTTTTCGCAGCAATGGAACGCTTCAAAATACGCCTTTTCTACCTATAAACAAGGGTTTGGAATCAGCTATACACCCTATTTAAGCAAGTTGGTAAACGATATTTTCTTAGGAAACATAACCTATTACAACCGTATAAACGAGCGAGGTGCCTTTGCGGCCAGCTTGCGCTATTTTTCGTTGGGAGATATTGAATTTTTACCCGATGAATTTGCCACTCCACTTATTGAAAGACCCAACGAGTTAACTATTGATGCTTCTTATGCCTTACGTTTAAGCGACCAGTTTTCTATGGCTGTAGCGATGCGTTATCTGCGTTCGGATTTAAAATTAAATGCCGTAGATTCTGATGCCAATGCAGCCAGCACTTTCGGTGTGGATATTGCAGGATATTACCAAAGCGAAGAAGAAGCCTACAACGATTTTAACGGACGTTGGCGTTTTGGTTTCGCCCTGCAAAACATTGGTCCCAAATTCAAATACGACGAAGGTGGGCAAGAAAACTTTCAGCCTACTACCTTGCGTTTAGGCGGTGGGTTTGACTTTATTTTTGATGAATTTAACAAACTGGGTGTAACCTTGGAAGTAACCAAGCTTCTGGTACCTACGCCGCCGGTTTATGGAGACGAATATGCCTATGACGACATAAATGGAAACGGTCAATACGATGAAGATGAGGACGAATTAGGTGAAATTGTAACCCGCAATGTAATAATGGAGGGTCAAGATCCCGATGTAAGTTTTATCTCCGGAATGTTGCAGTCTTTTGGAGATGCACCGGGCGGTTTCAGTGAAGAGCTAAAAGAATTTACCTATGCCTTAGGCGCTGAGTATTTGTATCAAGATTCCTTTGCTTTACGTGCCGGGTATTTCAATGAAGCTGAAGAAAAAGGCGCACGTAAGTTTTTTGCTTTAGGTGCCGGGTTTAAGTATAATGTAATAAACATAGACTTATCGTATTTATTTTCAGCATCCAAAATTCAAAGTCCGCTGGAGAACACCTTGCGGTTTTCACTGACGTTTAATATAGGTGAAGACACGTATGTTGAATATTAATAACAACTAAAATCAGAATACCAAACTATTGCTTCTTGCAATAGTTTTTTTGTCTTAAAAGGTTTTGTACCTTAGTGATATTATGAAAGAAGTAAAAATTGAAGCCACACTGCTTGTCTATGACAATGTAGATGAATTACCTCAAGAGGTTATTGCCTTAATGGATCATGCGGCAAAAGCCCGAAAAAAGGCCTATTCTCCCTATTCAAAATTCAGTGTGGGAGCAGCAATCCTTTTAGAAAATGGTGAAATTATTACGGGCAGTAATCAAGAAAACGCATCCTATCCCTCGGGGTTATGCGCAGAGCGAACAGCTATTTATTATGCTCACGCCCAGTTTCCGGACAGTAAAATGCTGAAAATGGCCGTAATTGCCGGATCAAAAATAAAACAAACCCTGGAGCCTATTCCACCTTGCGGTGCCTGCAGACAAGCCATTGCTGAATATGAAGTAAAGCAAAACACACCTATTGAAATCTATTTTATGGGCGAAACCGGAAAAGTAGTTAAGTCGAATTCCCTGGCCAACCTACTGCCTTTACTTTTTGACAATACCTCGCTATAACGTTTTCGTTTAAAATTTAATGAATAAGCGTTTTTTCATTAATAACTAAAGTAGTATTTTTGTTATTCGTTTATAAAACTCAACGATAAACTCATGCAAAAAATTACGAAAGAGGTTTACCTTAAGTGGTATGAAGATATGTTGTTCTGGCGCAAGTTTGAAGACAAATTGGCTGCCGTATACATTCAACAAAAAGTAAGAGGATTTCTACACCTATACAACGGTCAGGAAGCCGTATTGGCAGGCTCACTGCACGCCATGGATTTATCCAAAGACAAAATGATTACCGCATACCGAAACCACGTGCAACCCATAGGCATGGGTGTTGATCCCAAACGGGTTATGGCTGAGCTTTACGGAAAAGCCACCGGAACCTCACAAGGATTGGGCGGTTCTATGCATATCTTTTCCAAAGAACACGGTTTCTACGGAGGACACGGTATAGTAGGCGGTCAAATTCCCTTAGGCGCCGGAATGGCCTTTGGCGACAAGTACCACAACCGCGGTGCGGTAACCCTTTGCTACATGGGTGATGGTGCGGTAAGACAAGGATCGCTTCACGAAACCTTTAACATGGCCATGACTTGGAAACTACCGGTAGTGTTTATTTGTGAAAACAACGGATATGCCATGGGTACTTCGGTAGAACGAACGGCCAATCATACAGAAATATGGAAATTGGGCTTAGGATACGAAATGCCTTGCGGTCCGGTAGACGGTATGAATCCGGTAAAAGTAGCCGAAGCCGTTTACGAAGCTGTAGAACGTGCCCGAAGAGGCGACGGTCCCACTTTCCTGGAAATGAAAACCTATCGCTACCGCGGTCATTCCATGAGTGATGCCCAACACTACAGAACAAAAGATGAAGTTGAGGAATACAAAAAAATAGACCCTATTACGCAAGTTAAAGACATCATTCTTGAAAACAAATATGCCTCTGAAGCCGACTTGGAAGAAATAGACAACCGCGTAAAAGACCTGGTTTCTGAATGTGAAAAATATGCTGAAGAATCGCCATGGCCGGAAAAGAATGTGATGTACGATGCGGTATACGAACAAAAAGATTATCCATTTTTACAGCATAAACTATAAATTATGGCAGAAATTATAAACATGCCCCGCTTAAGTGATACCATGGAAGAAGGTACTGTGGCTACTTGGCTGAAAAAAGTAGGCGATAAAGTAAAGGAAGGCGACATTCTGGCTGAAATAGAAACGGATAAAGCCACTATGGAGTTTGAATCTTTTTATGAAGGGACCTTATTGCATATTGGCGTTCAGGAAGGTGAAACTACCAAAGTGGATGAATTACTGGCTATCATAGGCGATGAAGGAGAAGACATTTCCGGATTGATAGAAAAATCTAAAAAAGAAACCAAAGAAATCAAGAAAGAAACCTCTCAGGCAGAAGTAAAAGAAGCTTCGGCTGAGCCGGAAAAAAGCAACCAACAAAAAGCGGCATCTTCTGAAATACCTGATGGAGTACACGTGGTTACCATGCCGCGCTTAAGCGATACCATGGAAGAAGGCACGGTAGCCACATGGCTTAAAAAACCGGGAGACACCGTAAAAGAAGGCGATATTCTGGCCGAAATAGAAACCGACAAAGCCACGATGGAATTTGAATCGTTTCACGCGGGAACCCTTTTGCATGTTGGATTACAGGAAGGAGAATCGGCTAAAGTTGATGCCTTATTAGCCATTATAGGTCCCAAAGGAACAGACGTTTCTGATTTGGCCAAAAATTATACGGCAAACACAACCAAAAACAATCAAGCGGAATCTACAAAGCAAGAGGTTGAAAAAACCTCTCCAAAACAAGAAGCACCCAAAGTAGAAGTACAACCCAAGCAAACGCAGGATGCAAATTCTCCAAGCGGTCGCATTTTTGCTTCGCCTTTAGCCAAAAAAATGGCTGAAGAAAAAGGAATCAACCTCTCACAAATAAAAGGAAGCGGAGAAAACGGACGTATCGTTAAACGCGATGTAGAAAACTACTCTCCGGCAGGTGTTGGAGCAGCAGTAGGTAAGTTCGTGCCTTCAGGACAAGAAGACTTTGATGAGAAGTCCAACTCACAAATGCGTAAGGTAATTGCCAAACGCCTTGCAGAATCCAAGTTTTCGGCGCCACATTACTATCTGAATGTCGAGTTTGACATGACCAATGCCATAGCTTTCCGCGAACAATACAATTCGCTGCCCAATACTAAAATTTCGTTCAACGATATGATTGTCAAAGCCTGTGCACTGGCATTAAAGCAGCATCCGCAGGTCAATTCGCAATGGTTTGCAGACAAAATGCGACTGAATAACCATGTGCATATTGGTGTAGCTGTAGCCGTGGAAGACGGATTGGTAGTGCCCGTGGTGAAGTTTGCCAACGAACAAAGTTTACCGCAAATAAATGCAGCCGTAAAAGATTTTGCTGAAAGAGCCCGAAACAAAAAATTAACACCACAAGAAATGGAAGGCAGCACATTTACGGTATCAAACTTAGGCATGTTTGGTATTGAAAGCTTTACATCTATCATTAATCAGCCCAATTCGGCCATTTTATCGGTAGGTGCCATCGTGGAAAAACCGGTGGTGAAAAACGGACAACTTGCAGTAGGGAATACCATGAAACTCAGCATGGCCTGTGATCACAGAACAGTAGACGGCGCTACCGGAGCACAGTTTTTACAAACCTTAAAAGGATATATTGAAAATCCGGTAACCTTGTTGGTTTAACCCGAATGTAGTCCTTTTTTACAATACATATCCCACTTTTATGGTTTAAAGTGGGATTTTTTTATCTTTAAAAAAAAATAATCCAACTATGAAAAAACACTTTATTATACTCGGTTTTGTCTTACTTTTAGTTACCTGTGCATCCAAAAAAGAAAAAAACAATCCAACTGTCATTTCAAAGTCAAGCATTCAAACGAATTTAGAATACTTAGCTTCGGATGAACTGCAAGGAAGAAACACAGGCACAGAAGGTATTGAAAAAGCAGCTGTTTTTATTGAAGATTTTTTTGAAAAAAATGGAGTAAAACCCTATTTTAAAACCTATCGCGATTCTTTTTATTTAGAAGAAATGATAGGGTATAACATAGTTGGTATGGTAGAAGGTAATGATACAAATCTCAAAAAAGAAGTGGTTATTCTTGGCGCTCATTACGACCATATAGGCTATGGAAAAAAAGTAGCGACAGACAGTATAGCAAACGGAGCGAATGATGATGCTTCCGGAACCGTTGCCGTTATGGAATGGGCAAAGTATTTTGCCCACACCAAAAGTAACAAACGCACCATTTTGTTTACGCTTTTTGCTGCTGAAGAAATGGGACTGAAAGGCTCGGCACATTTGGCAAAACGCCTTAAAGAACAAGAAACAGCATTATATACCATGCTGAATATTGAAATGGTAGGCGTACCTCGCGATTCTACGGAGGTAATGGCCTATATAACCGGCTATGAAAAGTCAAATTTTCCCCAAGCGTTAAACACACACGCCGGAAAGGAAATTATAGGGTATTTCCCTAAAGCCGAAGAGTATCAATTGTTTTTCAGGTCGGATAATTATCCGTTTTTTAAGGAGTTTGGTATTCCCGCTCATGCCATTTCCACTTTTGATTTTACTAATTATGCCTATTATCATCACGTAGATGATGAAGCCGATCAAATGGATTATGAACACCTATTTAGGTTTGTGAAAGAAATGATTCCGGCACTGGAAGGCATTAGCAACACATCAACACAGGAAATCAAGCTCTATGAACCGTAAAAAAGTAATTATAACAGGCACAAGCCGTGGTATTGGTTTTGAACTGGTTAAGCATTTTGCCGAAAACGGGCATGAGGTATTAGCCTTATCCCGAAATGCAAATCCGATACAACAGCTGCATCTGGAAAACGTTTCCTGTTTTTCCTTCGATTTAAACACCCCATCTGATTACAATAAAGTAATCCGAAGTATTAATAACACCTGGAAACATGTAGATATTTTAATACACAATGCGGGCTTACTGGTGAATAAACCCTTTGAGCAAACCACGTTGGACGACTTTCAGGCGGTATATCAAGCCAATGTATTTGGCGTGGTGCAATTAACCCAAACAGTGTTGCCTTTTATGAAATCCGGAAGTCATGTGGTAAACATAAGCTCTATGGGTGGCGTACAAGGCAGTGTAAAGTTTCCCGGTTTGGCTGCTTATAGCTCCAGTAAAGGCGCTTTAATCACACTTACCGAGCTGTTGGCAGAAGAGTATAAAGAAAAACAAATTGCCTTTAATGTACTGGCTTTGGGTGCTGTACAAACTGAAATGCTGGAAATGGCATTTCCGGACTACAAAGCACCTACTACCGCAAAAGAAATGGCGGCTTATATTGCTCATTTTGCCTTAAACGGCCACAAATTTCACAACGGTAAGCTATTGCAGGTTTCCAGAAGCACACCTTAGCTATATCTAAAAAGTAATCCGGAAGTTCCGGTATTTTTGTACTTATGCAAGACACCTTAAAAAACTATATTCCGCTTCAGGCCTGGCCACAAGTAAAGGCCTTGCTACAACACGACCACCTAACCGTAAAAGTAAAAACCGAACGCAAGACGCGACATGGCGACTACCGAAAACTTCCCGACGGAAAGCATCAAATTACGGTCAATGCCAACCTTAACCGCTACAAGTTTTTAATTACCCTGTTACATGAAATTGCCCATTTTGAAGCTTATGCAAAATACGGCCCTTCCATAAAACCGCACGGAGCTGCATGGAAGCACACCTTTCAGTATATAATGCTTCCGTTTTTAAACCCGGAAATTTTTCCCGACAACTTGCTGCCACTTTTGGCCAAACACTTTAAAAACCCAAAAGCCAGCAGTGATACAGACAGTGAGCTTGCTTTGGCCTTAAAACAATACGATGCACCAAATAACAAGACGTTTATTTTTGAAGTTCCTTTAGGTAAAACCTTTACCCTTTACAACGGAAGAAAGTTTACCATGGGAAAAAAAAGAGTAAAACGCTTCGAATGTGTTGAAGTTAGTTCGGGAAAGTTGTATCTTTTCAATCCAAATGCAGAAGTAGAATTAGTAAACTAAACCATGAATAAAAACTATTATGCTATCCTGATGGCCGGTGGTGTAGGTTCTCGGTTTTGGCCGGTAAGCACTCAACAATTTCCCAAGCAGTTTCATGACATGCTGGGCACCGGAGAGACCTTACTCCAAAAAACCTTTCACAGGTTGGCTGCCTTTATCCCTGAAGAAAACATCTTTATCCTCACTAATGCAGCCTATACCGATTTGGTTTTGGAGCAGTTACCACAAGTTACCCAAAGGCAGGTGGTTCCGGAACCGGCTATGCGCAATACGGCACCTTGTATTTTATACGCGTCCCTAAAGATTCAAAAGGAGAACCCTGAGGCTTTGGTTATTGTAGCACCTAGCGACCATTGGATTGAAAATGAAAGCGCATTCTGCGATCATGTAGAAGAAGCTTTTCAATTTTGTGCCAAGCACGATGCCTTGCTTACCCTAGGTATAAAACCCACATTCCCCAATACAGGATATGGATATATAGAATATGCAAAAACCGATACGGCAAGCATCAAACAGGTACTTCAATTCAGAGAAAAACCCGGATATGAAAAAGCAAAAGACTTTCTGGCACAGGGCAATTTTTTGTGGAATGCCGGCATTTTTATGTGGAGTGTAACCAGTGTTATTAAAGCGTTTAAGGAAAATCAACCCGAACTGTATCGGTTGTTTGAAAAAGGAATCTCGACTTACAATACTGCATTGGAAACCGCTTTTATTGAAGCACATTACGAAAAGGCCGAAAACATTTCGGTTGATTATGCCATTATGGAAAAAAGCAAAAATGTATTTGTTATGCCGGCTGCTTTTGACTGGAACGATTTGGGTACCTGGGGAAGCCTGTACGAAAAACTGGAAAAAGACCGTAATTACAATGCCGTAGTGAATGCACAATTACTGGCCACCGATGCCAACGGAAACATGGTGCGTACGCAAAGTAACAAATTAGTAGTGCTTGACGGGTTAAAAAATTACATCGTGGTAGATAAAGCAGAAGTTTTGCTTATATTTCCCATGGAAAAAGAACAAGATATCAAAAAAACACTCCGGGATGTCAAAGAAACTTTTGGCGAACACTACGGTTAATAAATAAAACTATGGCAGAAAGTAAATTTGATTTTTCTGAAGAAGAATCCACACCTAACAAAAATACAGACCCATCTAAAGAAGCAATAAAGCAAGATGCCAAGGGTCTGTTTCGAAATATAAAAGCCTTTTTGAGTAATCTGCTGGACTTTAGAGAAGATACCGACAGAGACGCTACCATAAAAGCCATAGAAGAAGACATCTCCTTTAAGGGCGCAACCGCTTGGATTTTAATATGCTCTATTTTTGTGGCTTCGGTGGGACTAAACGCCAATTCAACGGCAGTAGTTATCGGAGCCATGTTAATATCGCCGCTTATGGGGCCTATTCTAGGCGTGGGTATGTCTATAGCCATTAATGATGTAGACACCCTAAAAAAATCAATCACAAACTTAGCCATTATGATTGTGTTGAGTTTACTTACGGCATTTTTGTTTTTTTGGTTGTTTCCGCTTAGTCAGGATACTTCGGAGCTTTTGGGTAGAACCAAGCCCGATATCCGCGATGTCCTTATCGCCTTTTTTGGCGGTCTTGCACTGATTATAGCCCGAACAAAACGAGGTACTATAGCGTCGGTAATTTTTGGTGTGGCTATTGCCACGGCCTTAATGCCACCCTTGTGTACTGCCGGTTACGGACTGGCAAAAGGCAATTTGGAATACTTTGGCGGCGCCATGTATTTGTTTACCATAAACACCATTTTTATCGCCATTGCTACCTTTATTGTAATCAAGGTATTGCGTTTTCCTATGTTTAAATATGCCAATTCTAAACGAAGACGCTTTATTTCGCGAGTTGCTACGGTACTGGCCATTGTAGTTACCATACCTGCCATCTGGACTTTTGTAAGCGTGCTAAATCAAAGCAATTTTGAACGTGAAGCACAAATTTTCATTGAGCGCGAACTGGAAGCATTGCCACATGCTGATTATATTAAGAAAAATGCGTCATTTGATTACACCGACAGCGAAGTGTCAGAAATTGAACTCAACACCTTTGGTTTAGATGAAATACCGGAATCTACCATTGCTTTACTGGAAGACCGAATGAAAGCCTACAAGGCGCTGAAAAACACCATACTAAAGGTGAACCAGAACAAGTCCAGAAACATGGAAAGTTTGAGGTATATGGAGCAAATAAGGTACAGAGATTCTATCGATTTGTTGTCGCAAAACAGACGCATTGTGTACCTGGAAGACCAACTGAAAAAATTAGAAAAAATAGAACGCAATTTTATTCCTTTTGAAGAATTCAGTAAAGAACTCAAGATAAATTACGAAGCGGTGAAAACCATTTCGTTTTCCAGTGTAATTACTTCAAATTTCAGGAAGACAGATACGCTTTCTGTATTTACGGTAAAGTGGAACGATTCGTTGATTTCGGCGAACGAGATTCCCAAAAAGCAAAAACAACTGGAAGACTGGCTTAAAGTGAAATACAGCCTGGATAGTTTAGTGGTAAAAAAAGAACCCTAGACTAGCTGTTTTCTTCCAGATACATTTTGCGTACTTTTTTAAACAGCTCTGAAGAGTAGACAAAACTTGTTACCGCTTCGTTATCGGTTTTAAAAATGGTGTCTTTGGAACCTTCCCAGGCTTTTACACCATCTTTCAGAAACACAATTTTTTCGCCAATTTCCATCACGGAATTCATGTCGTGTGAATTGATAACGGTGGTCATTTGGTACTCAGCGGTAATTTCCTGAATAAGATTGTCAATCACGATGGCCGTTTTCGGGTCCAGTCCCGAGTTGGGTTCGTCACAGAATAAATAGTTAGGGTTGTTCACTATGGCGCGAGCTATGGCTACGCGTTTTTGCATGCCGCCGGATGCTTCACTGGGCATTTTATGGTGGGCATCAATCAGGTTTACGCGTTTCAATACAAAATCAACCCGATCTTCCATTTCGCTTTTACTTTGCTTGGTAAACATGCGCAAAGGGAACATCACATTTTCAGCGATGGTCATGGAGTCAAATAGCGCACTGCCTTGAAAAACCATGCCTATTTCGGCACGAAGGTCACGTTTTTCGTCATCGGATAATTCCTGAAATATTTTCCCTCCGTAAGAAATGGTTCCTTGCTCATAGGTAAAAAGCCCTAGCAAGCATTTTAAAAATACCGTTTTACCCGAACCGCTTTGCCCGATGATGAGGTTTGTTTTTCCCTTTTCAAACGAGGTGCTTATTCCTTTCAACACATGGGCATCCCCAAACGATTTATGTAAATTTTTAACTTCAATCATTAGCTTAACAGCATTTGGGTGAGTAAATAGTTTAATAGAATAATCAGCACGCTGGTCCATACAAACGAAGTAGTACTGGCTTTACCAACCTCTAAAGCACCACCTTTCATATAGTACCCGTGAAACGAAGGAACCGAAGCCAGGATAAAGGCAAAAACAAAGGTTTTTATGTAGGCGTAGGTAATATGAAAAGGGGTAAAGTCTTTTTGCAGCCCGGTAATGTAGTCGTCGGCTGAGGTAAATCCGCCATATACACAGGCCGCCAAACCGCCCATAATACCCAGAAACATAGCAATAGAAATCACAAACGGAAAAAGCGTAAGGGCAATAAACTTAGGGAAAATCAGGTAGTTTATGGAGTTTATCCCCATTACTTCCAGTGCATCAATTTGTTCGGTAACCCGCATGGTGCCTATACTTGAGGTGATAAACGAGCCCATTTTTCCGGCCATAATAATGGAAATAAACGTAGGACCAAACTCTAAAATTACCGATTGCCGGGTAGCAAAACCTACCAGATAATCCGGAATTAGTGGATTGTCAATATTTAAGGCCGTTTGTATGGTAACCACACCACCTACAAAAAACGAAATAAAAGCCACGATACCCAGCGAACCTATAATTAAATCGTCTATATCTTTTAAAATAAGCGTTTTCATTACAGACCATTTGGTGGGTCTGCTGAAGACTTCCTTTACCATTAAAAAATAGGTGCCAATATCGTGCAGATAACTCATAATTACTTTTATACTGCTAAAGTAAAAAAATATCGGACGTATTTAATGTTAATTTAATTTTTACTCACTGCAAAAGTTTTAATTTTGAGCTTAATTTTTAATTCGGCATGAAGCATATTGTATTTTTTACGCTATTTATTTTCGCCCTCAGCGGGCTAGCACAAAACACAGTCCTTAAAACCACTTCTCACCCAGATGAAGCTACGTTAAAACCTAAGCTTGTTGTAGGCATTGTAGTAGACCAGATGCGCTACGATTACCTTACCCGATACTACAGCAGGTATGGTGAAGGCGGCTTTAAAAGACTTTTAGAAGAAGGATTTTCCTGCAGGAATAATCATTTCAATTACATTCCTACCAAAACCGGACCCGGACATGCTTCTATTTTTACCGGAACTACGCCTAAATATCACGGAATAGTAGGAAACGACTGGTATGACAAAGCGTTAAGAAAAAACGTATACTGCGTAGGCGATGAAAACCGGCAGTCTGTTGGGACTTCCAACGAAAACGGAAAAATGTCGCCTCATCGATTGCAGACGACTACTTTTGCGGATGAAAACCGGCTTTTTACCCAGATGCGCGGAAAAACAATAGCCATTTCCATAAAAGACCGAGGAGCCATACTATCCGGTGGACATACGGCCAATGCTGCCTACTGGTGGGACAGCGAAAAAAACGGAACGGGAAACTGGATTAGCAGTTCGTTTTACATGGACAGTCTGCCCCAATGGGTTCAAGATTTTAACCGGTCGTCACAGGCTTCAAGCTATTTTAAAGTGTGGAATACACTATATCCTATAGAAACCTATACCCAAAGTGGTCCGGATTTGAACACTTTTGAGCGTGTTTTTGAAGGAAAAGAAACGGCCACTTTTCCATACGACTTAAAAGCGCTGCAGGCAAAAAACGGCGGATTTAAACTCATTGCCGAATCGCCTTACGGAAACGACTTGACTACCGATTTTGCCATTGCGGCCTTGCTGGGTGAAAATCTGGGAAAAGATTCAGATACCGATGTGTTAACCATCAGTTATTCCAGTACTGATAAAGTAGGTCACGATTTTGGGCCTAACGCGGTTGAGGTTGAAGACATGTACCTCAGGCTGGATAAAGACCTGGAACAATTACTACTCGCTCTGGACGCGCATGTAGGCAAGGGAGAGTACACGGTGTTTTTAACTTCAGACCACGGTACTCCTAATGTGCCTAACTATATGCGTTCACAAAAAATACCTGCCGGACTTTTTGATGAAAAGCAGATGGTTAAAGAACTCAACGCTTTGCTTTTTGAAAACTACCGGGTGGAAACCTTAATTTTAAGTCGCATAAACAGTCAGCTGACTTTTGACCACGAAAAAATTGAAGCCCATAAGTTGGTTCTAGACGATGTAAAAAAGGTTACGGCAAAAGCCTTGCTGAAGTATGATTTTATAGACAAAGTATACCTTACTTCGGACATCAACCATTTGGAAGAAACCGGCGGCTACCTGGAAAACCAGCTTCATCTGGGACATCACCAAAAACGTTCGGGCGATATGGTATTTGTTTACACTCCTGAAGTATTTAAGGATACGCCTTGGAATCGCACCGGAACCGACCACCATTCGGGATACAATTACGACACGCATGTGCCGCTGCTGTTTTACGGAAAAGGAATTAAGCAAGGCGAGACCCTGCGCCGAACCTACATTACCGATATTGCGCCAACGCTTTCGGCTTTGCTGGGCATTAGTTTCCCCAATGCGTCTATAGGTACGCCGCTGGAGTTTGTTTTAGAGAAGTAACCCTAATCCTTATTTTCGGTATAAAAAATAGTTGTTTACCAAATCGATATAATGCCTTTTGGCTTCTTCCGGAGAAACGTTTTTCACTTGAAAAAGGGCATTGGTTTTAAAAGCGTTGATAATGGGTTTGCTGCTGTTTGGCCTTCCGGAGTTGTGTGTGGCCTTTTTGTAATAGGCATAAAGCCGCAGTAGAAAATCGGCAGGAAAAGGTTCTGTGTGTGCGTTGATTCGATCTACAGCCTCTTTAAATTCATCGTCTAGTGTGTTGTTGCCGGAAGTCATTACATTTCTGAAATTACGGTTTCACCGCCACGTACTTTTTGATTGAGTTTAACCTTAATTTTGGTGTTTAAAGGTAAAAATAAATCTACTCTTGAACCAAATTTTATAAATCCAGAATCTGCGCCCTGGGAAACGTTTTCGTTTACGATGGCGTAGTTTACAATTCGTTTGGCCAAAGCGCCTGCAATTTGCCGGTACAATACTTTGCCAAAAGTTGGGTTTTCTACCACAACGGTGGTGCGTTCGTTTTCTTCGCTGGCTTTCGGATGCCATGCCACCAGATATTTTCCCGGATGGTATTTGCTGAAAATGACTTTGCCGCCGATAGGGTAACGCGTGACATGGACGTTAACAGGCGACATAAAAACACTTACCTGAATGCGCTTGTCTTTAAAAAATTCAGTCTCTTCCACTTCTTCAATAACCACGACTTTTCCATCTACGGGAGAAACCACATGTTTTTCGTCAAGGGAAAGCATTCGTTTGGGGTTTCTGAAAAACTGAAGAATTAAAATAAGCAGTAGCAGTACAACAATTTGAATGCCTGTACCTATCCATCGGGTGGTGATAAAGGCATCAATCAGCAGGAATGCTGCGACCACGATGATAAGGGAAATGACTATAATTTTATGGCCTTCTTTATGAAACATAGGCGGTTAATCTTAAAAATAAATACACAAAAGGTGCGGCAAAGATAATGCTGTCCATTCTGTCGAGTATGCCTCCGTGTCCGGGCATAATGATGCCGCTGTCTTTTACCTGAGCTTGTCGTTTAAATTTCGATTCAATTAAATCGCCCAGTGTGCCAAACACGCAAATGATAATACTCAGTGCGAGCCAATGGGTGAAATTTAAAGTTTCGGTAAAGGTAGCAATAAAATAACTAGCTACACAGGAAAAAAACAAACCACCCAAAAAGCCTTCTACGGTTTTCTTGGGTGATATTTTTTTAAATAGCTTTTGTTTGCCGAAATTTTTGCCTACTAAAAACGCAAACGTATCGTTGGTCCAGATTAAAATAAACGTGCCTAGCAAGATTTCGGGAGTGAAAACTCCGTTGAAATTGGCAATTAAAAACATAAATACAAAGGCACTGGAAATGTAAAAGGTAGTGAGCAAATAGCGTTTAGAAGCAAAGAGCGGAATTTGATTTTCCGAAAACAAATCTTTGATAAGAAACAGCTGGACAAAAACCGTGAGCACATGAAGGATTTGTGTAGCTTCGGTAATGCCCTTGTTTAGCGAAGTGAAAAACTGCAGGTAGCCAAACACGAGATACAGTAGGGTAAATACAACATAGGGAACAAAAGCTTTTAGCTGAATCAGTTTATTGAACTCGGCCAGTGTAAGCAGTCCGAAAACAAAAAGCAGAACAAGCAAGGCATAGGCATTGTTCAGGCACAAAATAAGCAGTGTAATATAGATGAGTCCGGAAAGTGAACGCGTTAAAACTTCCTTCATTTACAAATCTTCTAGGAGTAATAGATATAAATTTTTAGTGCTGCTGCCATAACTTAAAAAATCTTTATCCTCACTGGACTTAAAGTGTTTTATGGTGGTGATGTTTGTCGGGATTTTTTTGGAGTGTTTGGACTTTATTCCGCGCAGGCCTTCGCTTATACTTTCCACCATCTGACTGGTGGTAGCAAAAACCACAAAATGTCCGGGCAGTTCTTTTAATTTCTTTTCTGCAATTTGTCGGGAAGAGACCAGAATAGACCCGTCATCGGCGATTAAATTCTCACAGGTGGTAAAGAAGAAAGCGGCGTCGTTTACCTTCTTGGTGGCGTTTAGGTGCAAGCTGCTGAATTGACTTTCCAGCTGAGAATTCAGCAGTAAAACCGATGCTTCAGTCCAGTTGTTTTCTTCCAGAATGTTTTGAAAAGCGGTAAATACTTCATCCAGATTTTCACAATACAGAAACTTTCCGCCGTTAGATTTAAAATTTATGGTAAATCTCTCATCAATCGGAAGTTTAATCTCCGGCATGTATTTGCCCCTTTGCTCTGATTTCAATTCGCTTTCTGATTTTTCAGATTTGGAACCAAAAAGTTTTCTAAAAAGACTCATTCAAGTACTTTGCTATTAATCCATAAAAACGATAGGCGTTATTCAAAGATAAAAAAATCTTAAACTAACCCTGAGGTAATTTAAGATTTTTCGATTGATATCCAAGAAAAAGAGTAGTTTTTACTCTTCTTCTTCTTTTTGTGGGGTTTCCTGCTTTTTTTCTTCTTCTTTAGGCGCAAAAGGACGTTGGCCAAATATTTTTTCGAGGTTGTCTTTAAAAATGACTTCTTTTTCCAGCAATACTTCGGCAAGTTGGGTTAGTTTGTCCCTGTTTTGCTCCAGGATTTGTATGGCTCTTCGATACTGTTCTTCAATGATGTTTGAGATTTCCTTGTCGATCAGTTCGGCGGTTTGTTCGCTGTAAGGTTTGGTAAAACCAAATTCGTTTTGTCCGGAAGAATCGTAATAGGTAAGGTTTCCTACCTTGTCGCTTAGTCCGTAAATGGTAACCATGGCGCGTGCCTGTTTGGTTACTTTTTCCAGGTCGCTGAGCGCGCCGGTGGAAATTTTATTAAAGATTACCTTTTCAGCGGCTCTTCCGCCCAGCGCGGCACACATTTCGTCCAGCATTTGTTCGGGTCGGACGATGAGTCGTTCTTCAGGTAGGTACCAGGCAGCACCCAAAGACCTTCCGCGGGGAACGATGGTTACTTTTACCAAAGGAGCGGCGTGCTCCAGCATCCAGCTCACGGTAGCATGGCCGGCTTCGTGGAAGGCAATGGCGCGTTTTTCTTCGGGAGTTATGATTTTGTTTTTCTTTTCCAGTCCGCCAATAATACGGTCTACGGCATCGAGGAAATCCTGTTTGTCTACTTCTTTTTTGCCGTTTCTGGCCGCAATTAAAGCCGCTTCATTGCATACGTTAGCAATGTCGGCACCGGAAAAACCGGGCGTTTGTTTGGATAGAAAATCCAGATCCAGGTCTTTTGCTTTTTTAAGGGGTCTGAGGTGCACTTCAAAAATTTCTTTACGCTCGCGTACATCGGGCAGGTCGACAAATATTTGTCTGTCAAAACGTCCGGCGCGCATCAGGGCTTTGTCCAAAATGTCTGCACGGTTTGTGGCTGCCAGTACAATCACATTGGTGTTGGTGCCAAAGCCATCCATTTCAGTCAGTAACTGGTTGAGGGTGTTTTCGCGTTCGTCGTTGCTGCCGGACATGGCGTTTTTACCTCGGGCTCGACCAATAGCATCAATTTCATCAATAAAAATGATAGAAGGCGATTTTTCTTTGGCCTGTTTAAAGAGGTCTCGCACTCTGGAGGCACCTACACCAACAAACATTTCCACAAAGTCGGACCCGGAAAGGGAGAAGAACGGCACTTTTGCTTCGCCGGCGACGGCCTTGGCCAGGAGTGTTTTTCCGGTTCCCGGAGGTCCTACCAGTAAAGCGCCTTTCGGGATTTTACCTCCCAGTGAGGTATACTTTTCGGGTTGTTTTAAAAAGTCTACAATTTCCTGAACTTCTTCTTTAGCACCTTCCAGTCCGGCCACGTCTTTAAAGGACACTTTCACGTCGGTGTTCTGGTCAAAGAGTTTGGCTTTGGACTTGCCGATGTTAAAAATTTGTCCGCCGGCGCCACCACCGGCACCGGATGACATGCGGCGCATGATGTAAATCCATATGGCAATCAGGATGATGAAAGGCAGCATACTGATTAGAAAGTCGCCCCAAAGGTTGCTTTCTTCGCTGTACACAATTTCGGTGTTCAGGTTTTCTTTGTCCCGTATTTCGGCAAACCGGTTTTCAAAGTTTTGCATGTCGCCAAACTTGAACTGGTAATTGGGCAGTTGGGTACTGGTTGGGAAAAAGGAGGTAGGTACCGATTTTTTGTGTATTTCTTTATTTTCGGCTTCTTTGGTAAGGTATATTTTAGCCACGTGGGTGTTTCTTACCACGTCTATTTTCTCAATGTCACCCTCTCTTAAAAACTGGTTGTACTGCGATTGGGTAATGTTGTTTTCTTCCTGGAGTCCGCCGCCGTTCAGGATTGGGAATACAATAAAAACAAGCAGTATAATGGCGTAAATCCAGTAGAAACTGAATTTCGGTTTTTTGTTCGGGGTATTACTCGGTTTTGTCATTAAGGTGTTTTAATAATTGGTTTCAATAACGGTAGTTTTGGCGTCGCCCCACAGGCTTTCGATATCGTAGTATTCGCGGATGTGTTTCTGAAACACATGCACCACTACATTAACGTAATCCATCAGCACCCACTCGGCATTATCACTACCTTCAATATGCCAGGGTTTGTCTTTGAGTTCTTTACTTACTTTTTTTTGAATTGAATTTACTATGGCGTTTACTTGGGTGTTGGAAGTCCCTTCACATATAATAAAGTAATCGCAAACCGTGTTTTCAATTTCCCGTAAATCTAAGATATTAATTTCTTTTCCTTTTACATCTTCAATTCCACTTAATATAACTGCTATTAATTGGTCTGCATTTGATTGTTTTTTCGCCATTAATTTTTATTAATTTGTGCAAAGTTATTATTTTTTAGTTCTTTATAGTTTAAAAAAGTTATAAGATTTTTCTGTACTTCAATAACCTATACTAATGCGGTTAATCAAACTTAATGCCATTGATTCTACAAACAGCTACCTGAAGCAGTTAAGTGCCGGTGCGTCCTTAAAGGATTACACCGTAGTTCAGGCCGATTATCAAACGCAAGGCAGAGGTCAAATGGGGACGCAATGGGATTCGCAAGCCACTAAAAACCTTATGTTTAGTGTGTTTAAGGATGTTTCGTTTTTAGATTATACCACCACTTTTTACTTAAGCATGGTAACCTCTTTAGCCATCGTTAAAACCCTGGAAGGGTTTATGGTTCCAAAAGTAAAAGTAAAGTGGCCAAACGACATTTTGTCAGAGAACAAAAAGATTTGTGGGATTTTAATAGAAAATGTAGTGAAGCAAGGTCAGATAAAAGCAACAATAATAGGTATTGGGCTTAATGTAAATCAAACGGAGTTTGCCATGTTGCCACAGGCCTCTTCTTTACTGCTTATCACGGGTAAGGTATACGATTTGGACGAGCTGCGGGTTTCCATTGTTAAGCATATGCAGTATTATTTCGGCTATTTAAAGAAAGCGGAGTATGCTTTTTTAAGAAAGGCTTATGAAAAGCTGTTGTTTAGAAAAGACAAGCCGTCTACTTTTGCCTATCCCAATGGGAGTACCTTTCCCGGGGTAATTACAGGCATTGCTGCCAACGGCAACTTAATTGTGCAGCTGGAAGACCGTGTGTTAAAGGAATTTGATTTAAAGGAAATCAGCTTACGGTACTAAAGCTTTGCCGAGGTTTCCGGTTAAGGTTTCCAGAAATTTTGAAATAGGGCCTTTAATCATCATGGCCATCATGGGGTTGAAGTCGCCTTCAAAAGTGAGTTTTAGGCTTGCAGATTGTGCATCTGCCTCGGTAATATCACCTATCAGCGAAAAGTCTATTTTGCTGTCGGCGGCACGCAGGACGATTTTAGAAAACGGCGTACTTTCCTGTTTTTTAAGGATGATTTCGGGCATGCCTTTAAGGGCAAAGGCAAATTTGTCATCTGCGAGTATTTCAAACTTGCTGATGTTTTCCGGCATAAGCTTTTCAAAGTTTTCCACCCGGTTTAAAAAGGTAAATACAGCTTCAGGTGAGGCGGAAATTACAGGGCTTTGTGATTCTAATTTCATGTTTTTTTTGTTTATACCTTTACCTTATCAAACGCCGTTCCAAACTTCGGGCGCTTTGTTCCAGGCAGTTAAGGTTTGCATTTCTTTTTCGTTGATGTAGCCGGTTTCCTGGGCTTGTTCCAGCAGGCTCTCGTAGTTGCTCAGGGTATACAGTGTGACCTGTTGTTGTTCAAAGCTTTGTACAGAAGTTTCAAAACCATAGGTAAAAATGGCGAGCATTCCTTTTATGTTAAGACCGGCTTCCCGAAGTGCTTTTACGGCATTCAAGCTGCTTTTTCCGGTGCTTATCAGGTCTTCGATGACCACCACATTCTGGCCGTGGGTAGCCACTCCTTCAATTTGATTCTTTCGGCCATGGCTTTTGGCTTCGGGACGCACATAAATAAAGGGTAAGCCCATGTATTCGGCTACCAGTACCCCAATGCCAATAGCGCCTGTGGCTACACCGGCGATAAGATCGGGTTTGCCAAACTGTTTTTCAATTTGCTTGGCCATGGTTTCCCGGACGTAGTTTCGCACCGGCGGAAACGACAAAATAACTCGGTTGTCGCAATAAATGGGCGACTTCCAGCCGGAAGCCCAGGTGAAAGGCTGGGAAGGGTTTAATTTTATGGCATGGATTTGCAATAAAATTTCGGCGGTTTTTCTGGCGGTATGTTTGTTAAAAATCATAAGTGCAAAACTACTGATATTTTTACTTTTTGCTGAAGTAATTTTATTAACAAATTTTTTTATAAGCGATACAATTCAAGGATATTTTGATATTTTTAGCCGAATTTTTGTATCACAGGTAATGATTAAAATATTTGTAAACGACAAACCCATTGTTTTAACTACCCGTATAGAAGAAGAAACAAACTTTAAGAATTACCTGTTAAAATCGGTAAAAATCGGAAAGGTTATCAAGGAACTTAACAAGACCGACATTGCTGAAATACGTCTTATTCACCAAAAGGAAGAGAAGCTGCTGAAGAAGTTTTTAAAGCTTTTGCCCAATGTAACTGCCGGTGGCGGCAAGGTAATTAACCCAAAAGGAGAAACGCTTTTTATCATCAGAAACGGCAAATGGGATTTACCTAAAGGAAAAGTAGAAAAAAAGGAATCCATTCCGGCCACAGCCCTGCGTGAAGTTGAAGAAGAAACCGGAGTAAAGGGGTTGCATATTACCAAACCGCTGGACATTACCTATCATATTTTTAAGCGCAACGGCCGCTACAAAATCAAAATCACCTACTGGTTTGAAATGACTACTACATACGATGGAAAACTAGAGCCCGAAGAGAGCGAAGGCATTACCGGGGTAGCCTGGCTTACCCCACAGCAGGTAACAGCGGCGTTGGGAAATTCGTATGCCAATATTAAAGCCTTATTTTAGCGTACGTCACAGTCCAGCCAGTTTTTCAGGAGTAGCTTCCCGTGGGGTGTAAGTATGGATTCCGGGTGAAATTGGACTCCTTTAACCGGAAGGGTTTTGTGCCTTAGCGACATGATGTATCCGTGTTCGTCATAGGATGTAGCTTCCAGACTTTCGGGTAAATCGGGATGCACTACCCAGGAGTGATAGCGACCTACCTTAAAGTATTCGGGCATATTTAAAAATAAAGTTTCGTCGTTAACACAGCGGTGGATTGTTCCCGCCACGCCGTGATACACGGTATTGAGGTTGAGTAGTTTGCCGCCGAATACTTCGGCAATAGCCTGTTGCCCCAGACATACGCCCAGAATGGGTTTTTTACCGGCAAAGGTGCGAATAATGTGTTTTAGCTGACCGGCTTCGTCGGGAATACCGGGACCGGGCGAAAGTACAATGCCCATGGCAGCCTTCAGTAGTTCCGGCGGGACATTATCGTTTCGGCACACGCTAACCCTGCATTCCCGGGCTTCGAGATAGTGCACCAGGTTGTAAGTAAAACTGTCGTAGTTATCGACTACAAGGATGTGTTTCATGCGGCGTAAAAAAAGCGGGATAAAACTAAGGTTTTATAAAAACAAAAACTACCATTTGCATGGTAGTTTTTCATCATTAGGAATTTTTGAGAGAATTAACTGCTATTAACCGTATGTTCCTAACAACGTCTTAAAAATTCTTGAGTTTAAGTGAATCAAACGTATGTGAGTAAAACAAAAGAAACAAAAACCTTTTAAAAAACCAAACAAAGCGTTTGGTTTTTTTCAACATATCGATGAAGTGTACAAACGCTTTTTAATATTATGTTAAAAATCACTTTGATTTGTACGGGGATTCCTATTTTTATAGGATGAAGCCTTTTTTACTGATATTGGTTTTGCTGGTTTTCGGTTGTAAAGAGAAGACAGAAGCTCCGGTTTTGGAGACATCAGAACCGAAGGATGTGCAGTCTGTGGAAGATACTCTTGCGGTGTATGATTTTGCCGGGATAGAGAAGTATTTGCACCAAAGCGACGGAAAAACCTATGTGGTAAACTTTTGGGCTACCTGGTGTGTACCCTGCGTAAAAGAATTGCCGTATTTTGAGGCGCTGAACCAAGCGTATAAGGAAAAAGGAGTAGAAGTGTTGCTGGTTAGTCTGGATTTTCCGAAGGATTACGAAACCCGGCTTAGGCCTTTTTTAAAGAAACATCAACTGGAGAGTAAGGTGCTGGTGCTTAACGATCCCGACATGAATACCTGGATTCCGAAGGTAGATGAAAACTGGTCCGGTGCCATACCGGCCACACTGATATACAATGCGACACAGCGGCGTTTTTTTGAACAGCCGTTTACGTATATACAACTTGAAAACGAAGTTCAACCTTTTTTAAACTAAAAAATCCTATGAAAAACACAATGAAACTAAGTGCCGCACGGGTATGCTTGATCCTACTCGTTGCGTTTTCCCTTCCGAATGCCTATGGACAGGGATATCAGATAGGTGATGTGGCTACCGATTTCAGCCTGAAGAATGTAGATGGCAAGGAGGTATCTCTGGCCGACTATCCGGAAGCCAAAGGCTTTATCCTTACTTTTACCTGTAACACCTGCCCCTATGCGGTGGCCTATGAAGACCGGATTGTGGCTTTGGACAAGAAATACGCTTCCCAGGGCTATCCGGTAATTGCCATTATGCCCAACAATCCGAAGCTAAGTCCCGGCGACAGCTATGAAGCCATGCAGCGCAGGGCTAAGGACAAAGGCTTTACCTTTCCGTATTTGCTGGACGAAGGGCAACACATCTATCCGCAGTACGGAGCCACCAAAACCCCACACATGTATGTGCTGGAGAAAACGGCAAAGGGAAATGTGGTGCGCTATATCGGGGCGATAGACGACAACTATCAGGACGCTTCGGCGGTAAAGGAAAAGTATGTGGAACAGGCGGTTGACGCGTTGCTTAGCGGTACAGCGGTAAAACAAACAACCACGCGAGCCATAGGTTGCACCATAAAAGTGTAATTTTTTTGGGATTGCCGGCAAAAAAAGCATCCGAAGCGTAACACTTCGGATTTTTTTTCGTCTATATACTAAAGAAACGTTAAATTTGTGGTAGGTAACCCCATCGATTTATGACAGATTTATCACCACAAGAGTGGCAATCGAGGCTCAACAGCGACCCGAACGGGGTTGTGCTGGATGTGCGCACGGCAGCGGAAACCGCTGAGGGAATTATCCCTGAAGCCCTTCAAATAGATATTTATTCAGGAGCGGCATTTCTAGAGCAGGTAAAGCAACTGGATAAAACCAAGCATTACTATGTGTATTGCCGCTCGGGAGCCCGAAGCGCGCAGGCGTGTATTGTGCTCGAGCAACTGGGCGTTGCCCGGACTTATAATTTGGCGGGAGGCATCCTGGAGTGGCGTGGCCCGCTTGTTAACCCAAAATAAAAACGTATGAAAAAAATTGCTTTTTTACTGATGACCCTGGTGCTGTGCAGTTCGTGCATTCAGCAGAAAAATGAGGCGGTAAAAGTTGTTACGCCGGAAGAAATGCAGTCGCTTCTTGAAATGGAAGACGTGCAGCTGGTAGATGTACGCACCCCCGAGGAATTTAGTGAAGGGTATATTGTGGGCGCTCAAAACATCGATTATCAATCGCCTACTTTTGAGGAAGACATCCGCAAGCTGGACAAAAACAAGCCGGTGATATTATACTGTAAGTCGGGGGTTCGCAGTTCTAACTGTGCCGATATTATGATTAAGGCCGGTTTTGAAAAGGTTTATGATTTGCAGGGCGGTATTTCGAAGTGGAAACACAAAGGCTTCACGGTAAAAATAAAGTCGTAGTTTTCTTCTTTTTCTTCACGCGTACTTTTAAAGCTACTACAACTGCTTGTCCATACGGCAGGGCTTGACAGGTTTTGTTGTTCTTCCTGACCGTTATGGTTTTCTTGTTTTTTTTATTGCTTTTTTGTTGCTGTACTTGTCCTTTGTGAGGAGGTTTTCTAAATTCTTCCTGAGGTTATCCATGGCTCTACCCAAGCTCTACCCAGGCTCTACCCTGAATCATATACGCCATAGATACGCTATACATACGCTACAGATACGCTATAGATACGCTATACATACGCTATACATACGCTATACATACGCTATAGCTTTTTGTTTTTTAAAGAAGATTTTACTATTTTTAAGAACGGTAAGTGATTGATTACTAATGTAGTAAAAAAATGATTTCGAGGGCTGTTTTTTTTGGTTTTTTTTTAATGAGTCGTTAGTCGTTAGTCGTTAGTAGAATAGTAGAATAGTAGAATAGTAGAATGGTAGGGTAGTGGAGTAGTGAAATGGTTATTTTTTGGGGGTGGTTTTTGGATTCAATTTTAAATCTATATAGTTATGGCAAAAGTAAAAGGGCCGTTTAAGGTTACAGGTACGTTGGGGGATTACAATTATTATGAGGACAAGGAGACGCGTGATACTACTATCCGTCAGAAGCGTGGTGGTTTTGATGGTGAGACGATTAAGAAGAGTCCGCGGATGGAAAAGGTGCGCGAGAATTCGTCGGAGTTTGGGAGCAGTTCGCAGGTAAAGGGTGCTTTTTCGCAGGCGATACG
>DASRWB010000041.1:0-15215 GCA_035654775.1 Flavobacteriaceae bacterium | reverse complement strand
TCAGAGCTAAAATGTTTAACCGGATAAATTCGGCAAATCAGACCATGCAGGATCTAGAAGATGAATTTAAAATAAAACCCAAAGGGCTTTGGGGAAAAGTCAAACAGTATTTTTAAAACTACATTATTTATAAATTATTTTCTACAAAAACTCAAAAAACAGTAACTTAGTAGTTTAATGCACTTTTTATGGCTAAGTCACTAACTCCGTTTACCAAAGAACAACTTTTACCGCAGGAAGAAACCCTGGAAATTTTAAAGAAAAAAGGCGAACTCTTTATTGGCATTCCCAAAGAAACAGCCTTTCAGGAAAAACGCGTATGCCTTACTCCAGATGCTGTATTTGCTTTGGTAAATAATGGTCATCGCGTGTTGCTGGAATCCGGTGCGGGCAAAGGAGCCAATTTCAGTGATAAAAACTACAGTGAAGCCGGTGCCGAAATCACAAACGATTCTGCTAAAGTATACGGCTGTCCAATTGTGTTAAAAGTAGAACCACCAACGTTAGACCAAATAAAACTTATCAATCCGCAAACTATTCTCATTTCGGCTTTACAACTTAAAACCCAATCAAAAAAATATTTTGAAGCTTTGGCAACCAAACGTATAACCGCTATTGCTTTTGAGTTTATTCGCGATGAAGACGGTGCGTATCCGGCGGTGCGTTCCCTGAGTGAAATAGCAGGAACGGCCACTGTGCTTATAGCTTCAGAATTGCTGTCAAATGTCAATAACGGTAATGGATTGCTCATGGGAAATATATGTGGTGTGCCTCCACTGGAAGTGGTTATTTTAGGCGCCGGAACAGTGGGTGAATTTGCTGCCAGAAGTGCTTTGGGCTTGGGTGCTAACATTAAAGTTTTTGACAATTCTATTTCAAAATTACGACGATTACAAAATCATTTGGGTAGGCCTGTTTATACTTCAACACTACAGCCCAAAAATTTAGTAAAAGCCCTAAAACGATGTGATGTTGCCATTGGTGCGGTACGCGGGAAAAACCGAGCACCGGTTTTAGTCACTGAAGCTATGGTAGAAAGCATGAAAACCGGAGCCGTTATAATAGATGTTAGCATTGATATGGGCGGTTGTTTTGAAACCAGTGAAGTCACAAACCACAACAAGCCTACTTTTGTAAAACACGGCGTTACGCATTACTGCGTTCCAAACATTCCTGCACGCTATTCCAGATCTGCCTCTATTTCTATCAGTAATATGTTTACTCCTTACCTGCTCAAAATAGCCGAAGACGGCGGACTTGAAAATTCCATCCGTTTTGACAAGGGTTTACGAAACGGGTTGTATTTTTACCACGGTATTTTAACAAACAGGCTGGTTGGCGATTGGTTTGATTTAAAATACAGCGATATTAACTTACTTACATTTTAAATGAAACTATTACACAGACTTGGATACTATTTAGGTGGATTTTCTATCGGATTAATTTTTTTGGCTTTTTTTTTAAATGGAAAAAAAGTATCATGTGATTATGGTCCGCAAGCCAGAACACTAAAAAATATTAATGCCAAAAAAATGATTATTCCTGAGGAATTAAAGCAAGAAATAGCCCTCTTAACCATAGATACTTTGGCTATTAAGGAAGCTGTAAAACACGGTACTATTCTGTTTTCAAAAAGCAATCCCAGAAAAGAACCTTGTGGAGAATATGTGATAGAAAATACTTCAGAAAATACAACTAAACTATTTGTTACCCTCCAAAATTGTGACAGTCTAGTCACCATTACAGCCGTTACTAAAGAATAAACCGTAAGACGTAAGGAACTTTAAAACCAAATATTTTACTCTGTACAAAAAAGCTACCGGCAAGCAACAGCACAACCAATTGTTGTATACTCTTATCGCTTTTATCAAAAAAACATCTGATTGCAAAAAAAGTAATTAAAAACAGCATCCGTTAATTCGTTTTTATTTCAGAATAATGCGTTTAGCCTTGGTATATCCATTAGAGCTCACCGTAAGAATATACACGCCTGTATTGTAACTAGCCAGACTGTATGTTTTTACAATATCTCCAACGCTATTTGTTATGGCATCATTAATCAATACTTTTCCTGTTATATCGAAAAGTTTTACACTAACAACAGTATTAATTTGAGACAGTTTTACATTGATTACGTCTGATGTTGGATTAGGAAAAACCTTTAATCCTATATTGTTTTCAGATTGATCATTTAAATCCAATCGTGGATTTTCATTACAACTTGAAACAAAAACTTTTACAGAATCGCTAGCCGAAGCATCTCCATCAAAAACAGTTATTGAATATGTGGTTGTGTTTGAAGGAGCTACTTCTATACTTTGTGTGGTTTCTCCCGTACTCCACAAATAGCCGGTTCCTGAGGTAACTGATAATACCACGGTTTCTCCACGGCAAATCTCCATATCTTCTCCCGCGTCAACAGTATATGGTTCAACAACCGTTACTGTAATTTCAAATTCTTCAAAACAACTATTTTCAAAAACCGTAACCGAATAGGTAGTAGTTTCAATAGGGTTTACTGTTATCGATGAGTTGGTGCTTCCGTTACTCCATAAGTATGCTGTCCCGCCGGATGCATATAGAATAATACTATCACCTTGTTCAATAAACGCATCTGAACTTACTTGTGCATTGGGCATGGGATTAACAGTTACTTGAACGTCGTCACTTCCACTTGCGCTTCCTTGAGTTACCGTTACCGTATAAATAGTGAAAACTAAAGGGCTTACTTCTATACTTTGTGTAGTTTCTCCAGTACTCCATAAGTATGTATCGCCTTCTGTAGCGGTTAAAAGTACTGTATCACCTTCACAAATTTCAACATCATCTCCGGCATTAACCTCAAATGGAATGGATTGATTGACAAAAACAGTAACACTATCTTCTGAAGAACATCCGTTATAAGTAGCTACAACAGTATAGGTTGTGGTAACTTGAGGAGAAACTGTAATGCTTGAAGTTGTTTCCCCTGTACTCCACAGTATTTCACCTTGAATAGTTACTGATAGGGTAACATTTTCTCCGGTATTTATTGTGACGTCATTTCCTGCGTTTAGCGTTTGCCTGGGAGTAACGGTAACAGTAACCGAAGCGGTGTCGCTTATGTTTCCTGTACTTACCGTTACACTATATGTTGTAGTTTGACTTGGTTGAACTTGAATACTTGCAGTTGTTTCACCGGTATTCCAAAGGTAATTTTCTCCTCCTGATGCCGTAAGTGTTACTGTTTCACCTTCGCATACAGTTACATCTTCACCTGCACTTGCTACAACAGATGGCTCACCATCAGTTTCTTGATTTACTTCAACAACCCATGCAGGCGGATTCGTATTTGACATTAACTGGCTATTGTTCCAGTTACTTGCAAAGAGAATCTTTGTTCCATCTCTATTGGGTACCGCTTGTGTCGAGTGCCTGTTTCCGGGTTCTATATTATTATGGTGTTTAGCATATCGCTCTATAATTCCTGAGCCGTCAAGTTTTATGGCAAATATTTCCTTACTAGCCACAGGATGCTCCGGACAGCATTGTTCGCTAACGTAGGCCCATCCGGGTCGGTCTACATTTCTGCAAGAAATGTGTCCGCCCCAAATTCCGGTGGTACCATGAAGTGCTTGTGGCCAGTGAAATAATGGTGTAACTTCGGCATTGTCTAATCTAATCATTACCAGGTAGTATTCGTCATCCCAAGTAGTTTGGTTTCCGTATTGTACATAAACCTCATTTCCATTGGTATCTACTCCAAAATCTCCGTGTTCTGAATAATCATAAAGATGCGTTTCTGAAGTTAAATCAAGGCTGTATTTTTTTAGTCCCTGTGTTGTATCATTTCCGTCTTCTCGCCAAGAGGCAACGGCAAAAGTACCTGCTGTACTCACTGTAAACCAGTCTAAATCTCCTTCAGGAATTTGTCTGCTACCTACAATGTTATTTTCCTGAATATCAAAAACCACTAAAAATCTTCCATTGGTATTTTCGGCAATCAATCCTACGTATTTATCATTTTTATCCTGATTTCCTTCGCCATATCCAAAATCAACAGTAGAATATTCTGAAAAAGTATAAAGCGCGGTTGTTGAATTTGTAGTGACATTATGTGATACAAATTGGTTAGCTACTGTTCCGTAAATAATATTAGGCTGCATATTGCTCCATCGTCCATATCCGGGAATATCACTCCAGTATAAGAATTCATACGTATTGCCATCTAAAATAGCAGCCGGGTAACCGGCTAATTTAATTAGCGAGCCGTCACTATTCCAAACTTGGTCAACCGCATAGTTGTGACGTAAACGTTGTGATGTAGTGTTGAAAACAGATGCATCACTTACACGGGTTATGGTATTCCCGTAAAATGATCCGGTAAAAGCATTAAGATATTCCGGTAACTCTGCATTGGGCGCAACATAGACCGGATAATCTATGGTATCTAACATTTCCTCCGGCGGATAATTTTGACCGACAGTGAGGCTAAAAGCTAATAAACAGGATACAAAAAATATCCTAGTAGCTAAGTTTTTAACTAGGTACTTCTTTTTCAATTTGGGGCGATTTGCTATTAATCGAGACTAAACTATTAAACTCTGGTTTTTAAATTTTCTTTTTCATTCGTTTTTCGATAAAATACATTTAATTTGTAATACAAATACTACATTTAAATACTTTAATAGTAAATAAATAGTATTTTATCGTTATGATTAATTAAAATAAAGAAAGTGAAGTAATAGCTTTTTTTAGTTACGCAAATTTATGGCTTTTGGATTTTCTTTCATCAATATTAATATCAACAGGTTATCAACAAGCGTAAATTGTATTTTAAATTTATTAATAAACCGTTTGTCTAATTATTTTATAGAGTTGAATTAAAAATCAATACTTTTAGTTCATATTTATGTTAATGTAGTTCATGAGTAACTCAACTTCAGAAAAAAAACAATTAGCTTTACTTATTCCAAGTTTAACACCTGGCGGTGCAGAACGCGTTTTTAGTACACTAGCCAATGCCTTGGTGAATAAATATCATATTACCCTATTTGTACTCTTTACCTGTGAAGTAGCCTACCCTATCGATAAAAACATTGAAGTGGTGTTTTGCGCCGGAAAATATCAGGATGAAAGGTCTATTTTCAAATCTATCCGTATGCATTATGTCTTTCTTCAATTTTTAAGAAAAGAAATTAAAAAAAGAAATGCACAGCTAATACTTAGTTTCACTACAACAACCAACGTCTATGCAATTTTAGTGGGAAATATTTTAAAAATCCCAAGCATAATTAGTGAACGATTGCATCCCGATTATGGTATAAACCGTGTCTGGAAAACAATCCGAAGAGCGTTGTATCCTTATTGTAGTGTGCTGGTGGTACAAACTGAAAGTAGTAAAATATATTTTGATAGGTTTATATCCGTAAAAAAAATACGAATAATAGAAAACCCCATAACACCAACTCTTGCAGATAGTTTGCAAAATATTTTGGCAGCTAAAGAAAAAATAATCTTGTCCGTTGGTCGATTGGACTATCAAAAAAATCAAGATTTGCTCATTCGTGCTTTTTCAAAAATTCAAGCCAAAGACTGGAAGCTTGTACTGGTAGGAAACGGCAACAAAAAAAAGGAATATGAAACTTTGGTTTCTGCACTTGGTATTCAAGATGCCGTAACATTTACCGGAGTTGTGAGCAATGTTTCGCCCTATCTTTCCAGGTCAAGCATCTTTGTGTTGAGTTCCCGATTTGAGGGCTTTCCCAATGCACTTATAGAAGCCATGTATTTTGGGCTTGCATGTATAGCAACCCAGTGCCCTTCCGGTCCAAGTGAGCTAATTCGGAATTATGAAAACGGGATTTTAATTCCTGTGGAAGACGAAATGGCTTTAGTTAAATCTTTAAATACATTAATAAACAATCCCTCTTTACGGCAAACTTTTGGAGACAAGGCAAAACATGACGCCTTGAGATTTGAAACAGAACCTATACTGGAAAAATGGGAATTTCTGATTAAAAATACCCTCGGCAAATGAATTTAAAATCACTTATACCCTATTATAAAGAAACAAAAAAAGAGAGCACTTTTGAGTTCACTTTTACTGTTTTTACGCCGGTTTATAACAGAGCACAAACCATTCAAAGGGTTTTTGATTCGTTACACGCACAAACCTTTACTGATTTTGAATGGATTATAATAAACGACGGTTCTACAGATGATTCACATAAAGTTATTGAACAATTAATAAAAAAATCAACACTAAATATAACTTACATCAACAATTCTGAAAATAAACATAAAATGGCTTGTTTGGTGCAAGGAATTGCAATGGCAAAAGGAAAGTTTTTTCTTCCTTTTGACTCAGATGACACCTGTGTGCCCAATGCTTTGGAAGTTTTTATCAAAACATACCGGGAAATCCCGGACAAAATGAAACCCTCAATCAGCGGAGTTACCTGTATGTGCATAGACCAATACGGAAAGCCGGTGGGAAAAGAATTTCCTGTAAGCCCATACTACAGCAATACTTTTTCTAATTTGCTTGAGGGAAAATACAACGACGAGAAATGGGGTTTTATAAAAACCCGACTTTTGAAAAATGTAGTTGTCAATCCTGAAATTTTTTCAAAAGGATATATCCCTGAAGGTGTAATATGGACTTTGTTTTCTAAATTGAATTTCAAAACCTGTTACATTAATCATGCGCTGCGGGTCTACTATATTGAAGACACAAATAACAGTATTACCGGCGATAGCCTAAAAAACAGAGCTTTTGGCTTAATGGTTTACAGTTTAGCTATACAGAATCATTTTTTTGAAAAGTACTTTTTTAAAAATCCCGGACTTTTTTTAAAGCAGTTTTATTATTTATTAAAAACCGCCAAATACGTAAAAATACCCTTAAAGGATTACCTAAAATCATTGGATAACGCAATATTAAAAATTGCTTTTGTCCTGTGCTGGCCCTTTAGATTTCTATTACATTTAAAACCTTGAAAAACCTTTCTGTCAAACATATTATCACTTTATTAAAGCCTTATGTAAAAAGCGCAACGTTTTTTAACATTGCTACCGTTGCGGTTATAACTATACTGGTCAAGGGTTTTGGTTTTTTTAAGGAAGTAGTTGTTTTAGGCACTTTTGGCCTATCTGAACTTTTAGATACCTTTTATATCGCAGCACTTGTTCCGGGATTTATTAATGAAGTGTTTTTGATTTCTTTTAAATCGGTTTTTGTTCCCAATTATGTTGCCGAGATTAAAACCAACAAACACTTTGCTTCTTTTCAATCTACTAGCTTTCTGGTAACTGTTGCCATGGGCTTGGTTTTTATAGGCATTGCTTTTTTAGTTACCGATACATTTTTAAGCACTTTTTTCAGCGGGCATACGGCTTCTTATTATTCCTTGGTAAAAACACAATTTTACTATCTGGCTCCTTGCATCTTGCTTTGGGGATTAATCTCACTTTTGGGCGGCTTACTTCACATTGACAATGAGTTTACATTTTCATCCCTACATCCTGCGCTTACCTCTGTAGCCATGCTGATTTGCCTGTTCTTTTTTAAGGAACAGCTCCAGGAAAAAGTGCTGGCCGTAGGAATGCTTATCGGCTGTATTTCTGAATTTATTTTTTTATTAATTGTAAGTTTAAAGCGAAAAATAATAGCCTTAGGTATTCCTGATTTTTCCAGTGTAAATGCACGCTTGATGTTTAAGGAGTTTCCCGCAAGAGTTTCTTCAAGTTTTTTAACCGGTTTAATTCCCGTTACTGACCAGTTTTTTGCGGCGCAACTCATCATTGGTTCGGTTGCGGCACTAAACTACGGCTTGAAAGTTCCGGCATTAATTTCCACACTTTTTATTATCGCCTTAGGCAACGTGCTTCTACCCTATTTTTCGAAACTGATTATCGACAACAAAGAAGAAGCCTTCCGGAAACTGTTTCAAATTCTAAAAACTTTGTTTGTTGTTTTGGTTTTCATTTGTGCCATTCTACTCGTTTTTTCTGAATTTATAATTGATTTGATTTTTGAACGCAATGCGTTTACTTCCGAAGATACTCTTGTGGTTTCCAGGATTCAGCAAATGTTTTTAATTGGAATCCCTTTTACCATTTGCGGGAATATAATTGTAGGGTTTCTTACCAGCATGAATAAAAATAAATTTATGGCTTATATATCGCTTATAACCGTAATTTTAAATGTACTTTTAGATTTTATACTTATGAAAAAAATTGGCATTATAGGCATCGCCCTTTGTACTGCCTTTTTACAACTATTCAGAAGTGTTGTGTTTTTACTATACACATTAAAACAAAAAAGATTAACCTTATGAAAGCCATTCTGAAATATACGCTTTTAGTATTGTTGCTTTTTAAGTTGGATACCTTTTCGCTTATTGCCTTTGGAGAAACTATTGGTAGTATAGCAAGTGCTCTTTTTTTTGGTGGAATTGTTGCCTATTTTTTTTTAGCGGAAAAAGTAAAACCTGTCATTATTTTGGTTGTTTTAGGAGTGTTTTATCACTTTATTTCAGCTTTAAAATATTCCGGTCCTACACAAGAATTTATTATCAGTTGTATTAAATATTTTTTGTTTGTCTTACTTATTTCAAGTTTAGCAAAAAACACGAAAAAAAACGAAATAATACTCTTCCTGTTTCTTGGCGCATTAAGCATCTTAATTAATGCCGTGTTTTTCTCCAATCCGTTTGGCAGATACAGCGGTTTCTATGTGAATCCAAATACAGCCGGTGCGGTAGTGCTCATTGGCTATGTGTTTTGTCTATCTGTAAAAAACAGTAAACTGCGTTTGCTTCTGCAGTTTGGATTTATAATTTGTGGATTGATGACACTTTCCCGGTATTTTATACTGCTTTTGGTAATCATTACCTTGCTGTCAATCGTGTACAACAAACACAATTTAATAGGTGCTGTTTTTGGTGCTTTGGCCATGCTTTTTGTAATAACTTCAGGCGATTTTAAATTAAATACCGACCGCTTTAATGCTTTGCAAAGTATTTTTAGTAACGATGTAGATACAGAAACCATTACTAAAGAATCCCGTGATGAAACCTGGGCCTTATACCAAAAACCACTGCTCAATAACTTACTAACAGGTAATGGATATAAATCTTTTCAAGGACACGAATATGATACGGTAGGTGTTCAAGTTGGTGTACACAACAGCTATTTAATGATATTGGGCGAATCCGGTATTTTAGCTTTTTTAACGTTTGTTTACTTGTATGTTTTACTAATAATAAAAAGCATTACTCATTTTTTTAAACATCCGGAATATTTGTATTTAAGCATCGTATTGTTTACCTATTTGCTGGTATCTCATGTTTATTTTGAAAATTATATTATCTTGTTTTTTACCATTTGGCTTTACCAAAAACTAAATAACACCAATATGGCTAATCCTGAAACAACTTTAGAATCTTAACCTATGTGTGGCATTTACGGCAGTACAAAACTTTATACAAAGGAGCAGGTTGAAAACAAACTTAACAGAATACGTTTTCGCGGACCGGACAAATCGCAACATTTGTACATAAATGACCGATTGGTTTTAGGGCATAACAGGTTGTCCATAATTGACCTCGATGAGCGCTCAAATCAACCGTTTACCTATGCAGAAAAAATACATATTGTATTTAACGGTGAAATTTACAATTTTCAATCCCTGAAAAAAACCTTAAAAAACGAAGGTTACCAGTTCAGAACAACAAGTGATACAGAAGTAATATGTGCCGCCTATATGGCTTACGGTAAAAACTGTGTTACCAAGTTTAACGGCATGTTTGCCTTTGTTATTTACGATGAAAGAACTGATGAACTTTTTGGTGCACGCGACAGGCTTGGTCAAAAACCTTTGTATTATTATTTTGACAACCATACTTTTGAATTTGCCAGTCAAATTAGTGCAATTCAATTACATAATGCAAACCTAAGTATTTCTAAAAAGGCAATTTCCTACTATCTGGCTTGGGGAAATATCCCGGATCCGTATTCCATTTTTAATGAAATAAAAAAACTTAAAGCCGGACATACTTTTACCTATAATTTACAAAACAAAAAATATCAGGAAGAATGCTATTGGGACATTTCTATACATCCTAAAAACAGATTTTCCGGAACTTTTTCAGAAGCCACCGAAATACTTGAGACAACTCTTAAAGATGCCGTAAAAATCAGACTTTTTGCCGATGTTCCGGTAGGTGTTTTTCTCTCCGGCGGTGTGGACTCCTCCACAATTGCCGCTTTAGCCACAAAAACCACAAGCAGTAAAGTAAAAACTTTTTCCGTAAAATTTAATGAAAAAGGGTTTGACGAAAGTATATACGCCGAAAAAGTAGCAAAACACCTGCAAACCGACCATCATGTTATTGAATGCAACTACAATGAAGGCATTTCTTTAATAGAAGATTTTTGTCATTACTTTGACGAACCTTTTGCCGATTCTTCTGCTATACCCAGTATGTTGCTTTCCAAACATACGCGAAAGCATGTTACTGTAGCTTTAAGCGGTGATGCCGGAGATGAAAATTTTATTGGCTATCAGCGCTATGCCATGACCCAAAGAGGCGCAATGCTTTATCACTTGCCTACTCCGGTAAGAAAAAGCATAGCTGGCTTACTTAAAATAACACCGCATTACAAACTTAAAACGCTGGGTGAAGCCTTACATTTTAAAACTGTTAACGAGGTGTATCTTGCTGCAATGACCGGTGTAAACCTGGATTGGATAACAGAAAAAGATTCTTTTCTGGACGTTTCAGAAAGAAAATATTTGGAACATAACCACAAAAACCTGTTGGAACGTATTTCCGGTTTCGATTTAAAAACGTATCTCAATTGGGATATAAATACCAAAGTAGACCGTGCCACCATGGCTTATTCACTTGAATCGCGTTCGCCACTTATGGATTATCGGATAGTGGAGTTTGCACAATCGCTTCCTACCCATTTCAAAATGAAAGGAAGTAATCAAAAGCGAATTTTAAAAGAAGTGCTGTACAACCATGTACCCAAAGAAATTTTTAATCGTCCAAAGGCAGGATTTACCATGCCGTTTTCACAATGGTTTAAAACAGAACTTAAAGATTTTGTGCTTTCTGAATTAAGTAAAGAAAATCTGGAAAATCTTCCGGGTATAGATGCCGAAAAGGTGTATTCAAAAATTCAACAACACATGAACGGATCCTGGAACAGGTATCCCTTAATCTGGAAGTTGCTCGTATTGAAACAATGGCTATCCACTAATGGTAAACACATTTCAATCACATAATGACACCTAAAAAAAAGCATATTGTATTTATTATACCTTCGCTTGCTGCCGGTGGCGCCGAGCGTATTTTTGCTTTTTTGGCACAGCATTTAGATGCTTCCTTGTTTAACGTAACGCTGGTAGTTATTGGTTTTGAAAAAGATAACGTTTACACGGTAACCAATGTCAAGGTTGTTTACTTGAATAAAGCTAAGGTTTCTTATGGCACGGTACGTATTTTCAAATTCCTGAAAAAAGAAAAGCCCGATATAGTGGTAAGCGCTATAGTTCATCTTAATGTTATTATGGCTTTTGTTTCGTGGTTTTTTCCAAAAATTAAGTTTGTTGCCCGAGAAGCCAATGTACTAAGCGTATTGCAACATTACAATATGTCTAAACTGCTTCCTAGATGGCTTATTTCTTTTACTTATAGGTATTTTGACAAACTTATTGCACAATCAGAAGACATGAAACGCGATATGATTGTTCATTTTGGTATTTCTGAAAAAAAAATTACGCTGATAAACAATCCGGTTACCTCAAATTATAAACTTAAAAACACTGCTGTCAGTAAACCTGTTAAATTTATAACTATTGGCAGATTAAGTAAAGAAAAAGGCTACGACAGGCTGCTACAAGCGTTAAGCAAACTCTCTTTTCCATTTATGTACACAATCATTGGTGATGGCGCGGAAAAAGAAACTCTTTTTGGCCAAGCAAAACACCTTCATGTCTTTGAACACATTACCCACATTCCCTATACAGCAGCAATAGAAACGGCACTGCACACGCATGATATTTTTCTGCAAGGTTCCTACGTAGAAGGTTTTCCTAATGTATTATTAGAATCCTGTAGTGTCGGTACGCCTATTGTGGCATTCGATGCGCCCGGTGGTTTAAACGAAATTATTGAACATGGCAAAAACGGGTTTATTGCCAAAAACGAACAGGAATTTATAAATCATTTAGAAAATCTTAATGAAAGTTTTAGCTTTACGCCTGCTGTTGTAAGCGAAGTTGTTAAAAGCAAGTTTGATACAGTTGCCATTTTAAAAAAATATCAAGATTTATTTTTATCTCTGTAATTTGAGCGCAAAAAAAAACATAGCCTTATTTACCTACGACCTTGATTACGGTGGTACCGAGCGTGTAGTAAGTCGCTTGGCTAACGAACTGGTAAAATATTATAATGTTACTGTTATACTGCTGTTTAATAAAGTGAATTACAAAATAGCCAGTGAAGTTAAACTGGTCGCTCTAGCAAACAAAAAAACCGCCTATGCTTCTTACAACCCGGTAAAATGGATTCAATACCTTTCTTTCTTATTAAAATATGAAAAATACCTGAAAGAAAACCAAATAGCGGTTTCGGTTTCCTTTTTAGCGGTTCCCAATATTATAAACGGATATACAAAATCGAACTATCCTAAAATTAAAACCCTAATCAGTGAGCGCTGTTATCCTTCCAAAACCTACACCGGATTTTTCAAAAAGAACATAAGAAAGATTTTGTTCAAAAAATACTATAACAATAACAACTTACTCTTTTCAAATTCAAAATACATCAATCAAGATTTAAAAGAGAATTTCAATGTAAAAATTAGTTCCGAAGTAATATACAATCCGATTGTGCAAGAAGATTCCGATTACACATTCAATCTCTATTACGGAGATACTTTTCGGGTAGTTTCTCTAGGAAGATTAGTTCCGGTTAAAAATTTTCAGGGCATAATTAAAGCCGTAGCAAAACTAGACGCCGATGTTACCTTAAACATCTACGGAAATGGCATACTTGAAAGCCCTCTTAAATCTTTAATTAAAAGTTTACACACGGAACATAAAACAACTGTAAATCAACCTGTTTTAAATGTGTTTGATGTTCTAAAAACACACCATTGCTTTGTGCTGAATTCGCATACTGAAGGGTTTCCAAACGCCTTGCTGGAAGCCATGAGTATCGGCCTTCCGGTAATTTCAACAAACTGCCTTACGGGACCTTTAGAGTTGCTGAACGACGATGAACCGGTATCTATTAACGAAGGCGAATTCTACAATGCCAAGTATGGCATTCTTATCAATACTAATGACGTAGTGGCGCTTTCAAAAGCCATAACCTATTTAAAGAACAATGAAAACATCAGAGAAAAATATAGCAAATTAGGCTTTGAACGGTCCAAAAACTACAGTATAAAAAACATCGGTTTGCAAGTTAAAAATCTTATAGACTCTATATAATATGTGCGGAATTAACGGCTTTTTGGCATATCAATCCCTTTCTGAAAAGAAGATTACTCACGCCTTACAAAAAATGAATCGGCTTATTGCACATCGCGGACCTGACGATGCCGGATTTTTCACGCACTTGTCCACTGATTTTTCTTTAGGTATGGCTATGCGCCGACTGGCGATTATTGATTTAAAATCCGGTCAGCAACCGGTTTTCAATAAAGACAAAAGCATTGCTCTTGTTTTTAATGGCGAAATATACAATTACAAACAACTTAGAAAAAACTTAGAATCCTCGGGCATTAGTTTTTCAACCCAAAGTGACACCGAAGTTATCCTAAAATTGTATGAAGCTAAAGGCATTGCTTCTTTTAAAGAATTAGACGGTATGTACGCCTTTAGTATTTTTGATAAATCCAAAAACAAACTCGTTATCGCAAGAGATTTTTTTGGCGAAAAACCGCTTTATTACTACAACAGTAACGAATTGTTTCTATGGGCATCAGAATTAAAATCTATACGCAGCACACTTCCGTTTATACCTGAAATTGCAATTGAAGGCCTAAATCTTTTTTTTAAACTCACCTATATTCCCGCACCTTTTACTATTTATAAAAACATCTACAAGCTGGAGCCTAACAGTTGTCTTGAATTTAATTTGGAAACAAAACACTTTACGGTAAGTAAAATTCACACAGAAAAAAAGCCAAAACCAGAAGCTGTTAACTTCGAAACCGCAAAGAAAAATGTACGTCAAATGGTAATGGAAAGTATTGAAAGTCGTGCGGTTTCTGATGTTCCGGTAGGCACTTTTTTGTCCGGCGGTGTAGATTCGTCTATAGTAAGCTTTGGTCTATCGCAGACATCTTCAAACCCTATAGATACATTTTCAATTGGATTTAAGAAAAAAGCATTTGATGAAACCCAAAAATCAAGAACGGTGGCAAACTTGATACAAAGTAATCACCATGAGTTTATTCTTACTGAAGAAGAAATTGAACACTCGTTAAACGAAATTTTGTTGAATTTTGATGAACCTTTTGCTGATTCTTCTGCGCTTCCTACCTATTTGGTTTCCAACAAAACCAGTGAGCATGTAAAAGTAGCACTCACTGGCGATGGCGGAGATGAAGTATTTGGAGGCTACAACAAGTATTATATGGGCAACCTTAATGCAAAATATACTAAAGCCATTCCACAAAGAGTACACAACACCTTAAAAAAAACCACGCAAAATATCCTTGCTACAAAGCACGACACCAGAGGTTTACGTTTCAAACTGAGAAAACTGCTTGGCGCTATAGATTATACTGATGAATACTACTGGAACATTATTTCTCTGGGCTTTATTGACACTTCTACATACATAAAATCAGCTTATTTACTTGAAAATCCTTTTATATACTACAGGGAAAAGTTGAAAATAAATCCCAAAACCATTCACGATTTCAGAGAAATTGACAGGCATTTAAGCCTTGAAGGCGATATGCTTGTAAAGGTAGACCGTACAAGTATGCTAAACTCTTTGGAATGTAGAGCACCGTTTTTAAATAAAAAACTTTGGGATTACACCAATAGTTTACCGCCAAACTTTTTAATGAACAAATGGAATAAAAAGTTTATCCTAAAAGAAGCGTTTAAAGATGAGTTTCCTAAAGGATTTTTAGACAAGTCTAAACAAGGTTTTACCGTTCCGGTTGGCGATTGGTTACGAAACAGCTTAAAACAAGAA
>DASRWB010000040.1:0-27113 GCA_035654775.1 Flavobacteriaceae bacterium | reverse complement strand
TTTGTAATTCGGACGAAAATGGTTTCGTTTGGACTGCTGTTAAAATATGGACTGATTAAGGCATTGATATTAAGAATGGCATCATTTTCATTGGCGTGGTATGAAACGGCAATGTTGTTTTGGTTTCCTGTAATAAGTGGTGTATTTGCATCCAGATTTATTTCCATTATACGGTCATCAAAAGGTGCTGTGGTATCACATGAAGAAATGTGCAAATCGGCGGTATTGCTTTGGTTTTGGGGTTGCTCGCCAAGTTGGGCACTACCCGTCCATTCCAGGCTAAAAGCGCTGTTTCCGATAGGTCTGTCAATAACAATATAATACACTTCGTCTGCCAACACATCCAACCATTGTACAAAACTGTCGCCGTCAGGTCCGGGACCTTCAGAGGTATCTGTAGAAGTGCCATTCATTCCGGTTTGATTGTTTCCCTGATTAGCGGCTTGCGGGTTTGTAGTTGAACAGCGCAGCGGCAAGCCCAGATTTCCACAAGATACATCGGGGCCAAATACCCAGAAATCATAATCTTCGGTTATGCTTGAGCTGTTGGGTGAAAGCGTGAATCCTAAAGTACCGTCCGTCGTAACTTTAACTCTTAGCCACAGGCTGTTGTGCTCCTGACTGCTGCAGCCTAAACCGGCTATTTCCTGTGTTCCGATTCCACTCACATTTAAGTTTACCGAAGCGTTTCCGCATACAATTACAGCGTCAATACAATCGGTGGGTGATTGGCTGTAGCCAAAACCAAATACACTTATGATTACATAAAAGAATAGTTTTTTCAAATGGAGTTATCGTTTTAGCGAAAAGTGACTTTTAAACACACGACCATCTTGCAGGGTTACCTCAAACCAATAGTCGTTATTGGGCAAAGGTTTTCCATTAAATGTTCCATCCCAGCCTTCGGTTTTGGGGTCGAGTTGTTTTAAGAGTTTTCCGTATTGGTCAAAAATATAAATTTTTGATTCCGGTTGAAATTGTTCAGACAAGCCATAAACTTGCCAGGTATCGTTATATCCGTCGTTGTTCGGTGTAAAATATTGCGGAAAGCCAATAACGGATAAGGTTTGTTGTACTATACCACAGTTGTTTTTTAGGTCTTTTACCAAAACCGTGTAAATTCCGGGAAAGACATTTTGGAAGTTATTTTCATCCTGATAACTGAGATAGATGTTTTGCTCAGGATTGTCCAGGGCAAACTGGTATGTGCCTTCGCCTGAGACCGTAATCGTAACATTGTTATTGAACTGAGAAGAAGCATCGGTAACTGCTATGTTTTCTATTGTGGCAATGTTAGAAGCTTCCACGGTTAAGGTACGCTGTTTTGAACATCCGGTTAAGGTGCTGGTTACGGTTACGAAGTAGATTCCGGGTTCATTGATTTCAATGGATTCAGTTTGTTCTCCGGTAGACCACAAATAGGTATAGTTTTGGGTGTTGTTGTCCAGTAAACCGCTGGTTAAGGTAATGGTTTCCGGATAGGCATTTAAGCAGTAGTAGACTAACAGGTCTTCCTCCAGCGAAGGAAGCGTATTTATGGTGAGTAGTACTTCGCTGATTCCATAACACCGGTTGTCGTTTTCGGCCCTGACGAAAAGGGTTTCCTGATATGGATTGGAATTGGTATACGGCATCTGAATTTCATTTTGCTCCAGCAAGGCGTCGTTGTAGCTGGTATAAAACGTCAAATCAATTCCGGCAGGTACCTGATTGAGTATGCTGTTTTCTATTTCCTGGAAATCTGAAAAGGTGTTTATGCCATCTTCTGAACCGAGTTCGTCACAAACGGGGTTTGCGATGTGATTGTCCAGTTGGGTAACACTCACTTCCAGGGTAAGCTCCACAATTTCAAAACAGTTGGTTTCCGTATTAATTACCTGAACATAAAGCGTTTGCGGGTTGGAAAGGTTTTGGTAGGCATTTCCGTCAATTTCTCCGTTATTGTTTAAAGCTTCGGCAGCCGATTCAAAAAATCGTACCGCTCTGTCGGGTTCTGCCAGGGTAAGTGTATCAAAAGCTTCATACAGGTTAAACAGTGTGCGTTCATCGGGAATACCATCTTCATCACACTGGAATAAAACAGCATCTGAAGCGTCAGGGATAGTAAAATATTCTACTAAAGCTTCACCTTCCAGTGTTTCGCAGTCGCCGGTATTTAAGTCTATTAACACTTCGTATAAACCGGGTTGATTAATCTCTAAGTCAAAATCAGTTTCCGGAAGAGGTGTGTTGTTAAACGTCCAGGTATAGGTGGCGCCCGGAATATCGTCGGCAACCAGTGTATAGGTATCTCCATCACACAGAGGTAAATAGGTGGAATCCGGGTTACCGTTTCGGATAATATCTATTTTTTGATTGAAAAAAGACTGAATAAATGGAGGCAGTCCCTGAGTAGAATTGTTCCCGCCAAGGTTGACCGCGTTGTGAACGTAGTTGCAGCCTGTGCCCAAGGTATTGGGGCTGTTTATAACACCTAAAAAAGGCAATCCCAGCGAGTAAGTGGCACTCAGCGCACGGTAAATTTTACCGTCAGGGCCGAGTTGCAAGCCTCCGCGATACAACTGCCTGTCGTCTATCAACACCTGACTGGCAACAATATTGGTAGCATTCAGGTTAAACTGAATAAGCACACTTCGATGGTCTTCCGGAGTGTCGGTAGTACCGCTAGACGGAAAATAGTCATTGGAAGCACTAACGTACAGCAAGTTATTATCCGGAGAAAATTCTATTCCGTAGGGCTTGTTTACTTGATTGTTTATAGTTAGTGTAGTTTGATTGGATACGATTCCGGTTTGTGAGTCAAAGTCGTAAAGCATCAATCCGTCGCCTACATTAGCTACAGCCAGTTTGGTGCCATCGGGAGAAAGTTTCAGATAGCCTCGGGCTTCGGTAACTACAAGATTGGCAAAATTAGAGGTTACCGATGTAGGATTTACTCCGGCTGAGGTTACTTCAAAGGCATGAAAGGTATCAAGTCTTTCCTGATTGGAGTTGAACACTCCGGTTAGATTGGAAAAAGCAATTACCCATAAGGCACCGGATTCGCAGTCTTGTAGGACTGCCGATATTTTTTCTGAACATCTGTTGAGCAAATTGATGTTTTTTTGTGTGATGGCACCCAAACCGTTGTCCAGTGTCATATCGACGATGGAGTAGTACAGTCCTCGCTGGCTTTGTGTTGTGCCAACAGTAAAGATGTAATACGTATTTGGGTCTTCGGGTTTAGGAATTACAATAGCTGATTGGGTACTGGATTGGTCGCCGAGCAAGCCAGAGCCATTTTGCATGAGTGTATGATTCTTGTTATACACTAAAGAACCATCGGTATAAAACAGCAGGTTTCCGTCACCGTCCGAAATAGAGGAGCAACCTTCTCGTGTGTTTAGTAAGCCGTCGTTTAAAACAGTGATACTGCCATTGGCATTAAAGCGTATTCCCGCATTTTCTCCAAAATACCAATTAGAAGCTTGTTCTTGCGAAAACAGCAAGAACCCATAGAGTAAAAAAGCAAGACAGTATATCTTTTTCATTTAAGGCAACGATAGTTGCCAAAGATATTATAAATCTCGTTTTTTTAATAATCTGTAAGACAAAAAGACAAATACAGCGGTCCAAACCAGCACAATAAGTATTTCATACCAGTGAACGGCATAATCATATTTTAAGGCTTCTTTATCCGGACTTACTGACATTACAATACGCTGAATAGGTTGGTCAATAAGTTTCCACATGGCTTCCAGCGGTAAAAAAGCTTTTACTTTCCAGGCGGTTTCGGTATCTGTGGCATCGGCAACACCCCAAAATACCATCCATTCCAGAATGTAGGCCACAAAAAGGAAAGCCAGGGCAAAAGCCGAGCGCTTAAGCAGCATGCCCAAAAGCAAACAGAAGCTGAAAAACCCTACCAGTTTAACAAAGTAAGCGACAATAAATTCGGTGCCTTTGATAATTTGTACAAACTCGTCAATAGAAGAATAATACAGTCCGATACACAAGCTAATAAAGAAAATAAGTACCGTTGAAACCAAAGAGAAAAATACAATGGTATAGAACTTAGACAAGATAAATTCTTTTTTGCTCAGTCCGTCTATCAGGTTTTGTTTTAGCGTTTTGTTGCTGTATTCGTTACCAATCATACTTACGACAACCACGGCAAAAAATATTTTAAAAAAGGCAGCAAAAAAAGTAGTAACATGCCAGATAATAGGGAAGTTAAAAATCCCGTGTTCACCCAATTCTATAGTAAAAAGTCCAAAAAAGTTAATTTTGAATGAAGAAAGCAGGATAACAAAAAAAGGGAGAATAAAAGAGATAATAATTAAAACTTTACTGGTTTTATTTTGCAGCAATTTTTGCAATTCTAAGTTTAGGAGTCGTAACATGCTGGGTTGAATTATTGATTATCGGTTAGTTGTAAAAACTGCTCTTCAAGACTGGGTTTTCGCTTCACCAGGTGGGAAAGAACAATCCCTTTTTCAAAGGCCAGTTGATTTAATTGAGCCGCATCAAAGGGTTCGTTTAAAAAGGCAGTAATCTGTCCGTCGAGTTCGTTTATCTTCCCAAAAGCGTTGTGGCTTTCCAGCAGGTGTTTTAATTCACTTTGTTTATCGGTACGCAATTCAAAAAAACCGTGGCTGGTTACCATTTCGTCTACACGACCGGAATAGAGTTTTTCTCCTTTTCTGAGAACAACCACATGCGAACACACTTTTTCAACTTCGTCCAGCAGGTGAGAAGCCAAAAGAATGGTCGTGCCATTAGCGGCTATTTGTTTAATTAAGGAACGTATTTGATGAATTCCCTGTGGGTCTAAACCGTTCGTGGGTTCGTCAAGAATTAGTATTTCGGGGTCGTTTAGTAGGGCAGAAGCAATGGCCAGACGTTGTTTCATGCCCAGTGAGTAGGTTCGAAACTCACTGTCTTTTCTTTCGGCTAAACCTACCAGTTCCAGTTTTTCATCGATTTTGCTATATGGTACACCTTTGATTTTACATACCAGTTTCAGGTTGTTGTAGGCCGACATGTACGGATAGAAATTGGGTCGCTCTATAATGGCACCTACTTTTTTTAAGGCATTGTGCGTCGATACCTTGCCGTCAAACCATTTGAAATCGCCTTCGGTTTTATTTACCACATTCAAAACAATGCCCAACGTGGTGGATTTTCCGCTTCCGTTAGGACCTAAAATACCATATACATTTCCTTTATTGATGGTGAATGAAAGGTTTTTGACTGCGGTTAAGTACCCAAATTTTTTGGTAAGGTTAGTAATAGAAAGAATTTCGCTCAAAACGAGAAAGGTTTTTTAGGTTAGTTTTAAGTATGACGATAAAGACAGAAATTTGTTACACAGAAAGTAAAAAAGCATAGGAATGTTGTTTTAATTCCAGTTTTCATCGAAATCTAAATTTTCATAGTCTTCAATATCCAGATCGTCGTCAAACTCATCGTAGTCGTCCATGTCTTCAGCTTCAAAGTTTTTGTCCGGTGCTTGGTCCGGTATTTGACCGTGTACAAACATAAGGTTTGGATAGTCCGTACCTTCGGCTTCGTCCACTATTTCGGCAAGTTCCACAAAAAAGGTCCACATGCTTAAAAAATCGTATAGGTAAATAAGCTTGGTTTGTGCTTCGTGCACTACCTCATTTATCGGGGTTTGGCTCATAAGCCTTGCATTTCCATTTTCGCTTACATCAAAAAGAGAAATCTCTTCACCTTCATTCCAGTTTTCATCGCTAATGTAGAAGGATGCCATTTCCGTTCCGTCAAAACCAAAGGATTGGGTTATGCTGTTGTGTAAATCTTCTAAAGTGTCGGTTTCACGAATTTCTAAGTCGCGAAAAATATCTTCATCGGTATCGTTATCCAGGATGATTCTAAATCTGTAAATCATTACGTTATAAAATTTCTCAAAGGTAATGTATTTAACTTATTTGCTAAAGCGATGCAGGGTAAAAGTCATTGCCATCAACAGGAAGAAGGCACCTACCTGATGCGTAACGCCTAGCCATACGGGAACTTGCAACAGTAGCGTGAATACACCCAGCAGAAACTGAATACCTACGGCAACAAGAAGTATATCTATGCTTTTTTGCTGATAGTTTGCTAGAGATAGGATTCGGGTTTTAAACCAAATTCCTAAAATGAATACCACTACAACATAGGCTAGGATTCTGTGCACAAATTGCACACCGCTTTTTCCTTCAATAAAATTTTTATACCACGGGCTTTGTTCTATATACACCGTTTCGTGCATAAATTTGCCTTCGCTCATCAAGGGCCAGTGGTTGTGAATAAAACCGGCATCCAAACCGGCTACAAAAGCACCGTAAATAATTTGAAGAAGTAAAACAGCATAGCTGATACGTATAAAATTTCGAAGATTTTTGTTTATTTCTTTTTTATGCGGAAACATTAAGTCCAAGGCGACCCAAAAGGTATAGGCAAAGGTTACAAAGGCCGTAATTAAATGTGCGGCAAGTCTGTAATGGCTTACATCGGGTTGGTCTACCAAACCGCTCTTAACCATATACCAGCCCAAAAAACCCTGGAAAGCACCCAGAGTGAGCAAAACGAGCGCTTTTTTTACAGTGGCTTTGGTAAGTTGTTTTTTGATTAAAAAGTACAGGAACGGAACAATAAAAACAACACCGATAAACCGGCCAATAACCCGGTGCAACCATTCCCAGAAATAAATGTCTTTAAAATCTTCCAGCGTGAAATGAGAATTTAGTTTTTGATATTCCGGATACTGCTTGTACAGGTCAAAGGCTTCCTGCCATTCGGTTTCATTCATTGGCGGAATGGTGCCTGAGATTAACTTGTAATTGGATATCGAAAGTCCGGAATGGGTTAATCGGGTAATACCGCCTACCACCACCATAATAAAAATCAACAAACATCCGGTTAACAGCCAGTAGATTACTCTTTTATTGTCTTTTTTCATGTCTAGTTGTTATTTTTTTGAAGCTTAGAAAGCCCTAGTTTTTTGCCTTCTTTAAGCATTAATTGAAAAGCAGGTTCATATTCGTTGGGAATTTCACCTTCTAAAATAGCTTCTTTAATGGCTTCTTTAATCAAGCCAATTTCTTTTGAGGGTTGGATATTGAAGGTTTCCATAATTATTTCGCCGGTTATGGGAGGCTGAAAGTTTCGAATATGGTCGCGGGCTTCTACTTCTACTATTTTTTGACGTACGAGTTTAAAATTCTGGTGGTATTTTTTAAACTTTTTAGGGTTTTTTGTCGTAATGTCTGCTTCGCACAAGGTCATTAAGTCGTCAATGTAATCTCCGGCATCGTACATCAGACGTCTTACGGCAGAATCTGTAACACTGTCCTGTGAAAGGGCAATGGGTCTTGAGCTGAGCAAAACCAGTTTCTGAACGTATTTCATCTTTTCATTCAAAGGCATTTTGAGGCGTTTAAAAAGCCGATATACCATTTTTGCACCTTCAAATTCATGCCCGTGAAAGGTCCATCCTAATCTTTTGTGAAATCGTTTGGTAGGTGCTTTCCCAATATCGTGAAGTAAGGCCGCCCAGCGTAGCCACACGTTATCGGTGTGTTCAGCAATATTGTCAACCACTTCCAGGGTGTGATAAAAATTGTCTTTATGCCGCTGACCTTCTACTTCATCAATACCTTTTAGGGCAACAAGTTCCGGCAAAATAATAGCCAGAAGTCCTGTTTTTTCAAGTAGTAAAAATCCAACAGAAGGTTTAGGAGCTTCCAAGATTTTATGTAATTCGGTAACGATGCGTTCTTTGGTAATAATGGCAATGCGCGTGTTATTTTTTGTGATGGCTTGCAGCGATTGCGCTTCAATCAGGAAATCGAGTTGTGTGGCAAAACGAATGGCGCGCAGCATTCGCAACGGGTCATCGCTGTACGTAATTTCGGGATCGAGAGGTGTTTTAATGATTTTATTATGCAAGTCGCGCAAACCATTAAATGGGTCTAGCAGGTTTCCAAAAGTGTTTTTTGACAGGCTTAAGGCCATGGCATTGATGGTAAAATCGCGCCGGTTTTGGTCGTCTTCTAACGAGCCGTTTTCAACTACCGGATTACGGCTGTTTTCGTTGTAAGACTCTTTGCGTGCACCAACAAACTCTATTTCCATATCGCCGTGGCGTAACATGGCAGTTCCATAGGTTTTGAAAATTTGAACCTTAGGTGTGTTTTCAAGTTTGCTTGCCACAAGTCTAGCCAGCGTTATTCCGTTCCCTACGGTAACAATGTCAATATCTTTATGTGAATTTCTGTTGAGTATATAATCGCGTACAAAACCACCAATAACATAACAATCCAATTGTAACTCGGCAGCCGACTGAGCTATGATGCTAAAAATGGGATGTTGAAGTGCGTTTTTGTAATTCATGTTTTTTTGTCTTTCCATTATTCTTGGAAATGACTTACCTTTAGGTACGGATTATTTTAACTTGCCCATCAGTACTCAGCTTGATGATTGCCGATGGAGAAGTGCATATTTTTTCGCGATGCAAATTTACAACATAGTCTACACCTTTTATAATCTCATTTGAAATTTCTTTGAATGACTTAGGTGTAGGTTGTCCGCTGATGTTTGCTGAGGTGGAAACAATAGGTTTGTTGAATTTCCGCAGCAACCGAAAACAAAATTCATCATCGGGAATTCTAAAGGCAATAGTACGGTCTGCGGCGATTAAATTAGGTGCCAGGTTTTTTGCACCGTCATATATGATGGTGGTGGGTTTGTTGGCTATTTCTAGAATGGTTAACGCCATTTGAGGAATTTGTTCAATATAGTTTTTCAGCATTCTGTCATCTGCGGCTAAGCAAATAAGGGCTTTACTGTCGTGTCGTTTCTTGAGTTGATACACTTTTTCAACCGCTTGCGGGTTTGTGGCGTCGCAGCCAATTCCCCAAACCGTATCGGTAGGATAGAGGATAAGTCCGCCTTCCGATAGGGTTTTTAAGGTGTTTTCCAGTTCTTTGTTCATAAAAGTGAGGATTGTTTTTTAGAAATTGTATTTGCCTACTTTTAGTTCAGGCAAAGTAATCAAAAACATTTTAAATAAAAGATACAGGCTTTAAAAGAAAAAAAGTATTGTAATTTTGGCTTATGAAATACGAAATCCATCCCGACTATCTGAAGTACAAAGCTTTTTTACTAACATGTATAAACCACTTTGATACCCAAGGAAAGCCTTTTGGAAATCAGAAGCGAAATACGTTAAAGGTATTTCAGGTTGACGGGTTGACGCTTAACATCAAATCGTTTAAAGTGCCTAATATTTTTAATCAAATAGCCTATAAATTCTTAAGAAAAAGCAAAGCACAACGTTCGTTTGAATACGCCTGTAAGCTTCAAAATCTTAAGGTTGGAACGCCGCAACCCGTTGCGTATTTTGAAAACGCCTCTTTTTGGCTGTTTAAAAAGAGCTTTTACGTAAGTGAGCAACTGGAATGCGATTTGACTTACAGAGATTTAGTTCACAATTTTTCGTATCCTGACTTTGAAACCATACTAAGGGAATTTACTCGGTTCACCTATTCACTTCACGAGAAAGGAGTTATCTTTCTGGACCATTCACCGGGAAATACACTTATAAAAAAGGAAAAATCCGGCTATTCGTTTTATTTAGTCGATTTAAACCGAATGCAGTTTGGCAAGCCTGATTTTGAAACCCGTATGAAAAACTTTGCACGTTTGTCCAAACACAAGCACATGGTAGAAATCATGAGTGATGAATATGCCAAATGTATTGCAGCCAACAGGGATAAGGTATTTGAGCGTATGTGGTTTTATGTTCAGGATTTTCAAAAAAAACACTTGCGAAAACAAGCGCTTAAGAAAAAAATAAAGCGTTAGCGGTTGTTGTTTAGCCTATTTAATTCTTTGAAGCGTTCTTTGACCTCGTAGGCATTTAGTTTAGAAATAATGTAGCCTATTTTTCCGTCGAGTATTCCCAAACGCAAGAGGTAGTGATTAAAAAACCGGTATGCAGGTTTGAGGTGTTTTTTAAAAAAGGTTACTTTTTTTCCTTTTTTATGTAATTCTATTGCTTTTAAATGTGCATAGCGTTTCATTTTTTCTTTGTAGTGCCTGTAATCTCTAAAACTGTAATGCTGTATTTTGTGACTTAATAAGCCGCTTTTGCCGTTAACTAACAGTTCTTCATGAACCGGTTTTTCGGGATTGTATTTGCATTTGGATACCCTAAACAACCGATAGGATTTGGCTGTTTGGAATCCACTGAAACGTATGGGTTTCTTTCCATAATAATACTGAAATTTACTGTAGTACGCCACACAGCTATTTTCCGGGTTGGAAAGAATTTGGGTTATTTCGGTTTTTAGTTTTTCAGGCACTCTTTCATCGGCATCTACAAACAGTACCCAATCGTTATTTGCCAGGCTTAAGGCATAGTTTTTTTGATGAGCAAAATTTTTAAAAGCGTGTTGATATGTGGTAATGTGTTTATGGGTTTTTAGTTTTTCGTAGGTGCCGTCGGTACTGAAAGAATCTACTACAATGCACTCATCAGCAAAGCTTAGGTTGTTTATCAAACCGTCAATATTTTCTACCTCATTGTAGGTAATAACCAATGCCGTAAGTTTAGTCATTTTTGCTTAAGGTATAGGGTTTGTTATAGCTTTTTAGTGTAAAATAATTCAAGCGTTTTCGGATTTTGTATTTTCTTATCAGGTTTAAGGGCTTGCTTTTTAAATGCGTTTTGTCTTTATGTAAAAAGTTAATAGCCGCATCAATAACACGTGCACTGGATTTTCCGTCAAAATAGGGATGAAGTCTGTTGATAAATAGCGCTATGTTATTTATGAGTTCTAGCGGGTAAGATAACGCTTTTTGAAAGGCTTCTTCAATATCATTTGATTCGGTAATATTAATTATATAATTATGATTAAATGTATGATTGAAAGTAACCACGGGTTTTTTTTGCAGCAGAAACTCCTGAATAGCCGAAGTAGTATCGGCAAACATAATGGTTGCTTTTTTAAACAAAGGGATTAATTCGGTGGTGTCGAAATAGGTGAAATTTTCTCCTGTTAGGGTTTGCCATTTGGTTTTGATTTCCGGCGGAAGTTTGGGGTGTAATACCATAAAAAATTGGTATTTCCCGGTTTCTGAGAGTTTTTTAATTTCGTTAAAAACATCTTCGCGATAGGCTAAACTCAAACGCTTGGTAAAGGTTGAAGCAATCATAATTACCGGCTTTTCGGTTTTGCTGCTGGGTGCAATTGGAAATAAAGGGTCTACTTTGCTCCAACCGGTTTCTATTACTTCAAAGTGTGGGTATTTTTTTTGCTGTGCCGAAAATCCTTCAGTGGTTGAAGGTCCTTGGGTGCAATACAAATCAAAAAAGCCGCGTATTCTAAAATGAGCTTCACTGTCGTTGCCTTCAGGTCTTTTATAGGCTAAAAATCCGTGAAATATTTGCACTTTCAAGCCGGTAATAAAATCAGGGATATCGTCTGTTGCGGCCAGTACGATATGAGGCTTGTAAGCGATGAGTTCGTCAACGGTATGCAGCAGATTGGGGTTGTCAGAAAGCGCTTTTTTGCCGTCTTCTTTGTCGCTAAACCACTTTACGGAGTAGCCACGGTCGGTAATTTCTTTTTCCAATGGATTGCCAATCGGGACGGCATAGCTGTATGAAATGTATATTAAAAATTTGTATTGCATGGATTTAAATTTAACTTACCCGCTTAGAAAGCCAGGAAAGAATATAATTTAAAATAGCCGGCGGGCAAAGGTCCAGACTTTGCAACCCCAGGAATAATTTTCCTTTGCTTTTTGTGTTTAATTTGAATTTATACCAAAACAAAGGTTTTTTGTAAGACCTGAAATACATTAACTGTAAATCGCTTTTAAAGTAGCAGGTATTGTTCTTTATTTCCAGATGATTGGCTAATCCTTGTGGTGTAAATTGAGAATCTTTTCTGAATTTATATTTAATGTTTTCTGTAAATACATCTTTATGGTCTTTAAAGTAATTTTCAAAAGTTGATTTTCGGAGTGGATGTGGAGTATGCTTAAAGTTATAATATTTTTTAAAACCGGCCAGTTGTGCGGCTTTTTGTTGAGCGTTTTTATGCCCCAAACGCTGTTTTTTAAATTTTTTGTAAAAAATATCCTTGTCAAACTTTAACCATTGGCCGCGTAATACCGGAAATCCGTTTTTAAAAAAATCTTCGGGTTTGGTTTCATTTATAAGAAAGAAATCATCATTGAAATAAATAAATTGCTCGGCCAAATCAGGTATTCTGTACATACAGGTTTCTATAGGTCTGCAGTTAAAAACGGGCAAAAACGCTTCGTAATTTTTGAAAATAATTTTATGATCAACGATACTTACTTTTTTATAGGTTTCGGTAGTGTTTTTATCTTTTAAAAAGTCGGGAGTTTGTTCGTCGGTAATAATAAAAATATTTCTGATGTAAGGAGCAAATTTTAGAATAGAATCGATTGTAAATTTGATTTCGTTCACTTGGTCAAATCGGGTTCTGAATTTTTTTGAAAGCAGTTTGCTTTTGTCTTCCAGATAAGGCAAAATCTTATTTTGGTGCTGCCGGTCGCTACCGTCTACCCAAAGAATAACGGCGTCTATGGGTGCTTGAGTTGAATGGTTTTGCGTTTTGTTTTCTTGCATGAAATGCTAGGTTATTTCCGTAATTTCTTTTTGTCCTTTTTCAAATTTCGGTAGTTTTATGTAGTCGCCCATGATGCTGTTATACTCATCCGGGATTAGGTCTTTTCTTCCATCTGACGGATAAAAGGTCATTTCGCCGAATATGGCTTTTCCTTTTATGGAGTAAAAATCTACCCGAACAAAAGGAAAATTGCCTGCCAGTATTTCTGCCAATTTTCTCATTTCGTCCAGGTTTTCCGGTTTTTCTACCTGGGTAGAAATGCTTTTTTTAAGCGAAACATACCTGTAAGGCAACGGATTAAACTGTAAATCGTAAAAACCTCTTTTATGGTTTTGTGCTCGGTCCAAATGTACCTCTAATAACTTGGCTTCGCCGCTGAAGCAATAAAACTTGTAGTCTATAAGGGAATCCCATCCGTCTTCTTTCAGGTATTTTTCAGCAATTAATCTAGGAGGCACATTTTTGTAAGCCCATTCCTGACCCATGCGGTAATATTGATTAATACGCAACCATTTTCGAAACAAAGAAATGGCTTTTTTTGTGTTGAGCTTGTCTTTGTCAGTTACTATAAGATTATAACTACTGGCATGAGTAGCTTTTATAACAAACTTTTGAGGTAATTTTTCAAAATCAACTTCATCAGCAGTATTGTATAGGCCGTAAAGTTCATTGAGGTACTGAGCGCCAATTTTTTCTTCCACATAGGCTCTTACGGCATATTTATCAACAAGTTGCGTTAAAATCTTTGGATGATAAAATACTTTGCACCATTGTATTTTTGCGTTAAATTCTTTTGGGTTGTCCAGGTCTAATTTTTTTCCGGTATAGTAGGCGTAATGCACACGCGCATAAAACTTTGGCGGCAAAAATCTCATTTTTCGCAGCATTCTATTACAGAATTTACGTATCGATTTTATCATTCTTTTATTAAAGTTGTTTAGGGCTTAAACCGCCACATCATATTCTCTTAAGGCATTGTTTAAAGAGGTTTTTTTGTCTGTACTTTCTTTGCGTTGTCCAATAATCAACGCACAAGGTACATTATAGGTTCCGGCGGAAAAGGTCTTGGCATAACTACCCGGAATAACCACGGAACGCGCCGGTACTACACCTTTGAGTTCTTTAGGTTCATTTCCTGTAACATCTATAATTTTCGTCGATGCGGTTAATACTACATTTGCGCCAAGCACAGCTTCTTTTTCTACTTTTACACCTTCTACTACAATACAGCGACTTCCAATAAAGGCATTGTCTTCCACAATTACCGGAGCCGCTTGTAAGGGTTCCAAAACGCCGCCGATACCAACGCCACCGGAAAGATGTACGTTTTTTCCTATTTGGGCACAACTGCCTACGGTTGCCCAAGTATCTACCATAGTACCTTCGTCTACATAAGCACCAATATTTACATAGCTGGGCATCATGATAACACCTTTTGAAATGTATGCGCCATATCGGGCAACGGCATGCGGTACAACCCGAATGCCTTTTTCAGCATAACCGGTTTTTAAAGGAATCTTATCGTGATATTCAAAAATACCTACTTCATAGGTTTTCATTTGCTGAATAGGGAAGTACATCACTACGGCTTTTTTTACCCATTCGTTGACTTGCCAGCCTTTTTCCGAGGGTTGAGCCACCCGTAGTGTTCCTGAGTCTAATAAATGAATAACTTTTCTTATGGTTTCTATAGTGTGAGCTTGAGTTAACAGTGATTTGTCATCCCAAGCCGCTTCAATGCTTTCTTGTAAGTGTTTCATGCGTATGAATAAGAGTATGCTGACAAATATAACCTATAATATTCGCTTTTTAAAGACCGAGGATTTTAAATTTTTTTATCGGCAAACAGAATGTTTCAAACAACTACCCGATATTTCAAAAGGAGTTTTTACTTTTGTGGTCTATGGCACGCATACTTTCCTTTGATTTTGGAGCGAAAAGAACCGGAATTGCTGTTACCGATGAATTGCAACTTATAGCTTCCGGTTTAACCACAATAGTGGCAAAAGACTTGGTTACTTTTGTAAAGGATTACCTACAGCAGGAAAAAGTAGCCCTTTTTGTTGTGGGTAAGCCTAAAAACCTAGACAATACACCTTCGGAAAGCGATACCATAGTAACGAAATACACCCATCAATTAAAACAGCATTTTCCCGAAATACCTATAGTAGAAGTAGACGAACGGTTTACTTCAAAAATGGCTTTTCAGAGTATGATTGCCGGTGGATTATCCAAAAAAAAGCGACAAAACAAAGCCTTATTGGATGAAATAAGTGCCACAATTCTACTTCAAAGCTACCTGTCTTCCAGGAAATTGTGAAAAAAATATGCATTTCATCGATAAAATATGCATATCTTTGTTAAAGTTGTTAAAAAACCTCTTATATTTACTATTGCTAACTAATTAATTAAAACACCCATGAGTGAACAATGTATTATTAACTTAAACCCAAGTCTATGACTAAAAATTACTATGCTTTAATTTTACTTACTGTACTGTTAAGCTTTACCCAAGCTTTTGCACAGTTTTGCCCGCCAAACGGATTTTCTGACGGTACCTCACTATACTTTTTCTACGATACAGGAACTTCATTGTGCGCAGAAAGACCCATAACCGTTTATGTAGGTACCAGCGAATTCAGTATTGTAGATTGTGATAATATTTCGTCTGTTTACGATTTAAACAGCGGTGACCCGATTGTAAATCTTAATGCATTTACTGTTGATTTTGGTTTTGGAACCTGTGAATATACTAACGGAACCTTAACAAACGAAACGCTTTCAACCGACAGTTTTGCCGATTTAGACAAAACGCAATTACGGGTGTTTCCCAATCCCGTTACCACCGGAAACCGTGTGTTTGTTGATTTTGGCAGTGCCAATGTAAATGTGGATATCACTATTTACAGCGTTACCGGAAAGCGGATTTTGGATACCAAAGTAGCTAATATGAACAAAGCAGCGCTTAACGTTTCCGGGTTAAACAACGGAGTGTATATGATTAAAATAGCATCAAATACAAGCTCAGTTACCCGAAAATTTGTAATTATGAAATAAGTATAGCCTATCTGCTATAGTAAAAACTCCTTAATTCAGTTAAGGAGTTTTTTTTATGGGTTATCTGTTGTATTTTTGTGCCTTAAAACAACTTTAGATGATATTACCCATTGTAGCCTATGGCGATCCTATACTAAAAAAAAGTGCACAACCTGTTTCTAAAGACTATCCCAACCTGAAGTCTTTACTCCAAAACATGTTTGAAACCATGTATAACGCCTATGGCGTTGGCTTGGCTGCACCACAAATAGGCTTGCCTATACGGCTGTTTGTAGTAGACGCTTCAGCATTTGCCGAAGATGAAGATTTAAGTAAAGAAGAACAAAACACCCTGAAAAACTTTAAAAAAGTTTTTATCAATCCACAAATTACACATGAAGAAGGTGATGCATGGTTGTTTAACGAAGGTTGTTTGAGTATTCCGGAGGTTAGAGAAGACGTATCAAGAAAACCCACCATAACACTTACCTATCAGGATGAACACTTTAACAGTTATACAGAAACCTATACCGGATTAATAGCCAGAGTAATACAACACGAATACGACCATATTGAAGGCGTTTTGTTTACGGATAAACTATCGGCTTTAAAAAGACGTTTAATCAAAGGAAAACTCAACAACATTTCTCAGGGAAAAATCAAAGTAGATTACCCGATGAAATTTCCAAAAGAAAAAAAGAAAAGACTGTAATCACAACACGTTTTAAATAGTATATTTGCGACCATTAATTTAAATTATGAGCTTAAATAAAATATTAGCCATCTCCGGAAAACCGGGATTGTTTAAAATAATTACCCAAACCCGAACCGGTTTTATTGCCCAGTCTCTACTAGACCAAAAAAAACTATCGGTAAGCGTACAGCAAAATGTGAGTATGCTTAGTGAAATTGCCATATATACGCTTACTGAAGAAGTTCCTTTAGCTCAGGTTTTTAATCTGATTAAAGAAAAAGAAAACGGTGGGCAAACCGCAGTTTCACACAAAGACAGTAAAGACAAACTCGAAGAATATTTCTTCGGGATTCTTCCTGAATATGACGAAGACAGAGTTTATGTAAGCGATATAAAAAAAGTAATTCAGTGGTACAATTTATTACAGCGGCACAATATGCTTGATTTTGAAGTTGATAAAGAAACCACTGATGAAGAAGAATAAAATAAAACCGGCAAATGCTGGTTTTTTTATAGCTAACAGTAAAGCATGAATACACGAAAACAACAACTGCAAGCCTTTGACAGACTGCTTACCATTATGGACGAACTGCGTGCTCAATGTCCGTGGGACAAGAAACAAACCCTAGAATCCCTGAGACATTTAACCATAGAGGAAATATACGAATTAGGCGATGCTATTCTGGACAACAATTTAAGTGAAGTTAAAAAGGAACTCGGTGATGTGTTGTTGCATATAGTTTTTTATGCAAAAATAGGCAGCGAAACCCAAGCTTTTGACATCGCCGATGTATGCCATAGCATTTGTGATAAATTGATTGCAAGACATCCGCATATATATGGCGACGTCGAAGTAAAAAATGAAGATGATGTAAAGAAAAACTGGGAAAAACTAAAACTCAAGGAAGGAAAAACAAGTGTTCTGGAAGGCGTACCCAACAGTTTACCGGCATTGGTAAAAGCAAACCGAATACAGGATAAAGTTTCAGGAGTAGGATTTGACTGGGAAAAACCCGAACAAGTATGGCTGAAACTGGAAGAAGAACTGAATGAATTTAAACACGAAGTTAGCCGAGGAAATACAGCAGCTATGGAAGCTGAGTTTGGCGATGTACTGTTCTCCATGGTAAATTATGCACGTTTTTTAGGAATTAATCCCGAAAATGCTCTGGAAAAAACAAATAAAAAATTTGCCAAACGCTTTACCTATTTAGAAGAAAAAGCCAAAGAAAACAACAAGTTGCTTAAAGAGATGTCGCTGGAAGAAATGGATGTTTTCTGGGAACAAGCCAAAAAATTATAATTTTTTTTACTTTAAAAAATCCAAAATACACCTATTGCCGTATATAAGTAAAAGGTGTTTCTCAATAGGTTAATAGCATAATCATTCTTCATAAGTTCAAAAACACCTTTTTTAACATAAGTAGTTTATTTCCAATAAGTGGGTTATGGAAATAGCGGTTTAGTTAGTTTAGTTAGGGACTATAACCCTGCTTGTTTTTACAGGCAGGGTTTAGTTTTTTTGCAATACTTAATTGTAAAGCTCTCTTATTTTTTTGAGTTTGGTCTTCCAAAGTTTTAAAGACTCTTTGTGTTTTTCAATATTGTTATGCACTTCCTTCACTACAGGATTGTCGTCATCAACATTGGTAAAAAACTGCAGGTTGTTTTCCAGTTGATTTATCTCGCCCTTTACTTCATCTATCTTTTTTCGTATAAAGGTTTGTTCGTTGTTTAACTGCCGGGTGTTTTCTTCATAGTTCATGTCTTCCAGCTTGTTCTCAAACTTAATAAGCTCGGCTTGTGTAGCGTCAAGGTCCAGCTTTTTAAATAGTGTATCAAGCACTTTATTGAGTTTACCTTCAATGTAGCGTTTGTTTGGAGCTACCTTGCCTAGGGCATTCCATTTGGATATATAAGATTTGATTAGCTCCAGTCCTTCTTCTTTATCCTCAGGAAGTGTCAAAGCCTTTATTTCTTCCAGTAATGCCTGTTTGTTGGTATAGGCTTCAAACCCTTCTTTATTAGCCGCATTTTTGGAAGCGTGAAATCTATCGAAGTAATGATTGCAGGCTGCTTTGAAGCGTTTCCATATTTTATCACTTTCTTTTCGCGGTACGTGACCAATTTTTTTCCAGTCGCTTTGAATTTTTTTCATTAAAGGCGTAGTGGAATCAAAATCTTCATTGTTTTTATTGTCTTCGGCTATTTTAATGAGATCCAGTTTTTTTTGAAGGTTGGAAAATTGTTCCTTTTTTAGGTCTTTGTAGAATGCATTTTTTTTGCGGTTAAACGCACGAACACTTTCTTTAAATTTTGACCACGTGGCTTCGTTTACCTTAATAGGAACTTTACCCGCACTAAAGAAAGCTTCTCGTAAAGCCTCTATTTCTTTTATTTGTTTCTGCCAGTAGCTGTGTGAGTTTCCTTCCTGATTTGTTATAGCGTCAATTTGAGCGATGATTTCCTGTTTCTTTTCAAGGTTTTTCTCGTAAATTTCATCCAGCGCGTTGAAGTATTCTTGTCTTTTAGCATGAATAGCCTTTGTGGCGGCTTTAAATCTGGACCATATTTCTTCGCGGTGTTCTTTGGCTACCGGTCCCAATTCTTCTTTCCAGAGTTTATGTAATACTTGCAATTCTCTGAAAGCGTGGTTCACATCTTCTTCCTTAGCCAGTTCTTCAGCACGTTCTATGATTTTTAGTTTTTGTTCATAATTATGCTTAAAATCAAGATCTCTCAAATCGCGATTTAAATGCAGAAAATCATAGAAAATTTCAACGTGATGGTGATAGGAATTCCAGGCATTGTTATATTTATCGCGGGGTATGGGTCCGGCATTGCGCCATTTTTCCTGAAGCTCTTTAAAGTGTTTGTAGGTGGTATTAATGTTTTCTTCTACATTAATCAGTCCTTTAATCTCATCTATAATTTGAAGGCGTTCTTGCAGATTTGCCTTTAGGTTATTTTGTATGGATTTGTAGTGTGCGTTGAGTTTGTTTCTGTATTCTTTGTAAATACTATTGAATCGTTTTTTTAAAGGACTTGAATAGTAAAAGTCTATTTCATTACCACCATTACTTATAAATTCTTCCTTTTTTTCGTCTAAAAGATCGTCAAACTTGGATTTGAACTCTATTTTTATGGCATCTACATGTTTTTTTATGGCCTGAACTTTTTCGCTTTTTACCAGTTTTTCAAGTTCAATGACTAACGATTCCAAAGACATGCTTTCATAGTCCTTAAATTCTATTTTATGACGGTCGCTATTGCCTTCATCTTCAGCGTCTTCGGCGTTGGATTCGTCTATTTCATTTAAGGCGTCTTCATCGTCAGGCGAAGTGCTGTCAACGCTGGAAGCAGGAGTAGCTTCGGCTTGTTGTTCTGCTGTGTTTTGGGTAATTTCTATTTCTTCTTTTCCATCTGCATCTTGCAGGTTATCGGTCTGTGACATGGTAATCAATTTAATAGTGTGAACACTTTTGCATTAAATATAAGAACAACTTCAATATTTACAAAGGAACAAAGGCGTATTTACGACTAAATTACCTATTTATTCCATATACGCCAGGCTTTTTCGGCTTGAAAGATGAGCATTTCCTTTCCGTTTAGGGTTTTACAGCCGTAGGTTTTGCCTTTTTTTAAAAATTGAGTTTCTGCCGGATTGTAAATTAAATCGTACAAAAAATGATGCTTGGTCAAGTGGTGATAAGGAATTTCAGGAAAAGCATTTGTATCGGGAAAAGTACCTAACGGTGTAGTATTTATTACTAGTAAATGCGTTTTTAGGATTGTTTTATTAAGCTGGGCATAGGTTATGGTATTGGGTTTTTTACTTCGGGAAACCTGTGTGTATGAAATTCCAAGTTTTTGCAGTGAGTAAAGTACCGCTTTGCTTGCACCGCCGGTTCCTAAAACAAGAGCTTGACCAAGATGAGGTTTTAGGTAAGGTTCGATAGATTTTTTAAAACCATACGCATCGGTGTTGTAGCCTATTAAGGTTCCTTTTTTGGTTTTTTTTACAGTATTTACGGCACCTATTTTTTTGGCTGTTTGGGAAAGCTTATCCAGATATGGGATTATGGCTTCTTTATAAGGAATAGTAACGTTAAAACCACAAAGACTTGTATTTTCAGATAGAATTTCGGGTAAAACTTCCAGACTTTCTATATCAAAGTTTTCATAGGAAGCATCCGTAATGTTTTCACTTTTGAATTTATGCTGAAAATACGTTTTTGAAAACGAGTAATCGATATTTTTTCCCAGTAAACCGAACTTACGCATGGACTTTTCTTGTTTTTTGACCGTATAGCTCAAGCCCCAAAACGATAAGAATACCTAAGATAATAAAGGCAATGGCAAAATAGGTTTCGTTGTTTAATTCCGGCAAATAACGCTGGTAGTTTTCTACTATTTTTAATCCGGAAGAATCTTTTAAAAAGGCGCCTTGTTCATCTACTTTATAAAGGGTTTTTTTCCAGGGCCAAACCACCCCCAGCGAGCCCACAATAAACCCAATAATGGAAGAAATGGTAATGCTTTTGTAATGTTTTAAAATGTAGTTAAGAATGTGTGAAAACGTTACCAAACCGGCAACAGAACCTAAGGTAAACACCGCCAAAACTTTAAGCATGTGAATTCTTTCCGGATGGTGTATAAAGTCGAAATTTCCAACAATTACTTCAGCTAGGGTATCATACAGCGCATTTACAGAATCTACCAAAAGCAAGACGTAATTCCCGAGAAGAATTAAAATAAACGAACCGGAAAACCCCGGAAGGGTCATGCCTGATACGCTTATCATTCCACAAAAAAAGACAAACCAAAGGTTGTCGTTTTGCGTAGCCGGATCTAAAAAACTGATACTAACCCCAGCCAATGCCCCCAAAATTATAGCCATGTAGGTTTTTGATTGCCAGTCTTTAAAATCTTTACTGATGTAATAAATAGAGCCAATAATCATTCCGAAAAAAACACTCCAAACATAAAGTTCGTAATGCTCAATAAGATAATCCAGCAGTTTTGAAACGCTAAAGTAACTGATAATCATTCCGAAAAACAGCAAACCTAAAAAGCGGCCATTGATGTACTGTACAAAACTTTTAAAGCGCCCGTTGAACAGTAATTTAAAGGCTGTACCGTTTATTTTTTGCAAAGAATAGATAAACTCTTCGTAAAAGCCCGCTACAAAAGCTACCACACCACCTGATACACCGGGAACTTTATTGGCCGCGCCCATTCCCAGTCCTTTTAAAACCAGAAAAAGTTTGTCCATAAATGTTCGGGTACTTTGCATAACTTAGTTTTTAGTGCCTATTTTTTCTAAAATAAAAATAGTTAAAAAGCCAACAACCATTAGTGAAACCGATGTTAAAACTTGAGGGTCAGTTCCTGCGTTCAACAAGGCATAGGTTTGGGGTAGTACATTTTGTTCGGTAAGGGTTTTGTAGGTTTCAAAATTTGAAACGGATTGTTGATACAGCGAAAGGGTTCCCAGGTTTGATATTTCAGAAAAGGCAAGTGTACTTCCGGTTTCTTCGTTTAACACAGTAAGGGTGTGTTTCCACGGCCAAATTTTGTTTAGAGAGCCAAAAATAAATCCGGTAAGTAAGGCCAGAGTTATATTGTGATAGTTTTTAAAGAGCCACTTCAGTAACTTGCTAAAACTTAATAAACCTACAACAGCCCCAACAACAAAAAGACCTATTTTTTTGAAGTCCACATCGTGAATGGCATCACTCAGCGTTTTGTAAGCTCCCAGGATAACCAAGATAAACGAGCCTGAAATTCCCGGCAAAATCATGGCGCATATAGCTATGGCTCCCGCAAACAACAGGAATAAAGAGTTGTTATTGCTTGCAAGCGAAGGCAAAGTCGTGATGTAGTAGGCAAGTAAAGCACCCAAAATCAAAGCCAAAACGGTTGTAAGATTCCATGCTGTAATTTGTTTGGCTACGAAAAAAATACTGGCCAGAATAAGTCCGAAGAAAAAAGACCATATCAATACCGGATGGTATTCTATCAGGTATTTGGCAAGGCGCATGAAGGAAACAAAACTAATCACAATACCGGTTAACAATGCCGTTAAAAAAGAGCCGTTTAGTTGCTTCCAAAAAGCGGCAATTCCTTTGTTTTTAAGGGTGTTAAATAGACTGAAATTTACATTCCCAAGGGTGGTGATAAGCTCTTCATAAATCCCTGAAATAAACGCTATGGTACCACCAGAAACTCCGGGAACAGCGTCGGCTGCACCCATAGCAATTCCTTTTAAGGAAATAACAAGATAATCAATTAGGCGTCTTTTCATTTGGGTTAAAATTAAAGAAACCCAAAGGTAAACATTTTACCGAACCTTAGGGAGAGATTTTGTCACGCAATTTTTTTACGGCTTCATGCTGTAAACAACCGGGATACAACTCCTCAAGAATAAAAAAGAAATCCGGATTGGCACGTATGGCATTTTTTAAATGAAATACGGCTTTTCGGGTTTGCTGTAACAAAAAGTAAAGTCCGGATAGGCGGTATTCTATTTCGGCATTTTCCGGGTAAAATTCTATGGCTTGGATAAGGTTGTATACAGCGGCTTCGGGTTCGCCCAATTGCTGTAAAATGTCACATCGGTTTAGCCAGGTATTAAGTTCAAAGTTTCCTAACTCCAGGGTTTTTTTGTAACCGCGTTCAGCTTCTTCCAGGTGGTTCAGCTTGTGGTTTATCTGTGCATAAAGACGCCAGTACAATACATTATCAACATCAATGTTTAAAGCTTTATTGATATAATAGAGTGATTTCTGATAATTTTTTTGTTTTACATAAAACTTGGTTATGGCTATCCAGCCTTTGTCCAGTAGCGGATCTTCTTTTACGGTTTTATTGAAATACTGCAGTGCAGTTTCCGTTTGATTTAATTTTTCATAACAATACCCAATTCGCAGTAAAGCAAAGGAAGTGGGTTCGTCCAGTGTAAGGGTGATGGAGTAATTTTCTATAGCTTCAGGGTAGCGTTTTAATTTTTCAAGCACTTTGCCTTTTTCCAGATAAGCGCCCACAAAAGTATCATCAGAAATAATAGCAAAATCGAATGCAGCCAGTGCTTTTTTGTACTCTTTTAATGAAAAATACTGTTTCCCCAGATGGCACCAGGCGATTTCACAGTACGGATTTTTGTCTAAAAACAGGTTTAGAAAATCTATCGCTTCCACTTGCTGGTCTAAAAAGTCGAAACAGTAAATAAGATTATAAAGTGCAGTATAATCGCTGCCGTCTTCTTCTATGCACTTTAAAAAATAGTGTTTTGCATCTTCAAACCTGTCTAGAAACAGATATTCCATACCAATAAGCGAGTAGATGTCGTAAACATCTTCAGTAAAATCCAGCACTTGCTTAAGCACGTCTATGGCTTTTTGGTGTTCGTCTTTTTTGGAAAATATATTGGCTTTCTGAATGTATATTTCTTCATTCAGGGGTTCTAAATGATACAGCTCGTTTAACAGTTCGTCGGCTTCGGGAAATTTATTTTCAAACACATAAATTTCTACTTTAAACAGTTTTAGGTTTACAGAAGTGGGATGTTGTTCCAGACCTAGTTTTATGGCTTTTTTGGCTAGTGAAATTTTACCTTGATTTAGGTAATGATGAATGATGGTTTCAAACTCTTCTGAATCAAAAAACAACACGTGGTTGGTTTTCAGCATGGATTCAAATTTAGATAAAGACAGTTCGTTGTTTTCTTCGTTTGGGTTTATATCCATAGGCATACGCAAGTAGTTTGTTTGAATAAATTTAAGGTTATAGATTACTTTTACAGGGAAAGCGCTTAAATGTTTTTAACAAATTAATCAACAGTACTTTTTAAGCGGCAGTATAAAAACGAACTTTTGACAATCAATTGTTTACCGTTGAATTTTGTTGAAGTACGTGGTCTAACACACTTAAAAGGATGTTGCATCCTTCTGTAATTTCAGCTTCAGAAATGGTTAATGGCGGTGTAATACGAATGGCTTTGGGCTCAAAAAGCAACCAAAATAAAATAAGCCCTTTTTCCTGACAGGCTAAGATAACTTGATTGGTTATTTCCGGCGAAGGTGTAAGAGCAGCCAGCATCAAACCTTTTCCTCTTACTTCAGTTATTAAGGGGTGTTTTAGTTTTTTTCTAAAAAGAGCTTCCTTTGCTAAGGTTTCCTGTATCAGGTTGCTTTGTGTAATTTCTTCTACGGTAGCCAGCGCTGCAGCGGCAATTACCGGATGTCCGCCAAAGGTGGTGATGTGTCCTAATTTAGGATGCTCGCGTAGCATTTCCATGTGTTTTTTTGAAGCACTAAATGCACCTATAGGCATACCACCGCCAAGGCCTTTTCCTGTAACTACAATGTCAGGTTCGCAAGCAAAGTGTTCAAATCCAAAGAATTTTCCGGTCCTACCTATACCCGGTTGAATTTCATCTAGTATTAGTAAAGCACCTACCTGTTTGCAGCGTTTACTCACGGCTTCCAGATAGTGATTCTCCGGAAGTATAAAACCTGCACCACCTTGAATGGTTTCTAAAAGTACGGCTGCGGTTTGTGTGGTTATACTTTTTAAATCATCAAAATCGTTAAAGGTGATAAAACGGGTGTTGGGAATCAGCGGTCGGTAGGCTTGCTTTCGTTCTTCAAACCCCATTACACTCATTGCTCCCATAGTATTGCCATGATAGGCGTGGTGTGCGGCTACAATTTCACTTCTTCCGGTTACTCTTTTAGCCAGTTTTAACGCGCCTTCAATAGCTTCTGTACCGGAGTTGGTCAAGTAGGTTTGTGTTAACGGCTTAGGCAGTTGTCGGGCCAAAAGCTTGGTCAGATTTACAGCAGGTTCCTGAATATACTCGCCGTAAACCATCACGTGCAGGTAGCGGTCAAGCTGCTGTTTTACGGCAGCGACTACCCTTGGATGTTTATGCCCTAAACTGCATGCCGAAACACCGGCCACAAAGTCCAGATATTTTTTGTTATGGGTATCAAAAATATACGATCCTTCGGCATGAGAAATTTCCATAGCCAGCGGATGTGGAGTAGTTTGTGCCTGATAGGTATAAAAATCTTTTGTCAAGGTTTTTTTGGTTTTTGTGTAACGGGTTTTAGCGTTGGGTTTTTAGGGGTTATACTGTCCGTTTTTGTCTTTGCTTTAGGGATATTTCTTCCGGCTTTCGTGGGTGCGTCTTTTTTTACGTCTTCGGTAGATTCTGCTTTTTCTACGCGTTCAATTAATTCTTCGTCAAAAAAGTCTTCTGCCGGAACGTAATCGGCTAAGCCTTGAATTTTAGGGAGTTTTAGTGGCGGATCGTCTGAAAATAAATCTTCAATACTTTTGGGACGTTCTTCTTCGCGCCAGTGAAACCCGCGCAACAGACTTTCGCTTCGGGGAAATTGGGATTCAGGATAAATTTTTCCGTCTATCTGGTTCAGTTTTCGCACTTCGTCTATTTCATTATCGGTGATAAAAATTTCCAAAGCAGCCGATTTGGATTTGTCTATGCCTACCAACTCATTTTTATCGTTTCTGAAGTAATAAATCACTTCGGCATTTTTGATAATGTCAACGTGATACAACTGGTTTTCATCATTAAACAACCCGATTAATCGTTTTCCTGAAATCTGATTGTAGCCTGCGTCAAGCGTATCTTTACTAATCAAAAAAGCGTGGTCAAAAACCAATAGCGAATCCAGTTTTTCCGTCTTCGGATTGGATAAAATGTGGATGCTGTCTCCGGTCATTTGGTTTTTTAAATTCCACAATACCGGATTGCGTTTTTTGTTAAAACCTTCTTTTTTAGAAAAACGCTCGAGATTGATTAGCTGGGTAAGTCCTGTTTTGTGGTTTACATGAATGGAATCTGCCTTTCCGCTCATGTCGCTTTTATACATTTTCACGTTGTAAAAAGCCCGTGTAATCCGGTGTTCGGGTTTTCCGGTAACCATAAGGGTATCGCCGTGAATGTATACCGAATCTCTTTCTTGAACCGTAATGGCTAAAGCGCGTTTAGTGATAAATACCGAGTCTTTGTCTCTGAATACTTCGGCATAGTGCCCTTTAATAATGCTGTTGTTGGCGGTATCGGTAACTTTTATGTTGTTGGTTGCCGAGGCAAAACTCCGAACTCTGTCAAAATACATACTGTCGCCTTCAACAACTCTGCTTTCGTAGTCAATACGCGATTTTTTTATGAAATAGCCGGTGTCGTTTTGGGTGTCATAAAAGCCGCGTTCACAATAAATCTTACTGTTTTCTCCGGTTATAGTGCTTGGACCGTACATAAAGGCATACCCGTTTTCGGTGAAGTAATCCAAACGTTTTGTTTCTAAAACATACTCCGGATTTACCAGTTTTACCTGATTTATAAACTGATATTTTTTTTGATTCATATAGTACCGACCAATGGTGCTGGTAATGGTTCCCGATGAATCGCGCACCACGGTTCCTCCGCTTTTGTAAAAGGATTGTTGCTTTACTCGGTCAAAAAAAAGCGTATCGGTGGTGAGTGTTGATTTTGGCTCGGTAAGCACAACATTTCCACTGGCAATGGCAATTTTAGTTTTTCCACTGTATTCGGCATATTTAGCAGACATGTTTATGGTGTCCCCTTGAATCATTTTTACGTTGCCATAGGCTTCAATAAAATCGTCTTTGCCGTAATGTATAGCTTGATCACACCACATGTCAATCCCTTCGTGATAAAAATGAACCTGACCGGAATC
>DASRWB010000039.1:0-56201 GCA_035654775.1 Flavobacteriaceae bacterium | reverse complement strand
CAAGCAGGTAATGACTTGAAACACATCATTGAAAAAATACCCGGAGCTGACAATGTTCGTCTATCAGTAGAAGCAGGAAGTCCGGAACTTAAAATCATTCCTGATAAAGACAAAATGCAACGATTAGGATTAAATACTGCCTATCTTGGAATGAATTTGCGAACAGCATTTACGGGAAATGATGACGCAACATTAACCGAAGACGGAGTAGAATATCCTGTTCGTATTTGGTTGGATAAATTCAGTCGTCAAAATGAGGACGATATAAAGAAATTCAATATCATAAATCCAATGGGTGTACCTATTGAATTATCGCAAGTTGCTACTATTGAGAAAGATAACTCTCCCTCGCTATTAGAAAGAAAAGACCGTCAACCAGCGGTTACACTTACCGCAGATGCTTTAGGTCGTCCGTCAGGAACGGTAGCCGATGATGTAGTTGCTTATGTAAAAAACAATCCTTTACCAGACGGAATAGATATGACTTGGGGAAGCGACATTAAAAGGCAAAATGATAGTTTCGGTGCATTGGGTTCTGTCTTGCTAATTTCATTTATCTTGATTTATTTAATAATGGTGGCACTTTACGACAGTTATATTTATCCTTTTGTTGCATTATTTGCCATTCCAGTTGCGGCTATCGGTGCGTTTTTGGCACTCAATTTATCATTAAGTCATTTAAGTCTATTTGCCTTGCTTGGCTTAATTATGTTAATGGGGTTAGTTACCAAAAACTCTATTTTAATTGTGGACTTTACCAACCAAATGAAAGCAGAAGGAAAGCACTATAAAGAAGCTATTATTTTGGCAAGTAAAGGAAGAATGCGACCCATTTTAATGACCACTTTATCAATGGCAATCGGAATGTTGCCTATTGCATTAGGAACAGGAACATCAGCGGAATGGAAAAATGGTTTGGCTTGGGTAATTATCGGGGGGCTACTTTCTTCTTTAGCTTTAACCGTGTATTTAGTGCCAATGGTTTATGAAATTGTGGACAGTTTGAAAGCTAAGTTAAGTAAGAAAAAGTAATAATTTTAAGTCTTTGGCTGGAGTGAGAACAACTGATTGCACAATCAATGCTAATTTTTGCTCCAAGCCAAAGCACAATTTGATAATAAAATTCTGATATATGAAACAATTACAATCAATCTCATTAATGTTAATTGTAAGCACAATCTTACTTTCATTTACGGCTAAAAAACAAAATACATTTACATTAACTGTAGAAGTCGAAAACTTGCGAAACTCAAAGGGAGAAGTACAGTTTACACTTTACAACACAGATGGTTCTGTAAGCTTCCCTTAAAACCGAACTGTTTAAAGGTAGAAAGGAGGTTTTCTTTTTTATAACCGGTGTTTTATTGGTTTATCTGCTTGAATTGCAAATGTAGGTTAGTCTGAAATTTCGACTATTTGCAGGTTTTGATATTTTACCAGGTAGACGCTATCGTTATAATAGCCGCCGAAGAGTTTCTTTTTGTACTGAAACTTATTTTCTACATACTGGGTAAGTTCGTCGTCTTTTGCGGAGGTATACAAATTGTCTGAAGTTACTAAACGCAAAACGACATCCATGGTTAAATCAAAACCTCGTGTTGCCATTTTACCGGGTGTTTCGCCAAAGGCTTCACTGTATCTGTTTACAAAGCCATTGCTTCCTTCTTCAGTATTAAAACGCGCAATGGTAGCGTAGGTAAAGTGAAGGTTTGATAAATCGTGGTTAGAAACTTCATCACTTTCAAAGGCTTTATTGAAGTTGGTGGTTGTCAGTGTTATTTCGGTGTCTTTGTTTTGTTTTGAGTTTAAAATGCTGGTTACGTTTGAGACAAAACCGGCACTTTCGGTTTCCATAAAGATTGTGTTTTTTCCTTGCCGGAGTGCATTTTCAATATCGGCGAGAGTAACGTAATACTGGTCTTCTCCTGATTTGTTTTTTCTGGAGTTTACCAAAGACGCTGTTGGGAATTCCCGTTTAAGCATGTCTCTGGTTGCGGAGTTTTTGGCATCGGCAATCACGATGGTGTGGCTGTTGTTTTGATTGTTTTTTACGTAATTCAGCACTTTTGCCTGTAGCAACTTATCGTCGGGTCTGGACTGAAATACATTGCTGTAGAGTTCCAGGTCTTTACCTAAGGGGGAAATTACGGGGACGTTGGCGTCTTTAAGACCGGAGGCTACCAACTTGAAGTTTTCACTAAGCAATGGTCCGATAACGGCATCGACGGTATCCAGGTTACCCTTTCTTAGGATTCCTGCTACTCTGCTTTTTTCATTTTGGGTGTCGTGAACGTCTACCTTGAGTGAAATTCCGAGTTTTTGGAGAGAGTCAAAGGCCACCACCATTCCGGAGTAAAAATCTAAGGCGTTGCTTAAATACGGGTCATGGATTATCTGTTGTTTGGTGTCTTGTATAGAGTCCATTTGCACTCTATTTAGTCTGAAAGGGAGCATTACTGCCAGGTGCTTTTGTTGGGTATTGGGTTTTATTTTGCTTTCCAGGCTTGTGGCGTATACTGTTTTTGCTGTGGTATCGGGATTTGCCTGATGTGGTATTTTTAGCACCATACCTTCTTTTAATCCGCTTTCTTTGAGTTCGGGGTTTAGTTTTTCAAGCTGTTCTTGTTCTAAGCCCAGTTTTAGTTTTAGACGGTAAAATCCTTCTTTAGGCAGCACGGTATAGTAGCTGTAGGCTTCGTCTATTTGTTTTTGGTTTTGGGTTTCCAGGTTGGGTACATTTATTTGTTGTCCTTCTTGGAGGGTTTCGCCCATGTTTGGATTTAAAGCTTCGAGCTCAGCCACCGTAATGCCGAACTTGTAGGCTATACGCCATTTTCCTTCCTTAGGCTTCACGGTGTAACGTGTGGTTGCTTCTTTGGGTTTGTTTATTACTATTTTTTTGCGATAAAGGGGTATTTTGATGAGGTCTCCTTTTTTTAGGTTTGAGGCATAGAGTTTAGGGTTATGTTTTTTTATTTCGTCTTGTTCTACCTCATATTTTTTAGACAGGCTGTAGAGTGTTTCTTTCCGTTTTACTTTATGTTCTTTAAATCCGGTAAGTTCTTTTTCAATAGTGGCTGTTTCGCGGGTTTCCACAATGGCTTTGGGAATAATAAGAACTGAGCCTATACGCAATTCGTTCTTGGAATCGGGGTTGAGTTGATGTATGGCGTATGGGGTTACCAAATACTGCTTGGCAATGGATTCAATGGTTTCGCCTTTTTTTACTTTATGGGTTTGGTAATTTTGGGCGTACAATGCATAATTACACGCTATTACGGCTAAAAAAAGAATTACAAATCGCTTCATTTATTTTTGTTTATGCTGTGTAATATACGATTATTCCCACTCGATAGTTGCCGGAGGCTTTGAACTTATATCGTACACTACTCTATTAACGCCTTTTACTTTATTTATTATTTCATTAGCGGTTTTTTGAAGGAATTCGTAGGGTAAATTCACCCAGTCTGCTGTCATTCCGTCGGTGCTTTCCACGGCTCTTAGCGCCACACATTTTTCGTAGGTACGTTCGTCGCCCATAACGCCCACGCTGTTTATAGGCAGTAACACTGCCCCTGCCTGCCACACGCTGTCATACAATCCCCAGGCTTTGAGGTTGTTTATAAAGATTGCATCCACTTCCTGAATAACGGCAATTTTTTCGGTGGTAATTTCACCTAAAATGCGAATGGCCAATCCGGGTCCGGGAAAGGGGTGTCTTCCGAGAAGATTGGTATCCATATTCAGCGAAGCTCCTACGCGACGCACTTCGTCCTTAAAAAGGAGTTTGAGCGGTTCTACTATTTTAAGTTTCATAAAATCGGGTAATCCGCCAACATTGTGGTGACTTTTAATGGTTGCGCTTGGTCCGCCGGTAGCCGATACACTTTCGATTACATCGGGGTAAATGGTTCCTTGAGCGAGCCATTTTACGTCCGTAATGCGGTGTGCTTCGTCGTCAAAAACCTCAATGAACACGCGACCTATGGTTTTGCGTTTTTCTTCCGGGTCGCTCTTTCCTGCTAAGGCTTCCAAAAAGCGTGCCGAAGCGTCTACTCCTTTTACATTAAGCCCCATATCTTTGTATTGGTCTAATACATCGGCGTATTCGTTTTTGCGCAGTAATCCGTTGTTTACAAATATGCAATACAAATTTTTGCCAATGGCTTTATGGAGTAGCATTGCGGCTACGGAAGAGTCAACACCACCGGACAATCCCAGAACTACCTTATCGTTTCCGAGGGTATTTTTAAGTTCGTTTACGGTTTCTTCAACAAAGGATTGCGGTGTCCAGTCTTGTTTTACTCCGGCGATGTCTACCAAAAAATTGTGTAAAAGTTGTTTTCCGTCAACGGAATGGTATACTTCCGGATGAAACTGCAGGGCGTATGTAGGCTCGTTTTCAATTTTGTAGGCTGCATTGGTTACGTCGTGTGTACTGGCGAGCAAAGTGCCTTTTTCGGGCAATTGTTTAATGGTATCGCTGTGGCTCATCCACACCTGGCTTCCGGGATGTATGGCCTTAAACAAGGCTTCGTTGTCTTTGACAAAGGACAAATGTGCCCTGCCGTATTCTCTGGTGCTTGAAGGTGCTACTTCGCCGCCGGAAAAATGGGCCAAATACTGTGCGCCATAGCAAACGGCCAATAACGGTACTTTCCTACGGATTTGTGTTAAATCGGGATGTGGTGCTTTTTCATTGCGAACGGAAAAGGGGCTTCCCGATAAAATTACCGCTTTGAAGTCCGGGAGGTTTTCCGGCAGTTTGTTATACGGATGTATTTCGCAGTAAATGTTAAGTTCTCTAACTCTTCTGGCTATCAGTTGTGTGTATTGTGAGCCAAAATCTAAAATAAGGACATGGTTGTGTTGCATGTGCAAAAATAATAATGATTTAAAAATATCCTTTTAAAAAGCTTTGTTTTTATTTACTCTTCTAAAATTAAAAAATTTGCGTCCAAAGGTTTTATATTTTCCATCAGTGTTTTGATCAGTGTTTCTCCATATTGCACATAAAATTCAGAAAAGTTCATGGTGCGCTCCTGCAAGCTTTGGTTTGGAAACAGCTGGTTTTGTATCTCGACCATTCGGGTTACTTCGTCTGCCAGTTTTCTTTTTTGTGCCTTGAGCAATCGTTTTTCCAGTTTTTCCAATCCTTTGAGTTGTTTTACTTCTTGTGCTTTCACAGCACCGTAAAACGATTTGTCGGTTTGTTGTGCCAGGTGATACAGGTGTTCAAATTGCTGTTTGAGGTGTTCTTTTTGAGGTGAAAAATCTATTTCCAGATTGGAGATTTCACGCACTTTTTTATTAATAAAAGCGTCTTTTTTTAAAAACAAATCCCTGTGGGATATTTTGAGTTTTTGTAGTTTTTCAGCTTGTTTATGAGCGATTAGCAAGACCGAATTCCTAAGCAGCAGTATGGGAAATGTAACTTTTTGGGAATTGAAAAAATGTTTTAGTTGCAACCAATAGGCTATTTCACCACCACCACCAATGTAGCAGAGGTTGGGCAGAATAACTTCCTGATAGAGCGGTCGTAAAATTACGTTGGGCGAAAAGCGCTCCGGGTGTTGTTCTATTTCGTTTTCTATTTCGTTTTTGGTAAATGTTAGGTTTGTATTTACTACGCTGTATCTATTGTTGCTTGCTTCTATACGTTCTCTTTTGTTGTTGGTTAAATAGAACAGATTGATTTCTCTGGGGTTGACCTGAAGTTTGTAATTTTCAAGGCCTGTATTGGTTTCGGATACGGTGTGGAACGCCGTATTGTTCAGTATATCGTTTTTTACGAACGGTATGAATGTTTTTTTCAGCTCAATCGTATCGGCATCCAGAATAACCAATCCGTATTTGCCAAAGAGTTCATTTACCAAAGCCCGTGTGGCTGTTGCAAGGGTATCGTGCTGCAAATAGGCGTTTTGAAAGAGGTTTCGTATAGCATCGCTATTTTTGGAATGGTCTAATTCTTTTGAAAAAACCTCAAAGACATCTTCCAACCCTTGGGTATCCAGCCTGCCTACGGCACCGGAAGCATGGGTGTTCCAAGCCAGTTTTTTTCCTTTAAAATTAAAAAAGTTAATCTCGTCAAAATCGTGGTCTTCAGTAGCCATCCAGTATACCGGCACAAAATTATAACCCGGGTAGGTTGATTTTAATGTCTTGCATAAATTAATAGTGGCGATGATTTTGTATAAAAAATACAACGGACCGGTAAAAATATTTAGCTGGTGTCCGGTAGTTATGGTAAAGGTAGTTGATTCGCGAAGTGCTTTAATATTTTGTTGTGTACGTTCTGATGTCGGGCAATTTTTGTATTGCTTTTCCAGTGCGGTGCACAATACCTTTCTGTGTGCCTGTGAATAATTGGTTTGTTTTTCTTCTATTTGAGCTTTAAAATTTTCTATTTTGGGAAACCGATGGTAAAAGGGTTTTACCTTTGAATTTTCATCCAAGTAATCACAAATCAGGTCGGAAAAATAATGGGTTTCTCTAAACGGAATGAAGCCTTTGTTCATAGTTACTTTACAATTGAAGTGTAAATATACGGTTAATCGTATTTTCAATTCTAAAAAAATAGTTAAGACTGCTTACAGCGGCCGTTTTAACACTAAAAGAAACGATAAAAGTTCCTTTAAAATTGACGTCTGATTTTAGTGTTTAGTTTAACTATTTACTTATTTTTGCACATTGAAATAAGGATAATTCAAAATTACACATTTTGATTTTACAAATTACAAATCTGTTATATACATAAAAAATGTCGCTACAAGAACTTATCGAACATCTTCCTATTTTAACCACTTTATTTGCTATTTATTTTACTTATGAAATTTTAGGCCATTACCGGGCCAGAAAAAAAACCTACCTGTTGTGGTGGAGTTTGGGGGTTATCACCTTTGGTTTAGGCACTTTGGCCGAAAGTATTCATGCCTTGTTCGGGTGGTATGGTTTGAATGTAAAGTACTGGTATATTGTAGGTGCTTTACTGGGTGGTTTTCCTTTGGCTCAGGGTTCGGTTTATTTGCTTATGAAGCGAACTTTTGCCCATGCTACCACTGTGTTTTTTGTTCTTTTAATTGCCGTAGCTTCCGTATGTGTACTTATGTCGCCCATTGTGATTCCCGCGGATTTTGATTACCGGTTGACCGGTGCTGTTTTTGAATGGAAGTGGGTGCGTTATTTTTCACCGTTTATCAATTTGTATGCTTTTGTATTTTTGGTCGGTGGTGCTGTTTATTCGGCAAATAAATACTACAGTCTCGGGCAGCGAGAAGCGCCATTTAAAGGGAATATTTTTATTGCTTTTGGAGGTTTACTTCCCGGAATTGGCGGTTCTTTAACCCGCATGGGTTATGTTGAAGTGTTGTTTGTAACCGAGTTTATAGGGCTTGTTTTAATTTATCTTGGTTACCGAATAATAAAAACTGACCGGAAAAGGAAAACTTCCTAAGGTTTATCCTGAATCAGAGGTTGATTATTCATTAAACCCTGGAGCAACCACCTCGGCGTACAAGTCAAAATCGGAGGCATCGGTGATTTTTACTGTGGTAAATTCTCCTGTTTTTAAGTACACTTTTGAAGCCTCAATAAGTACTTCATTGTCCACATCGGGTGAATCGAAAGCGGTACGTCCTACAAAGTAATTGCCTTCTTTTCTATCAATCACGACTTTAAAGGTTTGTCCTATTTTTTCCTGGTTGAGTTCCCATGAAATTTGTGCTTGCAGCTCCATGATTTCATTGGCGCGTTGTTGTTTCACTTCTTCAGGGACATCATCCTGTAAATTAAAGGCATGTGTATTTTCTTCATGCGAATAGGTAAAGCAGCCTAAACGTTCAAACCGCATGGCTTTCACCCATTGTTTAAGCTCTTGGAAATGAGCTTCCGTTTCACCCGGATAGCCCACGATTAGTGTAGTTCTAATAGCCATCCCCGGTACTTTTTCTCTAAACTCTTTTAATAGTTTAGTGGTTTTTTCGCGGGTTGTACCTCTACGCATACTTTTGAGGATATCGTCAGAAATATGCTGAAGTGGAATATCAATATACTTGCATATTTTGGGTTCGCGATTCATCACATCCAGCACATCCATAGGAAATCCGGTTGGAAAAGCATAATGCAATCTAATCCATTCCACGCCTTCAACTTTTACCAAAGCCTCAAGCAGTTGTGCCAGGTTTCTTTTTTTGTACAAATCGAGTCCGTAATAGGTTAAGTCTTGTGCGATTAAAATTAATTCCTTAACGCCATTTTTTGCCAGTTTTTGGGCTTCAGTAACCAGTTCTTCAATAGGTTTACTTTTGTGTTTTCCGCGCATAAGCGGGATAGCACAAAAACTGCAAGGCCTGTCGCAACCTTCGGCTATTTTTAGATAGGCGTAGTTTTTAGGCGTTGTGGTAAGTCGTTCTCCTACCAGTTCGTGTTTGTAATCGGCACCTAAAGCCTTGAGGAGTTGTGGCAATTCGGTGGTTCCAAAATACTGGTCTACCTCCGGAATTTCTTTTTGCAAGTCCGGTTTATAGCGCTCACTTAAACAGCCCGTAACAAAAACTTTATCGACTTCACCTGCCTGTTTTTTTTGCATAAACTCCAGAATGGTATTAACGCTTTCTTCTTTGGCATTATTAATGAATCCGCAGGTATTGATAACCACAATGTTTCCTTCCTTTTCGTGCACTACCTCTTTACCACCGGCTTTGAGTTGTCCCATTAGCACTTCGCTGTCGTATACATTTTTACTACAGCCGAGTGTAACTACATTGATTCTGTTTTTTTTTAAGGTTTTGGTGCGCATAAGTGAAAAAAATTGAGTGCAAAGATAAGCAATTGACTTTGTAAAAAGTTAATTACGCGCTTCAAAAGGAACCACGCTTCCTTGTTCAAGGTAGTTTTTAAGCGCGTTTAGAAGTATTGCCCAGCAAAAGGAAGCCGTTTTGTAGGCATCGTTGCATTGTGACCAGTTTATATGGCTAAACCTAAGGTAAGTGCCGTTTTCTTTTTCATCCAAATCAAATCCAAAGGTCGTTGGGTTCCAATCGGCATCGCTTTGGATCATTTTTAGATGAAACGCCTTATTGGGTGTGCATACCACTACTTTAGCAAACCAGTTGTAGGTATCGGTAAAATTGAGGTTATACGTTTCGCCTACTCGTGGTTCTCCGGAAGCTTTAAGTGTCCACCAGAGGTTGAGGTGTTCCGGCAACGAAACCGCTTCAAACACCTTATGTTTGGGTGCTTTGATAAAAAGATTGTGGTATATGGCGAAGCTTGTGCTCATTTTTTATTTAAAAAAAGAGTCTACAAATTCATATTTGTTGAATACTTGCAGGTCTTCAATACCTTCGCCTACACCGATATACTTTACCGGAATCTGGAATTGATCGCTAATGCCAATTACCACGCCACCTTTGGCTGTTCCATCGAGTTTGGTGACTGCCAACGCAGTTACTTCGGTAGCTGCGGTAAACTGCCTGGCTTGTTCAAAGGCGTTTTGGCCGGTTGAACCGTCCAGCACTAACAGTACATCGTGCGGTGCATCAGGGATTACTTTCTGCATCACGCGTTTTACTTTGGTGAGCTCGTTCATCAGGCTTACTTTATTGTGCAGTCGACCTGCAGTATCAATAATGACTACATCGGCATTTTGATTAACGGCACTTTGCAGCGTGTCAAAAGCCACTGAAGCGGGATCGCTTCCCATGGCTTGTTTTACAATAGGCACTTCTACTCTATCTGCCCAAACCTGCAACTGGTCGATTGCCGCAGCCCTAAAGGTATCGGCGGCGCCTAAAACTACTTTTTTTCCTTGTTTTTTAAATTGGTAAGCCAGTTTTCCGATGGTGGTCGTTTTGCCTACTCCATTAACTCCAACCACCATAACGACGTAGGGTTTTGAATTGCCGGGTATTAAAAATTCGGCAGCTTCACCGGTATTGGTTTCAGAAAGCAATGCGGCTATTTCTTCTCTTAAAATGAGGTTTAATTCGTCTGTTCCCAGATATTTATCAGCTGCCACGCGAGCCTGAATACGATCTATTATTTTAAGGGTTGTTTCCACACCTACATCGCTGGAGACCAAAACTTCTTCCAGGTTATCCAGCACATCGTCATCTACTTTACTTTTTCCGGCAACAGCCTTAGAAAGTTTATTGAAAAATGAGGTTTTGGATTTTTCCAATCCTTTATCGAGGGTTTCTTTTTTATCTGAAGAAAATATTTTTTTAAAAAAGCTCATATGCTATGTGTTATCCTATCTATTTCCGGCAAATTTCCTGCCTAACCCGGCACCATGAAATTTTGTCATAATTCTTGGATGTAAATATAAAACAAAAGCAGCTTTCAAAAGGTATTGAAAGCTGCTTAAGAAACATTACAGAAGTAGTGTTTTATTTTTTGTTTAACCAATCGTTTACAAATTCGGGTGCCATAACCGATTCTACAAAAGTATAAGCTCCGGATTTAGGAGATTTTACCATTTTAATAGCTTTGGTTAATCTCTTTGATCCTGTTTGTAACGATGCAACTGATTTCTTTGCCATGATATATTGTTTTTAGCTATTCAGGTAGCGTATTTATCAAATTACTTAATTTCTTTGTGAACAGTCATTCTCTTAAGGATAGGGTTGAATTTTTTAATTTCCATTCTATCCGGAGTGTTTTTCTTATTTTTGGTAGTAATATAACGAGAAGTTCCCGGCATGCCAGATTCTTTATGTTCTGTACATTCTAGTATTACTTGGATTCTATTGCCTTTCTTTGCCATTGTTTTTTTACTTTATGCTATTTCTTATTTTATAAATCCTTTAGCTTTAGCTTTTTTAATAGCTGCAGAAACACCAATTTTGTTGATGGTTTTTAAAGCTGAAGTAGAAACTTTTAAGGTAACCCATTTATCTTCCTCAGGAATGTAAAAGCGCTTTTTTATCAGGTTGGCATCAAATTTACGCTTGGTTTTGTTCATCGCGTGAGATACGTTATTCCCAACCATGGCTTTTTTTCCGGTAAGTTCACAAACTCTTGACATTTTTTCTAACTTTAAATAGATATTATTGTTCTCTACTGGTTTGAATTGCTTTTCAGTTTACACTTTTAAAAAAATCTAAAAACAGCGATATTTCAAAACAGGCTGCAAATTTAATAAAAGTTTACCTTATCAACAAACTAATATGTTTACTTTTTTAAAATTTCTTTTTGCAACATTTCCAAGGCTTTATTTACGGCTTTATGAATCACTTTGGTTCGGTGATTTCCAAATTGAAATTGTTCAGAAAACACCTTATTTTTAGTAGCAATGGCAATGTATACGCATCCTATTTCGGCATTTGCATCGCCTTTTTCCGGACCGGCATTTCCTGTGGTGGCAATCGCGTAATCGGTATTAAACTGCTTTAAAACGGCAACAGCCATAGCCTCGGCCACCTGACTGCTTACCACAGAATAGCGGTCAATGAGTGTTTGAGGAATGTGCAGCACGTTTACTTTTGCTTCAGTGGCATAGCTTACGATACTACCTTTGAAGTATTTTGAAGCTCCCGGAATTGAGGTTATTACTTCGGCTATTTTTCCTCCGGTACAACTTTCGGCTGTAGCCAGGGTTTTGGCTTCTGCAACCAGCAGTTTCCCTATGAGGCTTTCCAGTGTGTCTGTTTCTTCATAGCCTACAAATATGTCTTCAATAAGCGGAAGTAGGGTTTTTAACTGTTTGTTTACTTCTGTTTCAAGTGCTTTTTTGTTATTTCCTTTGGCCGTTATGCGTAGTCTTACTTTTCCCAAATTGGGTAAATAGGCCAGTTTGATAAAAGGCGGCAACTGGTTTTCCCAGTTTTCCAAGCGTATGGCTATGGTACTCTCACCTAGCCCGTAGGTTAGCAGTGTTTTGTGTAGAATATACGGGAATTTGAAAGTTTTTTGAAGTTTTGGAATCACTTCATTCTCCATCAAGGCTTTCATTTCAAAAGGAACGCCGGGTAGCGAGACTACTACTTTATTGTTTTCACCGAACCACATTCCGGGTGCGCTTCCGTATTTATTCATAAGCACGGTAGCCTTAGAAGGCACCAAAGCCTGGTCTATATTAAGCTGAGACAGTGGTTTCTTTATATATAGTTTCCAGAGTTGTTCAATGTTTTCTAAAACCGCTTGATTTTGGACTAAAGTATCGTTGAAGTATTCGGCGAGTGTATTTTTGGTGATATCGTCTTTGGTAGGCCCTAAACCACCGGTTATAATTACGACATTGGCATGCTGTTGTGCGGTCCGAAGCGCTTCAAGAATATGTGCGCTGTCGTCCTGTACCGATGTGATTTGATAAACGGCTATCCCAATTTTATTGAGCTGTTTGGCTATATAGGTTGCATTGGTATCAACGATTTGCCCGATAAGAATTTCGTCACCTATAGTTATAATTTCGGCCTGCATTGGGTTTAGGCTAAATTAAAATCGGCTTTAATCTCGTAAGTTGCTTGTTTAACTGCAGCCAGCACAATGTCTAATTTTGGTGTAATATCGATTTCTTTTTTTTCAAATTTACCCCAATCCTGAATCTCTATAAGGTCTTGTAAAACGCCAAGTTCAAATAAATCTACGGTAGGTTTCATTTTGTGTGCAGTTCTGTAGGACTCAAGGTAATTTTTGTTTTGCACATGGGTTTTCAGCATTTCGGCATCTGCGGGCACTTCTTCTATAAATGCCTGAGCTAAGGCAGTTACAAACTCTGTATCGCCACCGGCTAATTCTTTTACTCTATATAATTTGTAGTGTTGTTCCATTTATTTTACGTTTATGCTAAAAATTTCTTGTTGTTCTATAAATCCTTTAAGTTGGTCGTTTACAAATACTTTACCGACACCTTCGGGAGTTCCCGTAAAGATAACATCTCCAATCTTTAAAGTAAAATATTTTGATACATATTCTATTATTTCATCTATTTTCCAGAGCATGTGGCTTGTATTTCCTTGTTGTACCGGCTGATGGTTTACCTGCAGGGAAAAGTTTAGGTTGTTTATATCTTTAATTGTTTTTTTGGAAATCCATTTCCCTATAACTGCTGACCCATCAAAGGCTTTGGCACATTCCCAGGGCAATCCTTTTTCTTTAAGGTGCTGCTGTAAATCTCTAGCCGTAAAGTCTATGCCCAAACCTATCTGGTCGTAATACTTGTGGGCAAATTTTTTACTTATGTGTTTGCCTACTTTATTAATTTTAACCAAAACCTCTACCTCATAGTGTATTTCTGAGGAAAATTCAGGAATAAAAAATGGCATTTTTTGAGGTATTACTGAAGAATCAGGTTTGAGGAAGATAACAGGCTGCTCCGGTCGTTCGTTTTGCAGTTCTTCAATGTGCTTGGCGTAATTTCTACCGATACAAATTATTTTCATTTTTTTGAAAAAAACTATTTGTTAAAGTTTCTGAGTTTTATGGCTGTGAGTACTTTTTTGGTGTAAAGTGGAAAATCGGCATTGAGTAGCCAGCCAAAATAGCCCGGTTCTTCGTTTAAAACATCTTCTACTTTTTTTCCTTTATGTTTTCCAAAAGCAAAACACTCTTCTCCATTTTTATTGAATACTAAAAATCCGGCAAAATCTGCAAATTGTTTTCTGGAACTAAACGCAGCCAGAAATTTGGTGTCGTTTTCCAGCTCATCATATCGCTGGATTTGTGCTTTAAGAATTTGATAGGTAGCATTGGTATCGGCTTCTGCCGAATGCGCATTTTCCAAACTTTTGTTACAGTAAAATTGATAGGCGGCAGCCAGCGTGCGTTGCTCCATTTTATGAAAAATATTTTGAACGTCTATGGCCAGTCTGTTTTTCATATCAAAATCTACTTCGGCGCGCAGCATTTCTTCAGCCAGTAGCGGGATGTCAAATTTATTGGAATTGTATCCGGCCAAATCGGAATCTTTCATGATGTGATAAATTTCCTTGGCTAGCTGTTTAAACGTTGGTGCGTTTGCCACATCGGCATCTGTTATTCCATGTACTTTAGTTACTTCAGGCGGAATGGGCATTTCGGGATTTACCAGCCATCGGTAGTTTTCTTCTTTTCCGTTGGGCCAAATTTTCAATATGGCTATTTCTACAATGCGGTCGGTGGTGATATTTATTCCGGTAGTTTCCAGATCAAAAAAACAAATGGGCTTGGTAAGTTTCAAATTCATTCTACTGGTTTACTGTTTTGTATTTGTGATTTCTTGTTGCAAATGGTCTATGTAAAGTATTCCGTTTAAGTGGTCTATTTCGTGTTGAAAAATTACTGCCGTAAAGTCTTCAACCATTTCTACCGTATGGACATTGTCTATGGTGTCGTATTCCAAGAGAATAGCGTAAGCTCTAACATTAAGCATGTCACTTCTTCCCGGGATAGACAAGCAACCTTCTCTACAGGGTTGTGTTTTTTTAGAATATTGAATGATTTCCGGATTGATGTAGGCTTCTAAAGGAAATCCTTTTTTATCAAACCGCTGGACGACAATTACCTTTTTTAGAATGCCTACTTGTGGTGCAGCAATGCCAACTCCTAAACTCAGGCTGTCTGTTACCGTTTTTTTCATACGCGCTATTAACACTTTAAGTGTTTCTTTGTTTTCTTTCACCGAAACAGGTTCACTTTTGGTTCTTAACCATAAGCTGTCGCTTGGATTGTTGATTTTAAAAACACGCATGGGCGTGTTTTCGGAGCTGTTTAAAATCAGTTCTTTTTCAGCCGCAGAAAATGAAGAAACAGAAAGCGTGGATTTGCTTGTTTTGCAACCGGAGAAAAAAATGCTAAGTACCAGCAATAAACCGTATATAACCTTCATTTAAATAAGCTTGACATAAAAAAACCTAACGGCTAAGTTAGGTCTTTTTTTTTATATTTCTCTGTTGCTATCCCAGGCTTCCAGATAATCTTTTACGGCCTTAACAAATTGTCCGCCTAAAGCGCCATTTACCACTCTGTGGTCATAAGAATGCGACATAAACATTTTGTACCGAATACCTATAAAATCGCCTTCAGGTGTTTCAATAACTGCCGGTACTTTTCTAATAGCACCTAAAGCCAATATCCCTACTTGCGGCTGGTTGATAATGGGTGTTCCCATAATGCTACCAAAAGTACCTACATTAGTTACCGTGTAGGTACCGCCTTGAATTTCGTCGGGTTTAAGCTGGTTTAGGCGTGCACGGTTAGCCAAATCATTCACCTGCTTGGTCATTCCTACCAGGTTAAGCTGATCGGCATTTTTAATTACCGGTACGATTAGATTTCCGTCGGCTAAGGCGGCAGCCATGCCCAGATTGATGTTTTTCTTTTTGATAATGGTATCGCCTTGTACCGAAATATTCATCATTGGGAAATCGCGCAATGCTTTGGCCACGGCTTCCATAAATATAGGTGTAAAGGTAAGGTTTTCGCCTTCGCGCTTGTAGAAGTTGTCTTTTACTTTTTTACGCCAGTTCCAAATTTTTGTCACATCGGCTTCAATAAAACTTTGTACGTGCGCTGATGTTTGTACCGATTCTACCATATGATGTGCAATAAGTTTGCCCATTCTGGTCATTTCTATAATTTCGTCTTCACCACTTGCCACCACCGGTGTTTTTGGCTTTTGAGTAAGACTCGGTTTGGATTCAGGCTCTTGTTTTTGTATTGTTGCTGAAGGCGTTTCCGGTTGTGCTTTTCTGTTTTCTATATACGCCAGAATATCATTTTTGGTAACCCGGCCGTCTTTTCCGGTTCCGGGAAGTGCATCCAGTTCTTCCTGTGAAATGCCTTCTTCCTTAGCTATGTTTTTTACCAGTGGCGAATAAAATCTGTCGCCGTTTGAAACTACCGGATTTGCAGTAGCTTTAGCGGTTTCTACTGTTTTTTGTACTTCCTGAACTTGTGGGTTTTGCTCCTCAGTTTCGGGTGTTGAAACAGTGGCAGCTCCATTTGATGCAGCTGCTGTTTTTGCACTGGTTTCTATTATGGCAATGGTTTGTCCTACTTGAACTACATCGTCTGCATTAAAAAGTTGTTCGATAAGTACTCCATCGACTTCACTGGGTACTTCGCTGTCTACTTTGTCTGTAGCAATTTCAAGTACTGCTTCATCTGCCTCGATGGTGTCTCCCACATTTTTCAACCAATTGGTAATGGTAGCTTCAGCTACACTTTCTCCCATTTTGGGTAATTTAAGTTCAAATTTTGCCATACTATTATGTGCGTGTTGTTTTTGGTTTTCTGCTCGCAAAATTAATGAAAAAAGCACAATTTTTTTGAATGTGCTTTAATTTATTCTATGAAAGCATGTGTATTTCGCCTCTACTTCTGGAACTGTTGCTACCTATTAAAAATGATGACTCTTTGGGTAATATTTTAAAAGTTGTGTCTTTGTTTTCAGGAAATGCATCCATTTGACGGATAATTGATTTAAAGGTAAGCGAGCTGTTATCAAAAATATATTCCGTATGTTTTGTGTAGGACGTAATGCTGTTAATGGTTTCTATTTTATTTTTAAAATTGCCTAAAGCCGGCACTTGCTTGTTGTAGGTAACCAAAACGTATTTTTCAGGTTTTGTAAATTTTTCGGGTTTGTTGCGGGTAACCAATGGCATTACCAGTGCTCCCAGCCACACTACCACATCAAAAAAACCATAGTTTCTGAAGTGTTTTTTATAAAACAGCTTCATGGCTTTGTAAAATCTTTTGGCGTAGGTAAAATCTTTCAGCGTACTTTCGCCTTTGTAATGGATGATTGTAGTTTGTGGAAAGTAAAAGTTTTTTAATCCGGCTTGCAAGGCTCTATACGAGATATCCACGTCTTCGCCGTACATAAAGAAATCTTCGTCAAATCCATTTAGCACATTAAAGGTATTTTTTTTCAGCAGCATAAATGCACCTACAAGAACAGGCACTTCGCCGGTTTCCCGTTGGTTAATTTGAGTTGCGTAATACGGAATTGGGTTTCCAAATATTTTTTTCACAGAAACCCATGGCGTAGGAATGTTGCGTTTACTTTCGGGTAAAAAAATTCCTTTTCCGTCAATGAGTCTGCAGCCAATAATTCCCAGGTTGGTTTGTTTTTCAGCAAAAGCAAGGGTTTGGGTAAAGGTATCTTCGGCTACTACCGTATCGGGGTTTAAAATACAAATGTACTCGCCTTTGGCTTGAGCCACGCCGGTATTGTTTCCTTTTGAAAACCCCTGATTTTCTTTATTTTCAATAAGAATTACTTGCGGAAAAAGGGTTTTTACCATCCGGCAGCTATCGTCTGCAGAGTGATTGTCTACTACAATTATTTCAGCGTTAATGTTTTTAGTTGCTTCTGTAACACTTTTTAGGCATAATTCTAAAAAATAGCGTACGTTATAATTTAATATGACTACAGAGAGTTTCAAAAAAGATTAAAATTTTAATGAGGTTTCAAAGGGAATACGGTTTACAATACTTCGTCCCAGTGTAATTTCATCGGCATATTCCAGTTCGTCTCCTACCGATATTCCTCTGGCAATGGTGGTTATTGTTATGTTGTACTCCTGAATTTGTTTGAAAATATAGAAATTGGTTGTATCGCCTTCCATGGTAGAGCTTAACGCAAATATCAACTCTTTCACTTTGCCGTTTTTTACTTTTTCTACCAGGGAATCTATGGTAAGATCTTGCGGACCAACACCGTCAATAGGTGAAATTTTTCCTCCAAGCACGTGATAAATTCCTTTGTAGGAGCTGGTGTTTTCAATGGCCATAACATCTCTAATGTCTTCCACCACACAAACCACCGCATGGTCGCGGTTGGCATTGGCACAGATATGACAGGTAGCCGCATCACTTAAATTGTAGCAATTGTTGCAATATTTAATGGTTTGCGAAAGTGTGGTTAAGGCTTGGGCAAGTTCTTGAGTTTGCGCTTTGGGCTGCCTGAGCAGAAATAGCACCAAACGCAATGCTGTACGCTTCCCAACACCGGGTAAACGTGACATTTCATTGACCGCATTTTCAAGTAATTTTGAAGAAAATTCCATAGCTGCGAATTTACAATTTAAATTCGTATTAATTCAGGAAAAGTATTCGTTGAGAATTAATTTGGTAGTTGTGTGTTTAAATTATTACTTTGACTTCTTAATTTGTCAATGGTATGAGCTCAACCTCCATTCTTATTTTAATAGGTGCCTATTTTGCGCTTTTGATACTGATTTCCATAATTACGGGTAAAAATGATTCTAACACGGATTTTTTTAGTGCCGGAAAACAATCGCCGTGGTATGTAGTTGCCTTTGGCATGATCGGTGCTTCCTTATCGGGAGTTACCTTTATTTCGGTACCCGGTTGGGTGGAAGGCTCACAGTTCAGTTATTTTCAAGTTATACTGGGGTATTTTGTAGGCTATTTTATTGTGGCCTACGTACTGATGCCTGTGTATTACCAAATGAATGTTACGTCTATATATCAATATCTTGGTGAGCGTTTTGGAAAAGTAAGTCATAAAACCGGTGCGTTTTTCTTCCTGTTGTCCCGGGTTTTTGGTGCCTCGTTCAGATTGTTTTTAGTCGCTATTGTCTTGCAACAGTTTGTATTTAATGACTGGAATGTACCTTTTGAGGTTACGGTGATTATTTCAATATTACTGATTTGGATTTACACCAACAGAGGCGGAATAAAAACCATTGTATGGACCGATACTTTACAGACTTTGTTTATGCTAACCGCCGTATGCTTGTCCATTTATTTTTTAACTGATAAGTTAGGCTGGAGCCTTGGAGAATTTCTATCTTCTCAAGAGCTGAAGCAGTACAACAAAGCTTTTTTTACTGAAGATTTTTTTGACCGAAATTATTTTTTAAAATCTTTTTTTGGCGGGATGTTTATTACCATTTGCATGACCGGACTTGACCAGGACATGATGCAAAAAAACCTAACCTGCAAATCCCTGAAAGACGCACAAAAAAACATGGTTTGGTTTAGTATTGTACTTACTCTAGTGGCTGCATTATTTTTATATTTAGGCGCTTTACTGTTTATCTATGCCCATAAAAATGGTATTGCTGTACCGTTAATGGATGGCGCACCAAAAACCGATTTGTTATTTCCTGAAATTGCATTAAACGCCAACATTGGTTTTTTACTTGCTGCTACATTTATGCTTGGGCTAATTGCCGCTGCATACAGTAGCGCAGACAGTGCATTAACCTCGTTAACCACGTCTTTTTGTGTAGACTTTTTAGACATTGAAAAACAAAATCAGGCAAAGCAAAAGAAAACCCGAAAGCTGGTTCATATTGGTATGAGTGTGTTATTGATTGTTGTTATCATCATTTTCAAGCACGTGCTAAGTCGAAATGTAATTGACGGGTTATTAACTGTTGCCACATATACCTACGGTCCATTACTGGGGTTGTTTGCCTTTGGCATTTTCACTAAATACACTATAAGAGATCGCTATGTATGGATTGTTTGCTTGATTTCTGTAGTGGTAATAACAGCAATAGGAAATATTCCTCCTGAAAAGCTTGGCGGTTATGAAATAGGTTATGAACTTTTGCCTTTAAACGGATTGCTTACCTTTATTGGACTAATATTGATTCGTAGAAAGTAACACCAAGGTACAAGAGGCTTCGTAGGGTATTCCGGCAGCTTTTAAGATTTGATAAAACTCCGTATTTTCTGTACCGGGGTTAAATATCACTCGTTTTGGTTTTAATGAAATAATATACTGATAATACTGCTTTTGATTTTCAGGACTTAAGTACAGCGTAACGGTGTGAATCTCTTTATAGTTTACCGGTTTGGTGTCTATATTTATCCCAAAAACTTCACCTTCTTTATTTCCAAAGGCCAACACTTCATGCCCTTTTTCTTTTAATTTTTGCACTGCCAAATAGGCATACCTTTCCGGTTTTGCAGAAGCTCCAAAAACTACCGTTTTTTTATTCATGTGTTAAAATGTTGTTAAGGTCTATTAAATTAAGTAACAGAAGCCCATAAACTACGTCTATCTATAAAAATCAATCAAAAAACAACCAATCAAAATCAAATTTAATGAAAAAGCTTATTCTTCTTGCTTTACTTTCAGTTTTTACTTTAAGTCAAGCTCAAAATTCCACATCAGATTTACTTAAATTGGGAACCATAACCGGCAAAGTTGTTGACGCTACATTAAACGAGCCTTTACCCTATGTAACGGTTGTGGTTAAAAACCAAAATCAGGAAACCCTTACCGGAAGCATCAGTGATGATAAAGGCGAATTTAAGGTAACAAACCTTCCGGAAGGAAAGCTGTTTGTCAGCATTCAGTTTATAGGATACAAAACCCAAACCCGAGAGCTAACCCTTACGGATACAAATTCTAAAATAGATTTGGGAACAATAACCTTAGAAGAGCAAGCTACAGGTTTAGATGAAGTTACTGTAGTAGCCGAAGTTTCTACTATTCAGCAAAAAATAGATCGCAAGGTTATCACTGTGGGTAAAGATCTTACTACTGCCGGAGCCACCGCTTCAGACATAATGAACAACATTCCGTCGGTAAATGTAGACCAACAAAGTGGTGAAATCAGTTTACGCGGCAATGAAAATGTACGGGTTATGGTAGACGGAAAATTAAGTAATGTCCCTATAGCTCAATTACTAAAACAAATTCCTTCTACATCAATTAAACAAATAGAACTTATCACCAATCCATCAGCAAAATACAACCCTGAAGGAATGAGCGGTATTATTAATATTATTCTTCATAAAAACACGAACATCGGTTTTAACGGAAATATTAATCTGGGACTTACTAAAGAAATTTTTGCAAAATTCAACAGTTCTATAGACATGAATTACCGCAACGGGAAGTTTAACTTTTACGGTAATTACGGCAATAACGTGGGAAAGTATGACAATTTTGGATATATAGACCGTACTGACGATAACTCGTCACAGGATTTTTCGTTCAACAATAACAACAAGTCGCATTTATACAAAGTAGGTGTAGATTTTTATTTAGACGACAGAAACACTTTTTCTGTTTTCACAAATCAAAACCTTTTTGACGGTTTAGGATTTGGTAACACCTTAATTACAAATCAACAAGCTCCTTTTACGCAAAATCAGCTGTTTTACAGCTACTCAAGCAATACTTCATCGCAGTACAACTTTGCGTACCACCACAATTTTGCCAAAGAAGGAGAAAAAATAGATTTGGAAATAGATTACAATACTTTCGATCAAGATGAAGATGCAGAATTTCGCTATCAAAACTTTGATTTTCCTCCAAACTACAATGATTTTGTAGACACTCACAGAGACCAAACCACCATAAATCTGGACTATGTAAACCCGCTAACCGAAGATTCAAAACTTGAAGCCGGATTAGAAGCCCGTTTGTTCAATACCGATGTAGATTACAGCTCTACCGGGCTAAGCGTAAATCCGCAACAAGATGAAACTCCAAACAACGGCGATGAGTATATATCTACACCAAGCACCGATTTCTCCTACCGAAGAGATATTTATTCGGCCTACCTAACCTACGGAAAAACCTTAGAGAAATGGAGTTATCAAATAGGTGCAAGGGCAGAAACCGTAACCGATGATGCCAAAGCCTTAAACTTTAAAGAAGATGAAACCGAAACCATTCCGTTTAAAAACGAATATTTTCAACTTTATCCTTCGGCATATTTAACCTACAATCCCACCGAAAAAAACACGTACCAGCTTAGCTACAGCCGTAGAGTAGACAGACCCGGATTGGGGCAAGTAAACCCCATTCGCGAATGGAGCACACCACGGGTTTCTTCCTACGGAAACACGGAGCTACAGCCACAATTTACCAATTCTATTGAGTTGAACTATACCCGCACACTCAATAAAGGTGCTATTACTACAGGAATATTCTACCGTATTATTGAAGACCAAATAAGTCGTGTAGTATTTATAGACAGAATAAATATAGAACAAGGCAGTGCAATCTTGTCTTATGACAACTTTGACACCACAACCGCTTTTGGAATAGAAGTCAACGGAAATTACCGACCCACAAAATGGTGGAACTTCAATACAAGTTTTGATTTGTATTCCAGAAACCAAAATGGAATTACGGAGTATTTAAACACTCCCGAAGGACAAACACCTACTGTGGATGATATTGTACGCGAGAAAACCGAGGCCAGCAACATCATTTGGAACATCAGAATGTTTAACAACTTTAAAGTGAACGACAAACTAAGTCTATCTTTGTTTGCCATGTATCGCGGCGAAGAAGAAAACGTTCAATTGGTCAGAAAACCCATGTATTTTGTTAATACCGGTTTGCGATACAATTTTATACCCAATGCCACAATTAGTTTTAACTACAGTGATATATTCAATACCATGCGTTTTGAATTTGATGCCGATACACCCTATCCTTCAGTAGGACAATTTAACTGGGAAAGCAATACCTGGAACGTGGCTTTATCCTACAGGTTTGGCGGGAACAAATACAGAGCTTTACAACGTAAAACAAGAGACGACAATGAAGCTTCCGGTAGCGGAGGATTTTTGTAAAAAAATATTTAATAACCTGCATAATAGTTGATGGTTAGTGTTAATGTTGGGTTATTAAATAAGAAACCCCGAAGCGCGCTTCGGGGTTTTGCATTTATAGAAATATGTTAAATTTTGCTAATATTTGAAAATCAATACAATATATCTAATTATGCTACGTTGTATAAAGCATAACCACGAAATTCGAATTTTTATTTTTCTGAATTAGTCATCAACAGTATTAAATCTTTAATTCGTATTCTAAAGGTTGAGTGTTAATAAAAATTGATTAATAGCATTAAAAAAGCCGGTTTAAAAACCGGCTTTTTTATTACCATCTAATGACTACGCTACCCCAAGTAAATCCGCTGCCAAATGCCGCCAATACCACGATATCGTTTTCTTTTATTTTTCCTTTTTCCCAAGCTTCAGTTAAAGCAATGGGTATAGAAGCCGCTGTTGTGTTTCCGTATTTTTGAATGTTATTGTACACCTGACTGTCATTCAATCCAAACTTTTTTTGAATAAATTGTGATATTCTAAGATTTGCCTGATGCGGAACCAATAACTTTATTTCTTCCTTACTTAAGTTGTTTTTCGTCAACCCTTCGATTATGACTTCACTAAAACGCTGTACCGCATTTTTAAATACAAACTGTCCATTCATATGAGGGAAATAACTCTCATCGTCGGGGTTGTTGTCTTTCAAAATATCATTTATCCAGCGCTTTCCCATACCGGGAGCAATTAAGCTCAACTCTTCAGCATGTTCACCTTGAGCGTGTAAGTGTGTAGACAGTATTCCCTTATTGGGATTTTGTTCTCTGGTTAAAACCGCAGCTCCTGCTCCATCCCCAAAAATAACGGTAACACCTCTGCCACGTGTAGTTTTGTCTAATCCGTGAGAATGCAATTCGCTACCTATAACAAGTATGTTTTTGTACATTCCGGTTTTTATAAAATTATCAGCCACGGCCAAGGCATATACAAATCCGGAACACTGATTTCTTATATCTAAAGCACCTACGGTTTTTATATCGAGTGCATGTTGTACCTGAACTCCGGGACCCGGAAAATAATAATCGGGGCTTAAAGTGGCAAACACAATAAAATCAATATCCTTTTTATCAATTCCGGCTCTTTCAATAGCTACTTTAGCGGCTTTTACACCCATAACCGAAGTAGTATCTCCGGAACCGGGCTTTACCCATCGTCGTTCTTGTATTCCTGTTCGCTCTTGAATCCATTCATCGCTGGTATCCATGAACTTGGTTAATTCGTTATTGGTCACTACATTATCGGGAACGTAGTAGCCTAAACCTATTATTTTAGAATTGTACATGTGAAAAAAATTAGTTCTTGCAATTTAAATATTTCAGCGGGTTTGCTTTTATAAATCACACTTTATATTATTATGCATGCACAGCAATTTAAAAAAATGCCACTTTGTCACTTTTTAGTACTTGGTATTTTTTTTGAGTTGAGCAGAATAAGAAAAAATAGAAATTAATTAAAAACTCAATATCATGACCAAAGGAACTATTAATGTTTCAGTTGAAAATATTTTTCCCTTAATCAAAAAATTTCTTTACAGCGATCACGAGATTTTTCTCCGGGAATTAATCAGTAATGCCACAGATGCTACGTTAAAATTAAAACATCTAACCAGTATAGGTGAAGCAAAAGTAGATTACGGAAATCCGTTAATAGAAGTGAAAATTGACAAAAAAGGAAAAAAACTTCACATTACAGACCAAGGCATTGGTATGACGGCAGAAGAAGTAGAAAAATACATAAATGAAGTAGCCTTTTCCGGTGCTGAAGAATTTTTAAACAAATATAAAGACACGGCCAAAGATTCCGGCATTATAGGACACTTCGGCCTTGGGTTTTACTCTGCTTTCATGGTGGCAAGCAAGGTGGAAATTATCACCAAATCCTATGTAGAAAATGAAACTGCCGTGCACTGGACTTGTGACGGTTCGCCGGAGTTTACCCTGGAACCACACGACCGAAAAGCAAGAGGCACCGAAATTATTCTTCACATTACAGAAGAAGATAAGGAGTTTTTAGAAGAGTCGCGTATTCGTGAACTTTTAATAAAGTACAACAAATTTATGCCGGTGCCTATTAAATTTGGTACAAAAACCGAAACCTTACCTAAACCTGAAGGTGCTAAAAAAGAGGATCCGGCGCCAACAAAAGAGGTAGACAACATTATAAACAATCCCAATCCGGCATGGACAAAACAGCCTACCGATTTAAAAGAAGAAGACTATACGGATTTCTATCGCGAATTGTACCCTATGCAGTTTGAAGAACCGTTGTTCAACATTCATTTAAATGTAGATTATCCTTTTAACCTTACGGGAATACTGTACTTCCCCAAAATGACCAACGACCTTAATATTCAAAAAGATCGCATTCAGCTCTATCAAAATCAAGTTTTTGTAACCGATAATGTAGAAGGTATTGTTCCTGAGTTTTTAACCATGCTCCGCGGCGTAATAGACTCACCGGATATTCCGCTGAACGTTTCGCGTTCCTACCTACAAGCCGATGGAAACGTAAAAAAGATTTCGTCCTACATTACCCGAAAAGTAGCCGACAAATTAAAATCACTTTTCAATACCAATCGTGAAGATTTTGAGAAAAAATGGGACGACATAAAAATTGTGATTGAATACGGTATGCTTTCCGAAGAAAAATTCTTTGAAAAAGCACAAGATTTCGCTTTATACCCAACCGTAGATGGCAACTACTACACCTATGATGAATTGTACAACAAGATAAAAGCAAAGCAAACCGATAAAGATGACAAGCTCGTCATTTTGTATGCGGCCAATAAAGAAGCGCAGCACAGCTATATAGAAGATGCCAAAGCAAAAGGATATGAAGTTTTGTTGCTGGACTCACCTATTGTTTCGCATTTAATGCAAAAGCTCGAGACCACAAAAGAGAACATTTCGTTTGTGCGTGTGGATGCCGATCATATTGACAATTTGATTAAAAAAGAAGACACCAAAATTTCAAAGCTTACTGATGATGAAAAGAAAAAACTGGACGAGCTGTTAAAAGAAATTGTTCCCGCCGAGAAGTTTTCGGTACAGTTGGAACCTATGGATAGTCATGCTTCGCCATTTATAATCACACAACCGGAGTTTATGCGCCGTATGAAGGAAATGCAAGCGACCGGCGGCGGTATGTTTGGTATGGGCAACATGCCGGATATGTACAACCTGGTAGTAAACACAAACCATGAGCTAGTGAGTGAAATTTTGAATACCAAAACTAAGAAAAAACAAGAGCGCCTGATAAATCAAAGTCTGGATTTAGCAAGATTATCTCAAGGCCTATTAAAAGGTGAGGAACTTACCAAGTTTATTAAGCGCAGTTATGAAATGATTAAATAACAAACCCAAAAAACAAAAAACGGTCTCTAAAAAAAAATTGGAGACCGTTTTTTTTATTAATACCTTGTGAGTATTAAATATTAACTTAATACTATTTCGTGTTACGCCTTCTACCTTTATTATTGTTTTATTTTCTTGCTAATTTTGTTCAAAGTCAAACCCGCGTTTTAGACCGTCAAACCCGTGAACCCATATCGTTTGCTACGGTTTCTTTTGGTAATGGTAACGGTACTTTTGCCGACGATGAAGGCCTTTTTTTATTCACCAAAAAACTCTATTCCGATGTAGATTCCTTACATATTTCATCCCTTGGCTACAAAGGATTATCTATTGCTGCGATACATTTAAAAGACACGCTTTTTCTGGACCCAAAAATTGACAAGCTGGAAGAGGTTTTTTTACGTGTAAAAATAAACCGCCCGTTTGAAGAAGAAAAACTAAAACCGTATCTGGATGACGATTACTACAAGTGCTGGCTACCTACTGTGGAATCTGAAATTGCCGTATATTTTGCCAATAAAAGCCCGAAAAAAGACACCCAAATATCATCTGTTCATATTCCTATCGCCTTAGAATCTGTAGATTGGAAAAAAAGAAAAAAAGCCAATGCTGAAAAAAAATCATTTTCAACCCTGTTTAAAGTAAATTTTTACGAAAACAAAAACAACTTACCGGGTGAAAATTTAAACTCCCAAAACATTGTTTTCCGAGTTACCGAAAAAAACGGTGATATGTTTACACTTGATGTATTGCCTTATGCTATCTATATGCCGGAAAATGGGATCTTTATATCCATCCAAGTTTTGGGATATACAGATAAAAAAGGAAAACTGTTGCCGAATAAAAAATATAAAGAAATCAAATCGAGAAACAGTATTGTTAAAATCCCGACCAATTTCAGGCCATTACTACCCTTTACTTCTGAAATTCCCGAAAACCGCACTTATATCAAACGCGTTTTTATACACGGCAATGCCTGGACACTCTTCAGCAGAGAAAGTATGGGTCGTTCCACCTTACTGGATGCCGGATTAAACAACTACGGAATGGGGATTAGTTACCGAGTTTTTAAAGATGAATAGCCCGTGGCATTTATATGTTATGTCGGCCGTATACATTATTGCCGGTTTGCTCCATTTTTTTGTTCCTTCTGTGTATTTACGCATTATGCCCCGCTACTTGCCTTTTCCCAAGACTTTAGTATATGCCAGTGGTTTCGCAGAAATTGCTTTAGGTATTTTACTTTGTTTTGAAGAAACGCGTAGCCTGAGCAGCCATGCCATAATTTGTATGCTTGCGGTTTTTTTATTAGTCCATTTTTATATGCTGAAAGGCAAAAAGGAAGCCGCCGGTTTTCCGAAATGGATATTGATTCTAAGAGTCCCTTTACAGTTTTTACTCATGTACTGGGCTTATTTGTATACCTAATTTACTTTCACTCTATTTCAAAATCAAAATAGGTATTAGGGAAAGGTTCATTCTTTAACGTAAAATGCCACCATTCTTTTGAATAACTGTAAAAACCGTGATTAAGCATCACGGTTTGTAAAAGTTGCCTGTTTGCTTTTTGTTCGGCAGAAATATGTTCATAATCTACCCAGGATTGTTCTCCAAAAAAATCGTAAGGACTTCCCATATCTAAGGGTTCATTTGTGCTTCCATCAATAATAGTCAAGTCAACGGTGCTTCCTCTGCTGTGTCCGGAGCGCGTGGCAATGTATTCTTCAGCAAACAACTGCTCCTTGCTCACATCCGGATAAAATTCGCTTTTCATAAGCGTATCATTGAGCCGTTTAGCCCATTCCATAAAATGGTTTACGGCTTGTTGCGGCCTGTATCCGTCGTACACTTTTAAACATTTGTTTTGCCTTAACAATTCTTCCTGAACTAAATTTAGTGCTATTGTTGCTTCCTTTGTCAAAATCAATGTGTTAGCCTTATAGCCCGGTATTGTATCGCCTACAAAATTATGAGCTCCATAGTATTTGAGTTCTACTTCAAGAGTTGGTATATGTTCGCATACATAAACAAAACCTTCCGGCAGCGTGGCTTTTGGATTTACCAGAAAAGAAATTATGACTAGAAGTATTATGTTTGATTTAAGCATAGCGCTTTAAAAATAGAAAAAATAAATGGTGTTTTCTATTTTCTATATCAAAGGAATTCATTAAAAAATTAAATACAGGGGTATAAAATTGAAAAGTCGAGGTCCCTCAACCTCGACTTTTCTTAATTTGCATCTTTTTATTATGAAGTTAGATTTAGGGTCTCTAGTATCAACAACATAATGCAAATATTAATTAATTAATCCATTGAACTAAAAAGTAATTTTTTAGTACATATCAAAAGTATAATTATATTTTTAATAACCGACAAAAAGACTATATAAATCGATGAAATGCACCATTTTTTAACATTTAAAGATAAAAACACATATTTTATCGATGAAATACACTTATTTTAACACCTTCACCCACTGAAAATAATAACAGGTAATACAAAAAAAGTATAATTTATCGTTACAATTTTATAGCTTGCTGACTGATTTTAAAAAATACTATACCGAAAAATGAAAAAATTGCTTCTGTTGCTTATTTTAATTGGCACTACATTACATGCTCAAGACTCTACCTTTATTGAAAAAGAATTAAGCATTTCTAAATTTATAGACGGCACACTGCTAACACCGACTCACTCAAAAGGAAACACATTAGCCATACTTATTGCCGGTTCAGGACCTACAGACAGAAATGGAAATCAAAACTTTTTACGAAACAATTCTTTAAAAAAACTGGCAGAAACCCTAAGTCGCAATGGAATTGCCACGTTCAGGTATGATAAACGTGTGGTAAAGCAAATAAAACAAGGTACCGTTGATAAAAACATCTCTTTTGACGATTTTATAGACGACGCCATAGCCGTAATTGATTTTTTTAAAAACACAGCTTCATTTGAAAAGATATATGTAATTGGCCACAGCCAGGGCAGCCTAATAGGAATGATTGCCGCTCAAGGTAGGGCCAGCGGTTTTATTTCCATAGCAGGTGCCGGTCAACCTATAGATGAAGTTATAACTTACCAGGTAGAAAAAACAGCAAATATCTATCTGGAAGACACCAAACGTATCTTTAAAATTCTCAAGTCCGGAAAAACCACCACTCAATTTCCGGTAGCATTAACCTCTATTTTCAATCTGGAAACCCAGCCTTTTATGATGAGTTGGATGAAATACAACCCTAAAGAAGAAATAAAAAAACTCGACATTCCGGTTTTGATCCTAAATGGCACCAAAGATTTGCAAGTAAGTGTGGAAGAAGCCACTACCTTAAAGAATGCCTATCCCGAAGCCTCATTTGGTATTATTAAAAACATGAATCATTTAATGTTCATTATTGAAGGAGACGATTTGGAAAACTCAAAATCTTACAATGAATCGCACCGAAACATTTCAAAAAAACTGATAGAAGACATCCTCTCTTTTATAAACTAAAGCGCAAAAAATACCGCTATAAAAAAAAGCATCTATAATCAGATGCTTTTTTTAACTAACCAACCAAAAATATGAAATCACTGAATCATTTCACAGTAATTACATATACTATCTAGATTTCAACTATCGTGCCAAAAATAAGTTTTGATAATTAAAAAAGATTTATATATCTTTATGATATTATTTTAATATCATTTTAAACTAAATTTTATGAAAGCTGAAAAAACAATCGTTCCTGCAAATGGATACCTAATGCTTTTTATTTTTCTTGCCTTATTTTTTGGAGGCATTACTTTTGCTGTTTTATCAAAAAATCCTTGGTATTTAGCTTCGGTTTTTCTCTCATTATTGATTGCTCCGGGATTTATAATGGTTCAACCCAATGGCTCCAGAGTACTGTTGCTCTTTGGTAAATATGTAGGGACCGTAAAACAAAATGGATTTTATTGGACAAATCCGTTTTATACCAAAATGAAAATATCCTTAAGAGCCAGTAATTTTGACAGTGAACGCCTAAAAGTAAACGACAAGCTTGGAAACCCTGTAATGATAAGCACAATATTGGTTTGGCGTGTTCATAATACGTATAAGGCAGCTTTTGATGTTGATAATTATCAAAACTTTGTAAAAGTACAAACCGATGCCGCTGTTCGCAAACTCGCCAGTATGTATCCCTACGATAATTTTGCAGATGATGGTCACGATGAAGACATTACGCTTCGCTCCAGTGTAAACGAAGTAAGTGAAGCGCTGGAAAAAGAACTCGAAGAACGACTTGCTATTGCCGGTATAGAAGTACTTGAAGCAAGAATAGGATATTTAGCCTACGCTCAAGAAATTGCTAATGCCATGCTAAAAAGACAACAAGCTACCGCAATTGTTGCCGCAAGACATAAAATAGTTGAAGGTGCCGTAAGTATGGTAGAAATGGCTCTGGATAAACTGGGCGAAAAAGAAATTGTAGTACTGGATGAAGAACGAAAAGCGGCTATGGTGAGTAACTTAATGGTCATTCTTTGTGGAGATAAAGAAGCTTCCCCTGTTGTTAATGCCGGCACGTTAAACCATTAAAATCATGAAAGAATACAAAGTAATAACTCCATCTTTAGGATTTAGAAACAAGCACAAAAAACTGGAAGAAATACTAAACAGCCACGCAAGAGACGGTTGGATATTAAATTCTATTACTCCACATGCTCACGGTGTTTCATTTCTAGTTTTTGAGCGTAACAAAAACCGATAGCAATGTCCAAAAAAAAAGCGTTCGCACTACGATTAAATGAAGAAATGCTCAATGCTATTGAAAAGTGGGCTACCGACGAGTTTCGAAGTACCAATGGACAAATAGAATGGATGCTTATGCAAAGTTTGAAAGAAGCCAACCGAAATCCAAAAAAGAAAAAAAACGATTCCTAGAGTCGTTTTTTTAATCCCCTTTATTTTGGTATTTTGCGACAAACTAAACTAAAATTATGGAAAACGCACCACTTATAACAAATGATGCCATTGTATTTGGAATCTTAATGCTCTGTCTGGGATTTGTTTTTTATACTGAAGCTAAAGAAACCGGTTTTTGGAATAAATTTTACAAAATTGTCCCAGGACTTTTGATGTGTTACTTACTACCTTCTATATTTAGTTCCTTTGGAATTATCTCACCTGAACTCACTAAAACCTATTTTGTTTCCAGCAGATATCTTTTACCCGCTTCGTTGGTATTGTTAACCATAAGTGTAGATTTAAAAGCCGTTTTTAATTTAGGCTGGCGCGCGTTAGTGATGTTTCTAACAGGTACCGTGGGTATTATTATTGGCGGACCTTTGGCTATTTTGTTAATTTCCACCTTTTCCCCGGAAACTGTTGGCGGCGCAGGTTTTGATGCAGTATGGAGAGGACTTGCTACTTTAGCCGGAAGTTGGATAGGTGGTGGTGCTAACCAAGCTGCCATGCTAGAAATTTATCAATATAATCCCGATAAATATGGCGGTATGGTTTTAGTAGATATTGTAGTTGCGAATATATGGATGGCCTTTTTACTTATGGGAATCGGAAAAAAAATAAAAATTGATCGTTGGTTAAAAGCAGACAATACAGCTATTGACGAACTACAAACTAAAGTTCAAAATTTTGCTGAAAAAGTCAAGCGCGTTCCTTCGCTTACTGATTATATGGTTATTTTGGCTTTTGCTTTTGTTGCTGTAGGTGTTGCACATTTTGGTGCAGATACAATTTCTTCCTTTTTAAGCACTACTTTTGAAGCCGTAAGCGACCCCAAAAGTCCGTGGTCTTCTTTTGGAAGTCAATTCTTTTGGTTAATTTCTTTAGCTACATTAATAGGTGTAATTCTTTCCTTTACCAAAGCTAAAAATTATGAAGGTGCAGGTGCCAGCAAAATAGGAAGTATTTTTATTTATATACTGGTAGCTACGATTGGCTTGAAAATGGATTTGAGTAAACTTTTTGAAAATCCGGGACTCATCATGATTGGTTTGGTTTGGATGGCTATTCACGTTTGTTTATTGGTTTTAATTGCCAAGCTAATTAAAGCTCCTTACTTTTTCCTGGCTGTAGGTAGTCAGGCCAATGTTGGCGGTGCAGCCTCAGCTCCGGTTGTAGCAGCGGCTTTCCATCCTTCATTAGCCACTGTAGGTGCATTGCTTGCTGTGTTTGGTTATGTTGTAGGAACGTATGGTGCCATGCTTTGTGCGGAATTGATGCGAATTGCTTCCGGAGGTTAATACATTTTAAAAAAATAATTTAGATATTTGGACGCTGAAAAAATAGTAGCCTAATATTTGTTATGAAAAACACCCTAATTTTTACTTTAGCCTTGTGTATGCTATCCTGTACTACTGAAAAAAATAACGTTTTTATAAACGGTAATATCAAAGGATTAAAAAAAGGAACGGTTTACTTGCTACAAGCCAAAGACTCTGTTTTTAAAACTTTAGATTCAGTTGTTGTAAATGGAAAATCAAATTTTACGCTTAGCTGTTCTTTAGATGAGCCCGAAGTTCTCTTCATTAAATTAAACAAAAACGACAACGATACTGCAATGGTTGATTTTTTTGCTTCAGAAGGAACAACTACCCTAACTTCCACTCTAAAAAACTTTATTTATGATGCCGATATTCAAGGTTCAGCACAACAAAACTTGCTCAATGAGTATCGAAAAATGATGTATGCCTACCGAAACAAGAACCTGGAACTGATTGAGCAGCATTTACAAGCCCAAATTGATAAGGATACACTGGCCATAGATTCACTGCAACAATCATACAACAATTACTTAAAAAGTCAATACCGTTACAGTTTAAATTACGCAGTTACACATAGTGACAGCGAAGTAGCACCGTATATTGCATTGTCAGAAATGCCCGATGCTACTGCTAAAGTGCTGGACACACTTTACAGCTCTTTAACTGAAAAAGTAAAAAACTCTAAGTACGGAAAACTTCTGAAAGAAACATTAGATTCAGAAAAAAAGTAATAAAAAACTCCAACTACAAAAAATGCAATTGAAGTATTAAACTGAGCCGATAGAGGGACTTCCTTCGGCTTCGCTCAGGATAAACTTCTCGTCCCTAAAGGTGTTTTAAAATAAAAAAACTCCAACCACAAAAATGCAATTGAAGTATTAAACTGAGCCGATAGAGGGACTCGAACCCACGACCTGCTGATTACAAATCAGCTGCTCTAGCCAGCTGAGCTACATCGGCACATGATGCTTACAAATATAGGTTTTGCATTTTATTTTACAATTGTTTGTTAAAATAAAATTAGCCCAATTTATTGATTTTGTCTATAAGCGCTCTTCCTTTAGTTTCCAGCTCGTTTTGTATGGATTTAAAATGAGCTTTTTTATCTTTTACCGACTTGTCGTTTACCTTAGCAATAAGTTCATCAAAGGTGTTTATTGCCTCATCGATGATTGCTTCACTTTTCTTGGTGTCTTTATCTGTATTTGAATATTCCCAGATATATACTGCTTCTATAATATCGCCTAAAACGTAATTAATGTCTTTTTTTAGGTCTCTTACATTTGCCATAATTATTCAACTTTTAGTTTTGACAAAATTAAGCAAAAAGTAAGATTTAATGTTATAATTCATTTAAAGTTATTGTGCTGCAAAATTTATTTCTTAGTTTTACCTCATGATTTCACAAATGATGCAACATAACATCAGGTTTACTCATGGCTTTACACTATGCCAATGGTACGTTATGCATAAGCATTTTTACTTACAGCAAAGCATCTTTATCAAAATTTAGTTTACAAATTTTAATATATACATAACAAAAAGGTGCTTTTTAACTAAAGCGCCTTTTTTACTTTTAATTGTTTAATTTCTAATTTTTTCGCTTATGAAACCAAATGTTATTCTAAAAAAATATGTCAAATGCTCAATCCTGTGGTTCCACATGCATATTATTTCTTTTCAAAAAGAAAACACCGAACCTGTTCCGCTTTTGTTTTATCCTAAAATAACCTAAAATGACAATCCAATATACAACCACAGCACACACTAATGTACAATTTATTGTTACCAAATCTATATGCAATGCCAATGGCTATTTGCTTCCTCATATCTTGTTTAATCGCATAAAAACCATAGCTTCTTATCCTGTAAAAGAGCTGTATTCGGGACCCATACCTGATATTTCTGACTATACTTTTAAAATGAAAAAGAATGCATGTATCAAAGACAAAATTACCGTACAGGCTCAACTATTGAAAAAACATCCTGAGAAATTCACTGTAAATGTATGGGTTACGAAAAAGAAAAAAGATTCTAAAGTACAAGAAACCCTGGCAAGTGCGTTGTTAACTTTTTCTTTGTCTGAAAAAAACACATCATACCCTTTGGTATCTTAATGCACAACATAAAAAAAGAGCCTGAGTTTTATACTTGGGCTTTTTTATGGAATGTAAATTTCAAGTAATTTTGAGGCGTGTTCCGGAACAATTTCAAATTGTTTTAAGGCTGCCGGTAGCAGTATTGTTTCTCCGGTTTTAACTTTAGTTTTTGTCCCTTCAAAAATAAAGTTTACACAACCTTCAACACACATATAAATTAAAAAGGAATCGAAGGTATTTTCTTTATGCAGCAAAGCGGTTACCGGTAAATACTGTGTTGTAAAATACGGGCAAGTAACCATCGGGTTTGAAGTGTTTTGGTGTTTTGAATAGGCAACCTTATAATTGTCAGGCATTGAAAAATCAATGGCATCCATGGCCAAATCGGTATGCAATTCACGTGAATTTCCGGCTGCATCTACTCTATCCCAGTCGTAAATACGGTAGGTAATATCGCTTGTTTGTTGAATTTCTGCCAGTAGAATACCTTTGCCTATGGCATGCACTCTGCCCACTTCTATAAAAAAAGTATCACCGGCTTTTACTCTTTCGAAATTGAGGATGTTTGGCAGGGTATTTTGGTTTAAATTTTGAAGGTAGGTTTCTTGGGTTGTCCCTTTCTTGAAATCTACTATAATTTCAGCCTCTTTTTCAGCCTGCATGATATACCACATTTCTGTTTTTCCAAAAGAATGGTGACGAGCTTTGGCCAGCGTATCATTAGGATGCAATTGTACCGATAAATCTTGTTTGGCATCTATAAATTTTATCAACAAAGGAAAATTATTGCCAAACTGCCGGTATACTTTGTTTCCTACGAGAGTTTCCTTATAAATGGCAATCAACTCTTTAAGGGTTTTTCCTTTTAAATCTCCGGCAGAAACTACCGAAGTGTTTTCTTGCACATCACTTATTTCCCAACTTTCTCCTATATTAGGCAGTGCAGTTTGTTTATTCAAAAAAGTTTTTAATTTTTCTCCGCCCCAAATGCGTTCTTTAAGTATGGGATAAAATTTTAAAGGATATAACTTCATTTTTATTCGCCTTTATAACTTACAAAATTTCTTGGGGTTTCATACAAGGTAATTTCCAATTCCAAGTGGGTTTCAATATGAGGTTTTATTAAATTGTAGATTACTATGGCTATGTTTTCAGCGGTTGGATTTAGATTTTTAAAGGCTTCTACCTCAATATTTAAATTCTTATGATCAAAAGCATCTTCAACATAAGTCTTTATGATGTCTTTGAGCACTTTTATGTCTATTACAAAACCCGTTTCGGGGTTGACATCGCCGGTTACGCTTACAATCAATTCGTAATTGTGCCCATGATAGTTTGGATTACTGCAAAGCCCAAAAACATTTGCATTTTTGGTATCGCTCCAGTCCTTTCGGTATAGCCTGTGAGCGGCATTAAAATGGGCTTTTCTACTCACAGTTACTTTCATTGCTGTGGAATATTAATATGTTGGTAAAATTTTTCAAATATAATTTTAAACCATTCGGTATAATTTTCGGGATGTAATGTAATATCTGATTTTACTGCCTCCAAAGACATCCATTTCCAGTCGGCTACTTCATCTTTATTGATTTCAGGTGCTTGGTTATACTGCCCGAGTAACACATGGTCAAACTCGTGTTCGGTTAAACCGTTATCAAAAGGGGCTTTGTATATAAAAGAAAGAACCTCTGTAAGTTCAGTTTCAAAACCCATTTCTTCTTTTAAACGTCGCTTTCCGGCTTCTATATTGGTTTCGCCTTCTCTTTGGTGGCTGCAGCAAGTATTTGTCCACAAGCCCGGTGAATGGTACTTATGCAAAGCTCGCTGCTGAAGCATAAGTTCGTGATTTGCGTTAAAGACAAATACCGAAAATGCCCGGTGCAACAAAGCCAGTTTATGTGCCTCCATTTTTGGCATTAACCCAAGCTGTTCATCATTTGTATCTACTAAAATTACATATTCTTCTTTCATAGCCTACAAAGTTATTACTCTAAAGTAACAAATACCTAAATGTTATCCTAATATTTGAAAAAAGGTGCCGGTGTTTTATTTTATTATCAAAGTTCAGAGTAGTATCTTTGCACCTGTTTTTGAAATTTCACTATGCGTTTTATTAAAGAAATAAACAGACGAAGAACCTTTGGAATAATCTCACATCCGGATGCAGGTAAAACAACCTTAACCGAAAAGCTATTGCTTTTTGGCGGTGCCATTCAGGAAGCCGGTGCAGTAAAAAGCAATAAGATTAAAAAAGGAGCTACCAGTGACTTTATGGAAATAGAGCGTCAACGTGGAATTTCAGTGGCTACCTCAGTACTGGCCTTTGAGTATTCGGGAACTAAAATTAACATTCTGGACACTCCGGGACATAAGGATTTTGCCGAAGACACCTTTAGAACATTAACCGCTGTAGATAGCGTTATTGTAGTTATAGATGTCGCCAAAGGGGTTGAGGAACAAACCGAAAAGCTGGTTGAAGTATGCCGCATGCGAAATATCCCCATGATTGTTTTTATAAACAAGTTGGACCGTGAAGGAAAAGATGCCTTTGATTTACTGGATGAAATAGAGCAAAAATTAGGACTAACCGTAACGCCTTTAAGTTTTCCTATTGGTATGGGGTATGATTTTAAGGGGATTTATAACCTTTGGGAAAAAAACATTAATCTTTTTACCGGTAACAGCCGAAAGGATATTGAAAATACCATTGAAATCTCAGACATTAGTGATGAACAGTTGGACAACTTAATTAGTGAAAAATCGGCAACTAAATTACGTGAAGAGTTAGAATTAGTAGAAGGTATATATCCGGCATTTAACCGCGAAGCTTATTTAGAAGGAAAATTGCAACCTGTTTTTTTCGGTTCTGCCTTGAATAACTTTGGGGTACGAGAGCTTTTGGATTGTTTTGTAGAAATAGCTCCAAAACCCAGACCCAAACAAAGTGAGGAAAGGCTGGTAAAACCGGAAGAAGAAAAATTTACCGGATTTGTTTTTAAAATTCATGCCAATATGGACCCTAATCACAGAGACCGATTGGCGTTTGTAAAAATAGTTTCAGGTAAATTTGAAAAAAATACGCCTTATCTTCATATAAGACTAAACAAGAAATTAAAATTCTCAAGTCCAAATGCCTTTTTTGCAGAAAAAAAAGAAATTGTAGAGGTTTCCTATCCCGGAGACATCGTAGGCTTGCACGACACCGGGAATTTTAAAATTGGAGATACCTTAACTGAAGGCGAAATTATAAACTATAAAGGAATACCCAGTTTTTCACCTGAACATTTCAGGTATATCAACAATGCCGATCCAATGAAGGCCAAGCAACTCTATAAAGGCATTGACCAACTCATGGATGAAGGTGTTGCTCAATTGTTTACCCTGGAACTAAATGGAAGAAAAATAATTGGAACCGTAGGTGCACTTCAATATGAAGTTATTCAGTACCGTTTGGAACACGAGTATGGTGCCAAATGCTCTTATGAAAACCTAAATGTGCATAAAGCTTGCTGGGTTGAGCCCGAAGACGCTAAAAATGAAGAGTTTAAAGAATTCCTTCGAATAAAGCAACGCTTTTTGGCCAAAGACAAACAAAACCAGCTGGTTTTTCTGGCAGATTCAGCCTTTTCCCTGCAAATGACACAACAAAAATACCCTTCTATTAAGTTCCATTTTACATCAGAGTATTAACCGTTTATCGATTTTTTTTTGATTTCTGGCATAAGATTGTTAATCTTGATATGCATTAAATGCTAAATCCATAATTTTTTCAGCATTTTATTGCAAAATAAAATAGTTTTCATAACCCCAAATATGAACGCCTATGAATACCCTGAACAACGTTTTCAGTAATGATGACATTACTGTTACCTACGAACCGAAAGTATGCATTCATGCAGAAAAGTGTGCCCGTGAACTTTCTGATGTCTTTAGAACATCAGTTATTCCTTGGATAAATCTGGACGGTACGGAAACCAAACGCATTATTGAACAAATTAAGCGGTGTCCGTCTGGAGCGTTAAAATATTGTGTTAATAAAAAAAGACACGCTAGCTAACCAAAATTTTACTTAGAAAAAAGCCCTTTGTTTTCACAAAGGGCTTTTTGATAACATTAAGCTTCGCCTGTAGGTCCAAAATTAAGTGGAATAGGTGGTTGCTCATAGTCTTTTATTTCGCCATGTGCTTTTTCAAACCTGTTTATATTATCCCCAAGTGCTTTTAAAAGACGTTTGGCATGCTGTGGTGTTAATATAATTCTGGATTTTACTTTGCTTTTGGGCGTACCCGGCATAATGCTTATAAAATCTACAACAAACTCAGATACTGAATGGTTGATAATAGCCAGATTAGAATAGGTTCCTTCAGCTATTTTTTCGTCCAGTTCAATATTAATTTGCCCTTGTTTAGGCTTTTTTTTGTTGTCTTCCATTTTTTTTAATTATAGTTTAATTCTTGTTTTGCCTGCATCATTTCGTCAAACTCCTCTCGCGAGCCTACAATTATAGTATCATAATCTCTCAAGCCTGTACCTGCAGGAATTCTATGTCCTACAATTACATTTTCTTTAAGGCCTTCTAGAGTATCTACTTTTGCACTCACGGCGGCTTCATTTAACACTTTGGTAGTTTCCTGGAACGAAGCTGCAGAGATAAACGATTTTGTTTGTAACGAAGCTCTTGTAATTCCTTGAAGAATTGGTGTTGCCGTAGCAGGTCTTGCGTCTCTGCCAACGACTAGTTTTTTATCTTCTCTAGTTAACAACGAGTTTTCGTCTCGCAATTCTCTAGGCGTTACAATTTGACCCGATTTTAGGTTTGTAGAATCTCCGGCATCTTCAACTACTTTCATACCAAATATAGAATCGTTTACATCGATAAAGTCAGCTTTATGGATTAACTCATCTTCTAGGAAAGTTGTATCTCCGGAATCAATAATCTGTACCTTTCGCATCATTTGTCTTACTACAACCTCAAAGTGTTTGTCATTAATTTTTACTCCTTGAAGTCGGTAAACTTCTTGTACTTCGTTTACCAAATATTGCTGTACAGCCGATGGTCCTTTTATATTGAGAATATCTTCCGGAGTGATTGATCCGTCAGAAAGTGGCATACCGGCTTTAATATAATCGTTTTCTTGAACAAGAATTTGATTAGACAGTTTAACCAGGTATTTTTTAACTTCACCTAATTTGGATTCTACAATTATTTCACGGTTTCCACGCTTGATTTTACCAAATGAAACTACTCCATCAATTTCACTTACTACTGCAGGGTTTGATGGATTTCTTGCTTCAAATAATTCGGTTACTCTTGGTAAACCTCCGGTAATATCTCCGGCTTTAGCTGATTTTCTTGGTATTTTCACCAATACTTTTCCAACCTTAATTTTGTCACCGTCATTTATCATCAAGTGTGCTCCAACAGGAAGGTTGTATGAGCGCAATGCATTTCCTTTAGCATCTTCAATATGCAAGGTTGGGATAAGCTTCTTGTTTCTGGATTCTGAAATTACCTTTTCCTGGAATCCGGTTTGCTCATCAATTTCCACTTGGTAAGTTACTCCTTGCTCTATATTTTCAAAGCTTACTTTTCCGGCGAATTCAGAAATAATTACACCGTTGTATGGATCCCATTGACAAACTACATCACCCGGTTTAAGGGTTTGCCCGTTTTTAATAAATAATGTAGAACCGTATGGAATATTGTTTGTACTTAACGTAATTCCGGTTTTCTTATCTACCAGTTTAATTTCAGAAGTTCTTGAAATAACTATATTGGCCGGATTTCCTTCTGCATCTTCTCCTTTTACGGTTTTAAGGTCTTCAATTTCTGCTATTCCTTCGTATTTTACCGTTAATTTATTTTCTTCAGAAATGTTTCCGGCAATACCACCCACGTGGAATGTACGAAGGGTTAGCTGTGTACCGGGTTCACCAATAGATTGAGCAGCAACTACTCCAACGGCTTCACCTAATTGGACCATTTTTCCTGTGGCCAAATTAAGTCCGTAACACTTTGCACAGATTCCTTTTTTGGCTTCACAAGTTAATGCAGAGCGAACTTCAACACTCTCCACCGGAGATGCTTCAATGGCGTCGGCTATTTCATCGGTAATCAAATCGCCTGATTTCGCCATTAATTCTTCGGTTAACGGATTGTACACATCAGCCAGTGATACTCTACCTACAATTCGTTCGGCGAGTGTTTCTACTATTTCATCATTTTTCTTAAGTGGTGTAACTTCTACGCCTCTAAGTGTTCCACAGTCTTCACTATTGATAATCACATCCTGAGATACATCTACCAGTCGACGCGTTAAATATCCGGCATCGGCTGTTTTAAGTGCCGTATCGGCAAGACCTTTTCGTGCACCGTGTGTAGAGATAAAGTACTCTAAAATGGAAAGTCCTTCTTTAAAGTTAGAAAGAATTGGGTTTTCAATAATTTCACCACCGCCGGCATTAGATTTTTTAGGTTTAGCCATCAATCCTCGCATGCCCGTAAGCTGACGAATCTGTTCTTTAGATCCACGCGCTCCGGAGTCAAGCATCATATACACCGAGTTAAACCCTTGTTGATCTTCTCTGATGCGTTTCATGGAAAGCTCAGTTAATGCCGCATTGGTTGAGGTCCAAATATCAATAACCTGGTTGTAACGCTCGTTATTGGTAATCAATCCCATGTTATAGTTAGCCATAATGCTGTCTACCTGTGTATTGGCATCGGCTATCATAGTGTGTTTTTCCTGAGGTATGATGATATCGCCTAAGCTAAAGGACAATCCTCCCTGAAAAGCAAATTTATACCCCAATGATTTTATGGCATCAAGGAATTCAGCTGTTTCAGGAACATTGGTAGCTTTAAGTACTTTACCTATAATATCACGTAGTGATTTTTTGGTCAATACCTGATTGATGTATCCTGCTACTTCGGGAACTTTTTCATTAAATAAAACGCGTCCAACGGTAGTTTCAATAATTTGTCGGGTTAGTTTTCCTTCACTATTGAAATCTAAGGTTCGAACTTTAATAATAGCGTTTAGGTCTACCTTTTTTTCATTGTAAGCGATAACGACTTCATCAGGAGAATAGAACGTAAGTCCTTCACCTTTTACCGGAGCTTCAGGAGTTGACCTGCGCTCTTTAGTCATGTAATACAATCCAAGAACCATATCCTGTGACGGAACGGTAACCGGCGATCCGTTGGCCGGGTTTAATATATTATGCGAAGCCAGCATTAACAGCTGAGCTTCCAAAATAGCTTCCGGGCCTAAAGGCAAATGTACGGCCATTTGGTCTCCATCGAAATCGGCATTAAATGCTGTACATACTAAAGGGTGTAACTGAATAGCTTTACCTTCAATCAACTTGGGTTGAAATGCCTGAATACCCAGTCGGTGTAATGTAGGAGCACGGTTAAGTAATACCGGATGTCCTTTTAATACATTTTCAAGGATATCCCATACTACCGGTTCTCTTTTATCAATAATTTTTTTGGCCGATTTTACAGTTTTTACAATACCTCTTTCAATTAATTTTCTAATTACAAAGGGTTTGTAAAGTTCAGCGGCCATATTTTTAGGAAGACCACATTCGTAAAGTTTTAGTTCAGGACCAACAACAATTACCGAACGCGCAGAATAATCCACACGCTTACCAAGAAGGTTTTGACGGAATCGTCCTTGCTTTCCTTTTAATGAATCTGATAATGATTTTAATGGCCTGTTTGAATCTGTTTTTACTGCAGAAGATTTACGTGTGTTATCAAATAAGGAGTCTACTGATTCTTGCAGCATACGCTTTTCATTACGCAAAATCACTTCAGGTGCTTTGATTTCAACCAATCGTTTAAGTCGGTTGTTACGAATGATTACGCGACGGTATAAATCGTTTAAATCTGACGTTGCAAAACGGCCACCATCTAAAGGCACCAAAGGTCTTAACTCTGGTGGAATAACCGGAATTACTTTTAAAATCATCCACTCGGGACGGTTTTCTCTGTTGTTATTTGACTCGCGTAATGCTTCAACAACTTGTAAGCGTTTTAAGGCTTCGGTTTTACGTTGTTTTGAAGTTTCAGTATTGGCTTTATGACGTAAATCGTATGAAAGTTCGTCCAGATTTATTCTTGCCAACAACTCTGACAAGCATTCTGCACCCATTTTAGCAATGAATTTGTTTGGGTCTGTATCGTCTAAATATTGATTTTCTTGAGGTAAGGTTTCTAAAATGTTTAGGTATTCTTCTTCTGTCAAGAAATCCATAGCCTGAAGCTCATCTCCATCAACATTCTTAGCAATACCGGGCTGAATGACTACGTAGCGTTCGTAGTAAATAATCATATCCAGCTTTTTAGATGGCAGACCTAATAAATACCCAATTTTATTGGGCAACGAACGGAAGTACCATATATGTGCCACAGGTACAACCAAATTGATGTGTCCTACGCGGTCACGACGTACTTTCTTTTCGGTAACTTCTACACCACAACGGTCACACACAATACCTTTATAGCGTATACGCTTGTATTTTCCACAGGCGCATTCATAGTCCTTAACCGGACCAAAAATACGCTCGCAAAATAAACCGTCTCTTTCCGGTTTATGGGTTCGATAATTGATAGTTTCTGGTTTTAAAACTTCACCGCGAGATTCTGCTAAAATAGATTCCGGAGAAGCTAAACCAATGGAGATTTTATTAAATCTCTGTACTGTATTCTTATCTTGTTTTCTTGCCATAATGCTTTATAGTCTTCTGTTTTTTCAACAATTGGCCTGAAGTATTCGCTGCAGGTAGGTTGTTGTCAACTTTTTTATTCTTCTAATCTAATATCTAATCCTAGTCCTTTTAATTCATGCATTAATACATTGAAAGACTCCGGTAAACCTGGTTCCGGCATAGGTTCGCCTTTTACTATGCTTTCGTAAGTTTTTGCTCTACCTATTACATCATCAGATTTAACGGTTAAGATTTCACGTAGTGTTGCAGAGGCACCGTAAGCTTCCAGTGCCCAAACTTCCATTTCTCCAAAACGTTGCCCGCCAAACTGCGCTTTACCACCCAGAGGTTGCTGTGTAATTAAGGAGTATGGTCCAATGGATCGTGCGTGCATTTTATCATCAACCATGTGTCCAAGTTTAAGCATGTAGATAACACCAACGGTTGCCGGTTGATCAAAACGATCTCCGGTACCTCCATCGTACAGGTAAGTATGTCCGTATCTTGGTATTCCGGCTTCGTCTGTAAACTTATTGATTTGATCCAGTGTTGCTCCATCAAAAATAGGAGTAGCATAGGTGCGCCCTAATTTTTGTCCGGCCCAACCCAGAACGGTTTCATAAATTTGACCAATGTTCATTCGCGAAGGCACTCCCAGCGGATTTAATACAATATCAACCGGTGTTCCGTCTTCAAGGAAAGGCATGTCTTCTTCTCTAACTATACGCGCTACAATACCTTTGTTACCATGACGTCCGGCCATTTTATCGCCTACTTTAAGTTTACGTTTTTTAGCAATGTAAACTTTAGCTAGTTTTATAATTCCGGCAGGTAATTCGTCACCCACAGAGATTGTAAATTTCTCTCTTCTTAAAGAACCTTGAAGGTCGTTTTCCTTTATTTTGTAGTTGTGGATTAAATCGGCTACCAGCTTGTTTGTATAGTCATCAGTAGTCCAAACACCCGAAGTCAAGTGTGTATAATCTTCAACTGCATTTAGCATTTTCAGGGTGTATTTTTTTCCTTTAGGGAGTACTTCTTCTCCTAAATCGTTAAATACCCCTTGTGCGGTTTTTCCACCAACTATATTAAATAGTTTTTCGACTAAAATGTTCTTTAAATCTTCAAACTTTTTGTCGTAAACCTCTTCCAGTTGTGCTATGTCTTCTTTATCTTTCGCACGCTTGCGTTTATCTTTTATGGCACGGGCAAAAAGTTTTTTATCAATTACAACACCGTTTAATGAAGGTGAAGCTTTTAATGATGCGTCTTTTACATCGCCTGCTTTATCTCCAAAAATGGCTCGTAGTAATTTTTCCTCCGGTGTTGGATCGCTTTCGCCTTTTGGTGTTATTTTTCCAATTAGGATATCGCCGGGTTTTACTTCGGCGCCCACGCGAATCATACCGTGTTCATCTAAATCTTTAGTTGCTTCTTCTGATACGTTGGGTATGTCGTTGGTAAGCTCTTCGTTTCCTAGTTTGGTATCTCTTACTTCCAGCGAATACTCGTCAATATGAATAGAGGTAAAAATATCTTCTCTTACTACTTTTTCTGAAATTACAATCGCATCTTCAAAGTTGTATCCTTTCCAGGGCATGAAGGCTACTTTCATGTTTCTTCCTAAGGCTAATTCTCCATTTGTAGTGGCATATCCTTCACAAAGCACTTGTCCTTTTACTACTTTATCTCCTTTTTTAACAATAGGTTTTAAGTTGATGGAAGTACCTTGGTTTGTTTTTCTGAACTTAACTAATGGATAAGATTTAACCTCGCTGTCAAAGCTAACTTTTTCTTCGTCTTCCGTTCGGTTGTATTTTATAACAATTTCATTTGCATCTACATACTCTACAACGCCTTCACCTTCTGCATTTACAAGTACACGAGAGTCAGTGGCTACCTGTCTTTCCAGTCCGGTACCTACAATAGGTGCTTCGGGACGTAAAAGCGGAACCGCTTGACGCATCATGTTAGATCCCATTAAAGCACGGTTTGCATCGTCGTGCTCCAGGAATGGGATTAAGGATGCTGAAATGGATGCTATTTGGTTTGGAGCTACATCGGTAAAGTGAACTTGTGTAGGTTCAACTACCGGGAAGTCGCCTTCCATTCTGGCAATAACTTTATCGTGTAGTATTTTTCCTTTATCGTCTACTTCCACTGTAGCCTGAGCAATCATTTGTTCTTCTTCTTCTTCGGCACTCAGGTACACCGGATTTCCTTTAATGTCTACTACACCTTCTTGAACTTTTCGGTATGGGGTTTCGATGAATCCCATAGCGTTTACTTTGGCATATACTGAAAGGGAAGATATAAGTCCAATGTTTGGTCCTTCCGGAGTTTCAATCGGACATAAACGTCCATAATGTGTATAGTGTACGTCGCGGACTTCAAATCCGGCTCTTTCACGGGATAAACCACCTGGCCCTAATGCTGAAAGACGACGTTTGTGTGTAATTTCAGCTAACGGGTTGGTTTGATCCATGAACTGAGACAACTGGTTGGTACCAAAGAATGAATTAATTACTGAAGAAAGTGTCTTCGCATTAATTAAGTCTATAGGAGTAAAAACTTCGTTATCTCTAACGTTCATACGCTCACGAATGGTGCGAGCCATACGTGCTAAACCTACGCCAAACTGTTGGGATAATTGTTCACCAACAGTACGAACTCTACGGTTTGACAAGTGGTCAATGTCATCAATTTCAGCTTTAGAATTGATAAGTTCGATTAAGTATTTTATAATGGTAATGATATCTTCTTTGGTAAGCACTTGCTTGTCCATTCCAATATCAAGACCTAATTTTTTGTTCATTCTGTAACGTCCTACTTCTCCTAAAGAGTAACGTTGGTCGCTAAAGAATAATTTATCTATAATGCCACGAGCCGTTTCCTCATCTGGTGGTTCGGCATTACGCAATTGTCTGTAAATATGCTCTACCGCTTCTTTTTCAGAGTTTGTTGGGTCTTTTTGAAGCGTGTTGTGGATTATGGCATAATCTCCTTGTTCAGCACTTTCTTTATGCAGTAAAATAGATTTTACGCCTGCTTCCAGAATTTCTTCTATGTTTTCTTTGTCCAGAACGGTATCGCGATCTAGTACAATTTCATTACGTTCTATGGATACTACTTCTCCGGTATCTTCGTCCACAAAATCTTCATGCCAAGTGTTAAGTACACGTGCGGCCAGTTTTCTGTCTATATATTTTTTAAGTCCGGTTTTGGAAACTTTAACCTCTTCGGCTAAATCGAAGATTTCTAAAATATCTTTGTCTCTTTCAAATCCAATGGCTCTGAAAAGTGTGGTAACCGGTAATTTCTTTTTTCTATCAATGTAGGCATACATTACACTATTTATGTCTGTAGCAAACTCTATCCATGAGCCCTTAAACGGTATTACACGTGCAGAGTATAGTTTAGTTCCGTTGGCATGGAATGATTGACCAAAAAACACGCCCGGTGAACGGTGTAATTGGGATACGACAACACGCTCGGCTCCATTGATAACAAAAGTACCGCTGGGTGTCATGTAAGGGATGGTACCCAAGTATACATCCTGTACAATAGTTTCAAAGTCTTCATGTTCCGGATCGGTACAGTACAACTTTAGCCTTGCTTTAAGCGGAACGCTGTAGGTTAACCCTCTTTCTATACACTCTTCAATGGTGTATCTTGGCGGGTCGATAAAGTAGTCTAGAAACTCTAAAACAAACTGATTTCGGGTATCAGTGATGGGGAAGTTTTCCATGAAGGTATTGTAAAGACCTTCATTTCCTCTTTCTTCAGATTTTGTTTCTAACTGGAAAAAATCTTGAAAAGATTTAATTTGAATATCCAAAAAGTCAGGGTATTCTGTTCTATTAACTATAGATGAGAAATTTAATCTTTCAGCTTGTGTCGTTGCTAACATCAATGGATGGATTTTGATTAAAAATAAATAATGAACGCGCAGTAAATTTTATATACGCAAAATGGTTTAGGTCTTATCCGGCATTCATTCCGGATAGACCTAAACCTATATGATAAGCTTGGTTAAGCTTACTTAAGCTCAACTTCAGCTCCTGCTTCTTCTAAAGAAGATTTTAAGCCTTCAGCTTCGTCTTTAGATACACCTTCTTTAATAGCGCTTGGTGCTCCATCAACTAATTCTTTAGCTTCTTTTAGTCCTAAACCGGTTAATTCTTTAACCAATTTAACCACAGCCAGTTTAGAACCACCTGCTGCTTTAAGTATTACATCGAATTCTGTTTTTTCTTCTACGGCTTCAGCAGCTCCTGCACCACCACCGGCGGCAACAGCTACGGCTGCAGCTGCAGGCTCGATACCATACTCGTCTTTTAAAATTTGAGCTAACTCGTTTACTTCTTTTACTGTAAGGTTAACTAATTGTTCTGCGAAATCTTTTAAATCTGCCATTTTTTCTATCGTTTTAAATAGTTTTTTAATTTTAATTTATGTTTGTAAAAAGTGCGTACACGCTTGGTTTATCCTTCTTTTTCGGATAAAGTTTTAATAATGCCTGCCAGTTTTCCGCCTCCGGATTGAAGTGCTGAAATAACATTTTTAGCCGGAGATTGAAGTAATCCAACAATATCTCCAATGAGCTCTTCTCTGGATTTAATATCAACTAGGGCATCTAACTGCTCGTCACCAATGTAAATAGCCTCTTCAATGAAAGCTCCTTTTAATAAGGGTTTTTCTGATTTTTTTCTGAAGGCTTTTATTACTTTGGCCGGAGCATTTCCTGTTTCAGAGTACATTACGGAAGTGTTTCCTTTTAATACCGTAGGAAGTTCTCCGAAATCTTTCTCTGAAGCTGCCATTGCTTTTTCAAGCAAGGTGTTTTTAACAACAGCTAATTTTACGTTGGCTTTAAAACAAGCACGACGTAAATCTGAAGTGTTACCTGCATTTAGTCCTGAAATATCTGCTAAATAGATGTTTGGGTTAGCAGCCAATTGAGCAGTTAACTCTTCAATTACTAGTGATTTTTCTTCTCTTGTCATGATTAAAGGTTTTAACTACCTAATTTATTTTAGGATCAACGGCAACACTTGGACTCATGGTACTGGACATAAAAATGCTTTTTACATAAGTTCCTTTTGCAGCAGTTGGTTTTAGTTTTATTAATGTTTGTAATAATTCATTTGCATTGCTTGCAATTTTATCAGCACTGAAAGAGGCTTTTCCAATTGCGGCATGCACAATACCGGTTTTATCTACTTTGAAGTCAATTTTACCGGCTTTTACTTCACCTACAGCTTTAGCGACATCCATAGTTACAGTACCTGTTTTTGGGTTTGGCATCAATCCACGCGGTCCCAGAACGCGTCCTAAAGGTCCTAATTTACCCATTACACTAGGCATTGTAATTATAACATCAACATCGGTCCATCCGTTCTTGATTTTTTCAAGATATTCGTCCAGACCTACGTAGTCTGCTCCGGCTTCTTTGGCTTCTGCTTCTTTGTCCGGAGTAACTAATGCTAAAACTTTCACGTCTTTACCTGTACCGTGTGGTAGTGTTACTACACCACGCACCATTTGATTTGCTTTTCTAGGGTCTACTCCCAGACGAACTGCTAAATCTACAGAAGCATCAAACTTGGTATTGGTTATTTCTTTAACTAATGCAGAAGCTTCGGCTATAGAGTAAAGTTTTCCTTTCTCAATTTTTGCCATTGCTTCTTTTTGTTTTCTTGTTAATCTTGCCATCTTTTAAATTTGTTAGATTAATTGGGTTCTTGACCACCTTTAACGGTTATACCCATGGATCTTGCTGTACCGGCAACCATGCGCATTGCAGCGTCTATAGTAAATGCGTTTAAATCTTGCATTTTATCTTCTGCAATAGTTCGAACCTGATCCCAGGTAATTTTCGCTACTTTTCTAACGTGAGGCTCACCAGAACCCTTCTTCACCTTGGCCGCTTCTAACAATTGTACTGCTGCAGGAGGAGTTTTTATAACAAAGTCGAAAGACTTGTCTTTGTAAACAGAAATCACAACAGGAAGCACTTTACCGGGCTTGTCCTGAGTTCTTGCGTTAAATTGTTTACAAAACTCCATTATATTTACTCCAGCGGCACCTAAAGCGGGTCCAACCGGTGGCGACGGATTCGCTGCACCTCCCCTAACTTGTAGTTTTACTACTTTACTTAATTCTTTTGCCATTTTAACTAATTTTAATTGATGTTACTCTATGGTTTGGAAGCGATAGATGTGAACATCGGTATCTGGTGTAACAATTATTTTATACTTTTTCTACTTGCATGTAGCTTAACTCCAATGGTGTTTTTCTTCCAAAGATTTTCACCATTACCTCAAGCTTACGTTTCTCTTCATTTATCTTTTCTATGGTACCGTCAAAGCCATTGAACGGTCCGTCTATTACCTTAACCGTTTCTCCAATGGTGAACGGGATATTAACGCTTGCGTCTGAATCTACTGCCAGTTCGTCAACCTTTCCTAACATTCTGTTTACTTCTGATTGTCTTAAAGGCACAGGATCTCCTCCTTTGGTTTCTCCAAGAAAGCCAATGACATTGGTAACCGATTTAATAATGTGAGGAATTTCACCACTCAAATTTGCCTGAATCATAATGTATCCGGGGAAATAAACTTTTTCCTTGCTTATTTTTTTTCCGTTACGTATTTGAACTACTTTTTCGGTAGGCACTAAAACTTGATCTACATAATCTTGTAAACCCAATCGAGCAATTTCATTCTCGATGTAGGTTTTTATCTTGTTTTCTTGCCCACTTACGGCTCTTACTACGTACCATTTTTTTTCACTCACTTCAGACATAATTACTATTTTTATCCTTTAATCCACTTAAAATACAATTCGATTACATGACTAAACACGGTATCTACTCCCCAAATTGCAAGTGAAAAAATGATTGAAAATACAGCGACTAGAACCGTTAAGCTTTGTGCTTCAGCCCATGTAGGCCAAGTTACGTTGTTCTTTAATTCGCCGAATGAATCTTTAATATAATTTATAATTCCAGCCATTTGTTATTTTTTATTGCACGGGTTGAGAGACTCGAACTCCCGACACCTGGTTTTGGAGACCAGTGCTCTACCAACTGAGCTAAACCCGTAAATACAAGTGAAGGCATTCCGAAAACGGAATACCTTAACTTGATATTTAATTAAACTTTATTAGTCTAAAATTTCAGTTACCTGACCAGCTCCAACTGTTCTTCCTCCTTCACGGATAGCGAAACGAAGACCAACATTCATTGCAATAGGTTGAATTAACTCAACAGTGATTGTTAAGTTGTCTCCAGGCATTACCATCTCTACCCCATCAGGAAGTGCAATGTTTCCAGTTACGTCAGTTGTACGAACGTAGAACTGTGGACGGTAGTTATTATGGAATGGTGTGTGACGTCCACCTTCTTCTTTTTTAAGGATATAAACCTCAGCTTTGAATTTTTTGTGTGGTGTTACTGAACCTGGTTTAACGATAACCATACCTCTAGAGATTTGAGTTTTATCAATACCTCTTAATAAGATACCAGCGTTATCTCCAGCTTCTCCTCTATCTAAAATTTGACGGAACATTTCGATTCCAGTAATAGTAGAAGTTAATTTTTCAGCTCCCATACCGATAATTTCAACAGGATCTCCTGTATTGGCTATACCAGTTTCGATACGACCTGTAGCTACAGTTCCACGACCAGTAATTGAGAATACATCCTCGATAGGCATTAAGAAAGGCTTATCAACTTCACGAGTTGGCTCTTCGATCCAGTTATCAACAGCATCCATTAACTCCATTACTGTATCAACCCATTTCTGCTCACCGTTTAATGCTCCTAAAGCAGAACCAGCAATTACAGGCCCATTATCTCCGTCGTACTCATAGAAAGATAATAAATCTCTAATTTCCATTTCCACCAATTCCAATAACTCAGCATCATCAACCATATCCACTTTGTTCATGAATACCACGATACGAGGAATACCTACTTGACGTCCTAATAAGATGTGCTCACGAGTTTGTGGCATAGGACCATCAGTAGCCGCAACTACTAAGATAGCACCATCCATTTGTGCAGCACCAGTAACCATGTTCTTTACGTAATCCGCGTGACCTGGACAGTCAACGTGAGCGTAGTGACGATTTGCTGTTGCATATTCTACGTGTGATGTATTAATTGTAATACCTCTTTCTTTTTCTTCTGGTGCGTTATCAATTTGATCAAATGATCTCGCTTCTGATAAACCTGCATCAGCTAATACTTTAGTAATAGCAGCAGTTAAAGTTGTTTTACCGTGATCTACGTGTCCAATTGTACCAATATTTAAGTGTGGTTTTGAACGATCGAAAGTTGCCTTTGCCATGTTTTAAATAATTTAATCTTAGTTATATAATAATATTAGTGTATTCTAATTTAATTGATCTTTAAAAAGAGCCAATGACGGGAATTGAACCCGTGACCTCTTCCTTACCAAGGAAACGCTCTACCCCTGAGCTACACCGGCTTTAAAAAAGAGCGAGAGACCGGGTTCGAACCGGCGACATTCAGCTTGGAAGGCTGACGCTCTACCAACTGAGCTACTCTCGCAATATTTAATATCCTGTATTTTAATTCTTATTATTTTTACCTTTAAAAATAATGTGGGGAGAGCAGGATTCGAACCTGCGAAGACGTAGTCAGCAGATTTACAGTCTGCCCTCGTTGGCCGCTTGAGTATCTCCCCTATTAAAATGTTTCACTCTATTAAAGAACTTCTCCTAATTTAGCTTTTTGAAAGCATTTAAAAATTAGATTTTGTTGAGCCGATGGAGGGACTCGAACCCACGACCTGCTGATTACAAATCAGCTGCTCTAGCCAGCTGAGCTACATCGGCTTTCTTAACTTTTTTTACCAAAAAAAAGCCCGCTATTTCTAACGGACTGCAAATGTATATATTTATTTTCTTTTTCAAAACATTTTTTCTGAAAAATTTCTTATAAATGTGCTCTTAATTTTTCTTTTCGTTTTTTAAGTTGTCTTTCTAAAGACGCTACTGCAAGATCTGTACCTTCTTCAAAAGTTTTACATTGTTTTTTTACCACTAAACTATCTCCAGGAACACTTACCCGAGCCTCAAATATTTTGTTTTCTTTATCACTGGTGTTCTCCACTTTTAAATAAACATCTGAACTAATTACTTTATCATAAAATAAATCCAACTTGTCCATACGCTTTTGAATAAAGTCTATCAATTTCTTGTCTGCATTAAAATTGACTGATTGCGTGTTTACTTTCATACTACTTTTGTTTTAGATTAGACAATAAGTTATGCTGATTATTTTTTACTTCTAGGGTGTGTGTTTAAGTATACTTTCTTTAACTCAGCTATACTATTGTGAGTGTAAACTTGCGTAGCAGCTAAACTGGAATGTCCCAAAAGTTCTTTTACAGCATTTAAATCTGCACCTTGATTCAGTAAATGTGTCGCAAAAGAATGTCTCAATATATGCGGACTCTTTTTCACCTTACCAGATGCTAAACTAAAATACTCATTAATTATTCGGTAAACAAGTGTTTCATAAATTTTAACGCCATTTTTTGTTAAAAAAAGAACCTCTTTATCTGAAATGTTTTTTAGTTGATTTCTGAACTCTAAATACACCTTTGACGTTTCCATGACTGCTTCCAATAATGGTACAAAACGCTCTTTGTTTCTTTTTCCTAATACTTTTAGGGTTTTATTTGAAAAATCGATATCCTTTAGTCTAAGCTCAACCAGTTCAATACGTCTTATTCCTGTTGAATAAAGCAGCTCTATGATAAGTTTGTTCCTTATCCCTTCAAAATTATTTTCATAATACAATTCATCTAAAACAGTTGCTATTTCAGTTTCGGAAAAAGGGACTTGTATTTTTTTACTGGTTTTTAAGGCCTTGTGTTTTGCCAATGGATTGACCTGAACACTTTCAGTTTTTAATAAAAACTTAAAGTATGAATTCAAGGCTGAAACTTTTCGGTTGATACTTCTATTTGAAATACCTTTTTCTACAAGGCTCACAATCCAGCTTCTAATTTGTGAATAATTAACTGTTTCTATGGAGTTGGTGTTGTATTCCAAATTTATAAATCCAGAAAATTCGATGATATCTTGTTGATAGGCATTTATAGTAAGCTTCGAATATTTTTTTTCGAGCAATAAATATTCTAAAAAAGAATTTAAAGACATCTGTAGGTTTATATTGTTAAGTAAATATATGAAATTTTAAAATAGGTAGTCATAGAGCAAAAAAAATCCTGCCAAACCCACGCTTAAACGATGGTTGACAGGATTTTTTTGTGGATTTAACAAAAATTAGAGATTAGATATTCTCTTGATCTCTTAAATGTTGAATGTATTGCGCTTTTTGAATTTGAGCTCTACGTACTACAGATGGCTTGTTAAACTGCTTACGAGATTGTAATGCACGTTTTGTTCCAGTTTTGTCAAACTTTCGCTTATAACGCTTTAACGCTCTATCTATATTTTCTCCTTCTTTTATTGGTATTATTAACATAGTGTCTTAACCTCCTCTCTTTTAGAATTTCAAGGCGCAAATATAGAAACAAATTAATTATGAACAATTAAAAAATAATATTTTTTTCAAATAACAGAATCTTAGTTTTAAAAATTTTTTAAATAGCTTAATATCAGTATCTATAAAAAACGTTTTATCTAATTTAAAATACTAATTACTACTCTTTATATAAGGAAGAGCGCTTGGTTAAATCTTGAATAAGTTTTTCTTCCTCTTCACTCTCCAATAAAGTATTATAGTTTTTCCAGAAGGCTTTATTATAAGGTCTTGGTGAGAAAATATCTGGATCCCAAGAGTTGTTTAAAGCATCCTTAATTTTCTGTTTATCCAAGATAATTTCTGTGAACAATATTTCCTGAACGGTGTAGTAGTATCGTTCCTCTGGTTTGCTTTCTTTTTCTTCTCCAATTGCTGTACTTCCAGATTTAGCGCCAACATTTATCAATTTTGGCGTTTCGTAATATATATAACTTGGATACATTTTATCTTGATATTCCATATAATTAATTATTAATTTATGGTTTACCTGAGTTCCAAATAAAGTCTTACTTCTACTTTTTTGAGCACTGGATGCTGCAATTAATTCATATTCTATTTTTTTAATGGCATACGTGTCCCAATAAATATAAATCCAACCATTGGCATGATACCCATCATTATAGATCCCTTTTGTTTCTAAATTGATATAGTCTTTCCCTTTTGAAATTTTGATTTTATAAATTTTTCTATCATTATCAACCAAAATGGTGTCTAAAGAAAATAGATGTTGGTCCAATATGTTTTCGTTAAACAAAGCTTTTGGATTACTAGAATTTCTTACAAGGTTTAACTTTCCGTGAAACAAAGTCTCTAAACCATTTATTCTGGTATCATTCCATTTAATGGCTTTTATTAAAGATGAAGTTTTTATGGTATCCCTTCTTAAATTCTTTGCCTTTAAATCTCTATTGTTGGACTTGTCTTTTAAATATGCTGTATAGGTTAACAAACTATCTACATCTCTTAAGTCATAACTTTTTCGCACCTCATCGACGTTAATCTTAAGAAACTCTGAAGTATTTGTTTGATAGCTGGAATCGTAAAGCGTGATGGCTCCTTCAACCAACCATTTAAATTCCTTTTTATTTCGTTCTTTATGCCTTACAAACCCTTTTTCCAAATAAGCAGAATCTGGTAAATTCTCAGAGAGCCTTTCCAAAGCTCTAAGTACGATATCGTTTCCAGTTTTTGGTCTAGTATCAGCAACCAGAAGTATTTCGTCCAATGAGGCCACATCTGGCTCTAGATACACGTCAAAACTACTATCGAATTCATTGACAGGAACTTTATAACTTTTATAACCAATAGATGAGATTACCAAAGTATCACTTTGATATCTTTCTGGAACTACCAAAACAAACTTACCATCTGTATTGGTAATAGTTCCTATGGTAGTGTTTTTAACATATACACTAGCACTCTCCAATGGTTGAAAGGTTTCTGCATCTAATACCGAATTTTTAATTTCGGTTTGTGAAAAAACGGACAAACCACTAAAAAAAACAATAAGACCTAAAACATGTTTGAAAGGGGATGATTTCATAATTTTAGCTTTAATCAAGTAGCAGGTTTATAGTTTTTATCGTCTAAAATCATTTTGGCCAAAATTTCACGAAGAATTTCTGAAGTCCCTCCTCCAATTGGGCCCAATCGGCTGTCTCGAAGTAGTCTGGCCATTGGGTATTCTTCCATATAACCATAGCCTCCTAAAAACTGAAGACACTCATTAATAACTTCATCTGCCATTTTGGTGGATTTTAATTTAGACATCGTTGCTTGTTTTACAACGTATTCGCCTTTGTCAAGTCTGTAAGCAACAGAATAGTTGAATTCACGACACATTTCCATATCTGAATACAACTCAGCATAGCGATGCCTTAAGGCTTGAAATTGATCTATGGTTTTACCAAAAGCAGTACGTTCGCTCATGTATTGTTTGGCATAATCTAAGGCGTATTCTGCTCTTGCATGCGCATTGATTCCCATAATCAATCTTTCCAGTGCAAAATGTTGCATGATGTAAGGAAAGCCTTTACCTTCTTCTCCCATTAATTGATTGGCTGGAATAACCACATTATCGAAAGCTATTTCGGCCGTGTCACTAGCTCTCCAACCCAATTTATCTAACTTGGTTGCAGAGATTCCTGATGTTTCCCTATCCATGATAAAAATACTCATTCCACGATGTCCTGCATCTGGGTCCGTTTTGGCAGCAACCACTAAATAATCGCTATAAACGCCGTTGGTAATAAAGGTTTTAGAGCCATTAATGACATAGGTATCTCCTTTTTTAACAGCTGTGGTTCGCATACCTGCCACATCACTTCCTCCAAATGGTTCCGTGATGCACAAACAACCTATTTTATCTCCAATTATACTAGAAGCTAAATATTTTTCTTTTATCTCATGGCTTCCTTCCTTATTAACATGGGTCATGGCCAAATAGGCATGGGCCCACATATTTGCAGCAAAACCTCCAGAATTTATTTTTTGAAGTTCCTCTAAAAATATCACTGTGTAAAATAAATCCAGGTTTAACCCACCATAAGCTTCAGGATAAGCCAAACCAAAAAACCCCATATCACCAAATTTTTTCCAAATAAAGCGTTCCACTGTTCCAGTTTTTTCCCATTTCTCAATGTGTGGAACCACTTCTTT
>DASRWB010000038.1:0-55566 GCA_035654775.1 Flavobacteriaceae bacterium | reverse complement strand
ATCGGGAGCACCACTTTAAATAACACAGTGAACGGAAAACCCCCCGGTCTTTCTTGTAAAACCCAATTTCCTCCCTTTAGGGTAAGGGGAAATGAAATTGGGTTTTACTTTCACTTTCATATAAATTGACGTGAAGTGGTCAACCTATATCAGGGACGTACAACGTACAACAACCCACAACAGATAACTCACGACCCACTAAATCTAGGATAGCACTTCGACAAGCTATTAGTTTTACAAAGAAATCCCCTAACCGTTTCCATTACTCCATTACCCTATTATTCCATTACCCTACTATTCCATTACCCTACTACTCCATTACCCTACTATTCTACTCACGACTAACAACTAAAAACTAACAACTAACAAAAAAACCCACTTATATCATTATTTTTTACTACATTAGTAATCAATAGCTTACCGTTCTTAAAAACACTAAAAACACCCTTTTAAAATCCAAAAGCTATACCGTATGTATAGCGTATCTATAGCGTATGTATGGCGTATGTATGGCGTATGCATAGCGTATCTATAGCGTATATGATTCATACATGCCCCGTAGATAAGCCGAGGATATCCCGTACATAAGCCGTACATAAGCCGACTAACAAAACACCCAAAATTCACCCTTAAAAACCAATTCAATATACCATATTTATACCAACTTTATACTGACTATATGCCCACCTTGATACCGGTATCATCCCGGGTACACCTATACAACACCTATACCAATATCAGAAAAATAGAAACCATAGAGCCACAGTTTCACCGGTGTACCACAACACCCATACACAAGTACACCAATCTATATACAACCCGCTAGTGCGCCTCAAGCCAATTGCGTCCCACACCCAAATCTACTTCAAGCGGCACATGCAAGGCATACGCATTCACCATCTCCGTTTTAACAAGATGCTTAACCTCTTCCAACTCCGGTTTGTAAACATCAAACACCAGTTCATCATGCACCTGCAATAACATTTTGGTCTTTAAGCCTTTGACGTTTAGCTGCTTGTGAATAGCAATCATAGCCAGTTTAATAATGTCAGCAGCACTGCCCTGTATAGGAGCATTTACCGCATTGCGTTCAGCTGCCCCGCGTACCACGGCATTACCCGAATTAATGTCTTTCAAATAACGACGCCGCCCTAAAACCGTTTGCACATAGCCATGCTCCTGAGCAAAATGAATTTGCTTTTGAATAAACGCCCGTAGTTTCGGATAGGTTTCATAATACGTGTCTATAAGCGCTTTGGCTTCACTCCGGGACAAAGTAGTTTGATTACTCAACCCAAACGCCGATACCCCATAAATAATCCCAAAATTCACCGTCTTCGCATTACTGCGCTGCGCTCGGGTAACTTCTGAAAGCGGTACCCCAAATACCTTGGAAGCAGTAGAAGCATGAATGTCCTCACCGTTTTTAAAAGCCTCTATCATAGTCTTTTCTTCGCTCAGCGAAGCAATAATACGCAATTCTATTTGACTGTAATCGGCAGCCAAAAGCGTGTAATCATCGTCCCTGGGAATAAAGGCCTTTCGTACCTCTCTTCCCCGTTCGGTTCGTATGGGGATATTTTGAAGATTAGGATTGTTACTGCTTAACCTGCCCGTAGCAGCCACCGTTTGCATATAATCGGTATGAACCCTGCCCGTACGTTCCAGCACCTGATTCGGTAGCGCATCTACATAGGTACTTTTTAACTTGGTAAGCCCGCGATAATCCAGAATATGCTGAATAATGGTGTGTTCCTTAGCCAGATAGCTTAAAATATCTTCTGAAGTGGCATACTGACCGGTCTTGGTTTTTTTGGGCTTGTCCACCAGTTTAAGCTTGTCAAATAGAATATCACCCAACTGTTTTGGCGATGCAATATTAAAGGTTTCTCCGGCTTCTTTATAAATGGTTTCTTCCAGTAACTTGATATCTTGCTCCAACTGAACTGAAAGCGAATGCAAAAAAGCCTTGTCCAGCCGAATACCTTCCAGCTCCATAGCCGCCAGTACCCGAAGTAACGGAATCTCTATATCCGTGAATAAAGTTTGGGTTTGGGTTTCTTTAAGCTCGGTAGCAAAGTGTTCCTTTAGCTGTAAGGTAATATCGGCATCTTCTACCGCATATTCTGTTTGCTTTTCCAAAGGAACCTCGCGCATGGAGAGCTGATTTTTACCTTTTTTTCCAATCAAGCTTTCAATGGAAATAGGCGAATAATTCAGATAGGTTTCCGAAAGTACCTCCATATTATGACGCATATCCGGATTAATAAGATAGTGCGCCAGCATGGTGTCAAACAAAGCACCTTTTACCTCAATACCGTATTGGGCCAGTACCTTAATGTCATACTTGAGGTTTTGTCCTATTTTCGCAATGCCTTCGTGTTCAAAAAACGGGCGTAAGCGCGCTATCAGTGCCTGAGATTCTTCCTCTTTTTCAGGAAAAGGCAGATAATATCCTTTACCGGGTTCCCACGAAAAAGCAATCCCTACAAGTGTGGCTTCCAGCGGATTGAGAGCGGTGGTTTCGGTATCAAAACATACACTGGACTGTTGCAGCAGTTTGTCAATAAATAGCCCGGTAGCCAAAGTACCGGTTACACTTTGATAAAAATGTGGAGTAGTGGCAATAGTACGGCGTTCATGCACCGTAACCTTATCCAGAGTACTATCAGCTGAATCAAACAGTGAAAACTGTCCGGCACCGGCAGTTTTTGTACTTTTTTTAGGCGAAGCTGCTTTTGGTTTTTGAGATTCTTCAGGCAAAGTTACAGTTGAAGGGGCTTCGGTTCCGTTAGAAAAGGTTTTTAAAAAGTTTTCAGTAAGCCGCCTGAATTCCAGCTCTTGAAAAATAGCGGTCACGGCTTCAATATCAGGCTCACTCATCTCAAAATCCTTCTCATCAAAAACTACGGGCACATCCAGCATGATACGTGCCAGTTTCTTAGAAAGCAATCCTAAGTCTTTATTCGCTTCAACTTTTTCTCTCATCTTGCCTTTGAGCTGGTCGGTATTAGCCAGTAAATTTTCCATACTGCCAAATTCTTTGATGAACTTTTTAGCCGTTTTTTCGCCTACACCCGGAAAACCGGGAATATTGTCACTCGAATCTCCCATCATGCCCAGTAAATCAATAACCTGTAAAGGATTTTCTACTTCAAACTTTTGCTGAACTTCTTTAATCCCCCAGGTTTCGTAACCGCCACCAAACGATTTGGGACGGTAAATGAAAATATGTTCGCTTACCAATTGTGCAAAATCCTTATCCGGAGTAACCATATAGGTTATATAACCCTGCTCTTCGGCTTGTTTGGAAAGAGTGCCTATAACATCGTCAGCTTCAAAACCTTCCTTCACCATGATAGGGATGTGCATCGCTTTTAGAATTTCTTGAATATAGGGAATGGCAACTTTTATCGCCTCTGGAGTCTCGTCTCGGTTGGCCTTGTATGCATCAAAAAGTTCGGTGCGGTCTGTACTGCCGCCTTTGTCAAAGCATACCGCCAGATGATCCGGACGCTCCCGCTTGATGACATCCAAAAGGGAATTCATAAAGCCCATAATAGCTGAGGTGTCTAAACCTTTGCTGTTTATTCTGGGATTTTTAATAAAAGCGTAGTAGCCTCTGAAGATAAGTGCATAGGCATCAACCAAGAAAAGCCGTTTTTTTTCAGACATGGATAAGGTGTTTTTAAGGGTCTATAAAACTACAAAAGTTAATTGGAGCATTAAAATACTATTTGTACTTTTCACATTGAATTGGAAGTGAAATAAAAACAGTACAGTATAGGTTCACGAAAAGACTAGCACACAGGCTATAGTGAACAAAACCCCTACAAATCAAAAAAGACGTGTAATACAACCTTAGATTAATAGCTACCTTTTGTACAATGAATCAAACAGAAGAACAAAACCCATACCGCGAGGCGTTTAACACCTTAAAAGAAAGTCAATTCAAGGTAGCAAACCGTACGTATAAACAGCGTATTCAGAAGCTTAAAAAGCTTAGGGTTGCACTGGAACATACCTTCAAAAACGACATCCGCCAAGCACTTTATGAGGATTTTAAAAAGCCCTTTCTGGAAACCGACCTCTCTGAAATCTATCCGGTAATCTCCGAAATAAAACTCGCCCAAAGAGAGTTAAAATCCTGGACAGGCAAGCATTCAGTGAGTACGCCTTGGGCGCTTTTTGGAGCTACGTCCTGGATTAAATATGAACCCAAAGGCGTGTGCCTTATCATAGCGCCTTGGAATTTCCCTTTTAATTTACTGCTTTCTCCTTTAGTATCAGCTGTTGCAGCGGGAAATGTCGTAATCCTTAAACCCTCTGAAATGGCACCACATAGTGCCAAGGTACTCGATAAAATTAGTAAATACGTCTTTGAACCCAATGAAGTGATACTGGTACAAGGCGGTATTCCGGAAACGGAAGAACTACTGAAATTACCCTTTAACCATATTTTCTTTACCGGTTCTACCGCAGTAGGGAAAATAATCATGCGCGAAGCAGCAAAAAACCTGACTTCGGTTACGCTGGAACTTGGCGGAAAATCGCCAACGATTGTTGATGCCTCAGCAAATATAGAGGCAGCAGTACAGAAAATTGTTTTTGGAAAATGCCTAAATGCAGGTCAAACCTGTATTGCCCCGGATTATCTGTTGGTACATGACAAAGTAAAAGACCGTGTGATTGACCAACTTAAAAAAACCATAAAGCAATTCTACTCCGAAAACCCCGAAACTGCGGTTTCTTTTAGCAGAATAGTAAATCAAAAACACCTGGAAAGACTGGAAAAACTCCTGCAAAATGCACTGAGCTTAGGTGCAACCGTGGAGTGTGGAGGCCTTATCAATAAACAACAAAACTATATGGAACCTACAGTACTTTCTGATGTTGCTCCGCAAGCCAACATATTAAAGGAAGAAATATTTGGTCCAATACTTCCGGTGCTTACGTTTTCAACGTTAGAAGAAGCTATTGCAATAATAAATACCCGGGAAAGACCCTTGGCCATGTACATATACAGTAAAACACCAAAAAACATTACCCAATTAGTAAACAATACCCGAACCGGTGGCACGTGTATAAACAACAATTTAGTACACTTTTTAAATCACCAACTTCCTTTTGGAGGTGTTAACAGCAGCGGAATAGGAAAATCACATGGGTTTTTTGGTTTTGAAGAGTTCAGCAATAAAAGAGCCATGCTAAAACAACACATCTGGGCAACTACAAAATTAATTTATCCGCCTTACAACAAATTTAAACAAAAAGTGGTGGATGTAATGCTAAAATGGTTTTAGCATACTTGGGTACGCTTAGACTTTTTTACTCTGAAAAGAAAATCCGCTTTATTAAAATCAGCTTCTATAAGCGCTTTTTTGCTGGTAATAAAAGCTATTGAAGTAGAATCTTTAGTTGTGATTGCTTTTACAGCTACACTGTCAGTAGTTTTTTTAACAGAATCCTGTACCTGAGTGTCTTGAGCAAAAGCGGCAGCAGAAACAAATAATAAAACTAATAATACAACTAAATTTTTCATCTTGATTTGGGGGTTTATCATTTAACCGAGTCAAAGAAACAGCGATAAACGTAAACACTGAAAAATTTTAGAGCTATCGCGTAAATTACTAGATGAAATGCATAGGCTATCCAAAAACATCGATGAAATGCATTATAAGGATTAAAACATTAAAAATCAATTAATTAAAAGTGTAAAAAATGATGAAATTCAAGCTTTTATCGACGAAATGCATACCCTCCGATAAAAAACAAACGCTGTTTTAAGCTTAGGACTTTATGTAGAAATCAGCCGGAAGGTAAACCGGGCTTTCCTTTTGGAATTTAGACACCCCAAACCCTTGATGTATAGCATAACTGCCTGTTTCTCCTCGCTTGTTAACCGCCACATAACCCACTTGAAAGTTTTTGTAGTCGCTGTTGGGCAGGTTCACTATCCTTTCAATGGCAACTTTACAGGCTTCCTGAGGCGATTTTCCTTGACGCATAAGTTCAACTACCAAAAAGCTTCCCACGGTTTTCATAATACTTTCTCCCAAACCGGAAGCAACACAACCGCCTATTGCATTATCAATATACAACCCCGAACCAATAATAGGACTGTCGCCTATTCGTCCGGGCATTTTAAAGGCCAGTCCGCTTGTGGTGCATGCACCGGCAATAGCTCCGTTTTTATCAATGGCCAGCATACCAATGGTATCGTGATTCTCTATATTAATTATAGGTTGGTATTTTCGGTGGATTTTCCACTCTTCCCAAGCCTTTTTGGAAGCATCTGTAAGTAGGTTTTCAGGACTAAATCCTTGGGTAAGAGCAAACGCTTTTGCACCTTCGCCGGAGAGCATTACATGAGGGGTTTTTTCCATAACTTTTCGGGCTACGGATACGGCATAGGGAATGTCTTGTAAACAGGCTACTGCACCACAGTTACCATTGGGGTCCATAATGCAGGCATCAAGGGTTACCTTCCCGTCACTGTCGGGCAAACCACCTTTTCCTACCGTTTGTGCATTTTCGTTGCCTTCTTCAACATTGCACCCTTTTTCTACGGCATCCAGTGCTGAACCTCCTGAGTGTAGTATTTCCATAGCTTTAGCGGTAGCTTCTGTAACATTCCACGTGGCAATTACCAAAGGAAATTCAGATGCAGTCGTAAGCGGTTTTGTCTTTTCTGATGAAGTTTTTTCGGCACAATGCAAAAGCGTACTGCCAACTGCAATTCCGGCGCTTGTTAATGCCGCGTTTTTTAAAAAATGTCTTCGCTTCATGTATTAGGTTTTACAGGTCCGAAAGGGATAAAATGAATTTAATATGTTACACCTTGCTTATCCAGCACAACTTTGGTTCGGTAAGCGTAAAATAGCAGGTATACAAAACATACGGCAGCTATAAGATAGGACGACTGAATACTGAAAATATCTGCCAGTTTTCCTTGTACCGGAGGTATAATAGCACCGCCCAAAATCATCATAATCAAAAAAGCAGAACCCTGTGAAGTGTATTTTCCCAGTCCGGCAATACTCAATGCAAATATACAAGGCCACATGATAGAGCAAAACAAACCTCCCGAAAGCAAGGCAAATAAAGCCAGTTGCCCCGAAGCAAAAGTGCCAATCAGCATACCTAAAATGCCAAGGGTACTAAATATCTTTAAGGTTGTTACCGGCTTGTCCTTCGCCAGAAAGAAACCGGCTATTTGTATGGCAACACATATACTGAACAAAGCAATTTCTTTTGTAGAATAACTACCGAAATTAACTAAAAGAATAACTCCAAAAGCAGCATAAGGAACAAGAATAAGCAACCATTTTCGCAACCCTTTGCTCGGGTTAAATACAGTGATAGCTCCTACCCAGCGACCAATCATTAATCCGCCCCAATACAGAGAGATAAAAGGAGCGATTTCTGCATCATTCATAACAGGCAATTGTAATGCGTTAAGATTGTTGACCTTGTCTACGGCCTGCTTTAGCAACTCTCCTAAATTGCTTTGTATGGTTACTTCAACTCCTACGTAAGTAAAAATAGCCAGCATACCTAAAACCAACTGTGGATATTTCATCGCACCCCAGCCTTTAGGTTTTTTTGACGCATTGGAATAGGCAATCCAGATGCAGGCTACAACACTCAATAAAGAAATAAACAACAAGAGCAAGCGTTTGTGTTCTGTCTCTTTTGTGGGAATGACATTTTCAGTATAGGTCATGAAAATAAGAGTAAAACAAACAGCGATGATTACAGTTAATACAAGAAGGATATTTCGGGCCTTGGTAGCCGTTTCAAAAGTGGCATCTGCTTTGGCTTGCGGAAGTTTCTTGGAAAAATAAAACAAAGCTGCAGCCAGCAAAAAGGAAATGCCAACCCCTAAATATAAGGATTGTACTGTAGTTAATTTAACTTCGTTATTGGCAATCATAGTGTTCAGCTCTTCGCCTGATGGCGGAGCAGTTCCAAAAATAATTAGAGCAATCACAATCGGGCCAATCGTAGTGCCAAAGGAGTTAATACCACCGGCAAGGTTTAGCCTGTGAGAGCCTCTTTCCGGATCTCCAAGGGCTACGGCAAAGGGATTGGCTGCTGTTTGCTGTAATGAAAACCCCAACCCGACAATAAACAGGGCAAAGAGAACAAAGTAAAACACTTGTGTTTGCCCTTGCTCGGCACCATTAACGGCTAAATACATCACAAAAGCACCCAAGGCAGAGAGAAGCAACCCGTAAACAATTCCGGATTTATAGCCTATGCTGTTGAGAATGTCTTTTTTAAAGGCACTGGATAAAACAAACAGTAGCAAAGCACCAATATAGTAGGCACCATAAAATGCAAAATCTACCAGCTGCGACTGAAACTGGTCTATGTTAAAGTATGTTTTACAAAAAGGAATAAACACGCCGTTTGAGGCTGCAATAAAACCCCAAAAAAAGAATACGGTAACCAAAGTGGTTAATGCTGAAGTATTGTTTTGATTTGTCATAGGTGGTTCGTTTGTGTGACCAATATATTTTAATTTATTGAAATTTCATCTACAAAAAGCCAACATTTACCCAGAGAAGCACTGCCTATATGCCATTGGGGAAGGTCTCCGGGGTTTTTGGCTATTATTTTTACATAACGGGCTTCACCTAATTTGGAAAGTGAAACGGTTTCAATTATTACTTCATCTGTATTTTGTGCTTTTTCAAAATGCCAATCGATATGTTTCGTATACGTCTTTCCATCTTTGGAAGTAAATATTTCGGCTTTTTCGGGGAGAAATATCCAACTTTTTTGATCTCTCAAAAAGTTAACTCTCACAGTGTATACCGGCTTTATTTTCCCTAAATCTACGGTCGCAATAAGGTCGGTGTCAAAATAGCCTTGCCAGGTGCCGGTTCTAAAATCGGGTGTGCCTAAAATACCGTCTATCAAGGCATCATCTCCACCACCACTATAGGGATGCGTGTAGTTGGTTTCCAGTTTAATGGAAAGTTCAGGGTTTATTTTATGGAACTGTGTTTCTACCGTAGCACTCTTTACACCGTCTTTTTCAGAATATATTTTTAATGATACAGCATCATTTAGAGTAAAAGGTACTCGATATAATGTGTAATCGGAATCGTTTACTGCGTAATAAATAGCAGCCTTTTTATCTACATTTTGAAGGACGACTTCGGTGCTGTTTTTAAAAGCTATATCGCCTTTGGAAATAAAGGGAACAGGCACAATTTTATGCATTTCAATGGCTGTTTTAGGAAGGTTCTGGTCTTCTGTTGCCCATTGAGAAGGCTGGTGGGTCATATTGAAAATCAATTCGCCGCCACGAACAATTGTTTCATGAGTTAGGTAGGATTTCAATAAGGGTTTTCCGTTTAAGGTAGCCGATTGGATATAAGTGTTTTCTTCTGAGAGATTCTCAGCAACCACGGTGAACGACTTGCCGTTTTCCAAATGAATGGTAGCCTTGTCGAATAATGGGGCACCAATTATATAGGTATTGCTTCCCGGTGTTACGGGATAAAACCCTACGGATGAAAATACATACCAGGCACTCATTTGTCCGCAATCTTCATTTCCCGATATGCCGTCAGGGGTATTGTTGTAAAGTTCGGTCAGGATTTGACGAACCTTTTCTTGGGTTTTATGAGGCTTGTTGACAAAATTGTATAGATAAGCCATGTGGTGACTAGGTTCGTTACCATGCGCATATTGCCCAATAAGCCCTGTAATGTCAGCCTGGTCACGACCTGAAGTTTGGGTTTTGGCACTAAACAATTCGTCAAGTCGGGCTTCAAGCCTCTGCTTGCCACCTAACAATGCAATAAACCCTGAAATATCCTGTGGAACGTAAAAACCGTACTGCCAGGCATTGGCTTCGGTGTAGTTAAAATTTACTTCATAGGGATCAAATGGAGAAAACCACATATTTCTGAGCCGACCACGCATAAATTGGGTTTCGGGATCAAACACGTTTTTGTAATACTGCGCTCGTTCGGTATACAGTTGATAATCTTTTGTTTTTCCCATAACTTTTGCCATTTGGGCAATGGTCCAGTCGTCATAGGCATATTCTAAGGTTTTGGAGACCGATTCGCTTTCTTCTTCTACGGGGATAAAACCAAATTTTTTATAACTTTTTAAGCCTAATTTATCCCGGGTTGCTGAGTGTTTCATGGCTTCCAAAGCAGTTTCTGCGTTAAAACCGCGAATCCCTTTCAAATAGGCGTCGGCAATTACCGAAACAGCGTGATAGCCTATCATACAACCGGTATAGTTAGCACTTAAATCCCAGATAGGTAAAATGCCACCTTCGACATATTTAGCCAGAAAAGTATTAATGAAATCGTTGGTTCGGGTGGGTTCAATGAGTGTATAGAGCGGATGTGTAGCTCGGTAAGTATCCCATAACGAAAACACAGTGTAGTATTCAAAAGCTTGGGTGTTGTGAATTTCCAAATCCATACCGCGATAACGTCCATCGATATCTTGATAAAGGTTAGGCGCCAGCATGGTGTGGTATAATGCGGTGTAAAAATTGGTTTTGTAATCGGTATTATCACTTTCCACTACTATTTTTTCAAGTTGGGTTTCCCAGGCAGTTCGGGCTTCGGCTTTAACTTGATCAAAGTTTTTGTTTCCGATTTCGGTTTCCTTGTTGTTTTCGGCACCGGCTTCGTCTACTGCTGAAATACCTATTTTTACATAAACAGGCGCATTGTTTGGATTGTCAAACCTTAGTGCAACCTTTGTAGGATTTTCTTCTGAATTATAAAATGTTTCTGAGATGGCTTGTGAAAATGTAGCTGAAAAATACAAACGTTGATCGGTAGCCCAGGCTTTAGAATGCCGATGACCACGTATGGTGAAACTATCTACCTGTTCGATTTGGTGACTTAACAACAAATCCCGATGCTCTAAATCCAAAAGCACAATTTGATTTTCTGCCGAAGGAAACTGATATTTATGCATACCGCTGCGCTTGGAAACGGTAAGTTCTACATCAATGGCGGTAGAATCTAAATGTACTTTGTAATAACCGGGTTGGGCCACTTCGTTTTTATGCGAAAAATGTGCGCGATATCCGGGTTTTCCATCGGAACCATTATGGAATTCAACCTTGTCAGTAGGCATTAATAAAACATCACCGTAGTCTGATACTCCCGTGCCACTTAGGTGGGTATGCGAAAAACCGTAGATGTACTTATCGGAATAATGATAACCTGAACAACCATCCCAACCCTCCAACCGGGTATCCGGACTTAGTTGCATCATGCCAAAAGGCATACTCGCCCCGGGATAGGTGTGCCCGTGACCGCCGGTACCAATAAACGGATTGACATAAGAAACTAAGGGTTTGTCTTTTTCAGCCTGCTTGTGGTTTTGTTGCTGCTTGCAGGTAAACAGCAGAACAAATAAAATGGAAAAGAAACAACGCAGATGTTTCATTCAAAAATGGACAAATGAAATTAAAACGTCTAATATACTAAAATGACATGCAAAAAAAGGGTTTTTGATTGTTTTTACAGAGTTATTTTTTTGCGAATATGTGAAGGGATAACAATCATATTAACAACTTCTTAAATAAATTCCGTTTAAAATAGCAGTATCTTTGCCATAAGAGAAAACAAGGTATGAACAGAGTTATTATACTGCTTTTTATTGTTTTAGTGCTGGAAGGATATACCTTTTTTGCACTGCGAACCCTGACCCGTAACACGATTGTGCATATAGGTTATTGGGTGGTGTTTCTATCGGCTTGTATGTTGTTTTTTTATCAAATTAGAGTTACACAAGCCGAAGGACGTTTTAGCCTGCAGGCAGGATATGCAGTGGCTTTGTTCTTAGCCTTTGTACTGCCAAAGCTTTTTATTTTTGCCTTGTTGTTTTTTGAAGACATTATCAGGTTTTTTGGAACTTTTGTGAATTATTTTCAAAAAGACACTTCAATAAAAGAGGCAATTCCTTCCAGACGAAAGTTTATCAGTCAATTGGCATTGGGACTAGCAGCAATACCTTTTGCAAGTGTTATTTATGGCGTTTTTAAAGGGCGTTATAATTTTAGGGTAATAAAACAGCAGCTCGTGTTTGACGATTTGCCCGAAGCCTTTGACGGATATACTCTTACACAAATAAGTGATATTCACTCAGGAAGTTTTGACAGTGCAGACAAAATAGAGTATGCCGTTAATTTAATTAACGAACAAAAAAGTGATGCGATTTTGTTTACCGGAGATATGGTTAATGCAGTAGCTGAAGAGATGTATCCCTGGATAGATACATTTAAAAAACTAAAGGCAAAAGACGGAATGTATGCGGTTTTAGGAAATCACGATTATGGTTATTATGCCTACAATTCAAAGGAAGAAGTATACAGTAACCATAAAAAACTGGAAGAAGTACACAAAAAAATAGGCTTTGATTTACTGCTGAACGAAAGCCGACCCATAGAAAGAAACGGGCAAAGAATAAACATCCTTGGAGTAGAAAATTGGGGCGCTTCAAGACATTTTCCCAAACGTGGAAGCTTGAGAGAGGCAACCCAAAACATTGGCGATAATGAGTTTAATATCCTGATGTCTCACGACCCTTCGCATTTCGATTTTGAAATCGCCGAACAAGGAAGAAATAACGACTTTGATCACAACCGGATAGTAGATGAACCCAATATTGTGAATTTTGAAAAGAAAATACAGCTTACCTTGTCCGGACATACCCACGGGATGCAGTTTGGTATAGAAATTCCGTATTTTAATTTTAAATGGAGTCCGGCAAAATACCGGTATCCTAAATGGGCCGGACTATACCAGGAAGCCGGAAGATACCTGTATATCAACAGAGGTTTTGGGTTTTTAGCCTTTCCGGGACGCGTAGGGATTTGGCCTGAAATTACTGTTATTCAACTTAAAAGAGGTGTAAATAATGCATAATTGCAAGGAAATGTTATATTTGTAATAACATATTTGACTTAAACCTTTAACGTATGTCAAAATTCGGGGAATTAATAGATGTAGATATTCCTGTTTTATTGGATTTTTTTACCGAATGGAATGAACAATCTACAGCAATGCATCCTGTACTTCGTGATGTTGCGGCTGCACTAGGCGACAAGGCACGAGTAATTAAAATTGATGTCGATAAAAATAAGGAACTTGCCGAAGCACTTCGGGTTAAAGGATTGCCTACCTTAATCATTTATAAAAACGGAGAAATGAAATGGCGTCATAGCGGCGAACAGGATGCCAATACCCTTATTGGAATTATTCAAGAATACATTTAAAATGGTAAGGCCTTAAAAGTATATCCCTCATTACTAAAATGAGCCAGTACTTTAGGCAGGGCATATTGCATATTTCGTGAGGCTTTTATACTGTCGTGAAAAACAACGATGCTTCCCGGACGGCTTTTTTTAAGCACATTTTCCAGACAGGTTTCCACAGAAACGGAGTTATCCCAATCCATAGAAAGTACATCCCACATAACAACACGAAACCCTTGTGTTTGTAACGCTTTCCCTTGTTTAGAGGTAAGCTTGCCGTAAGGTGGCCTAAACAATGATGAAGCTATATGCTGTTTTGCTAGGGCTACATCCGAAACATATTCAGGTAAAGGAGTTTTCCAGCCTTTAAGATGTGTATGTGTATGATTGCCAACAGTGTGACCGGCAGCCAAAAGAGAAGTATATATTTCGGGATTGGCTACTACATTTTTTCCAATACAAAAAAAAGTAGCTTTTGCATCAAAAGAACTTAATGTATCAAGAATCCAAGGTGTAACTTCGGCGGTTGGTCCATCGTCAAAGGTGAGATATATATCCTTTTCCGAGGTATCAATACGCCATAGGTAATTCGGAAAAAAACGGATGGCAATTTTAGGCGTTTTAATCGGGGTTAAATTCATGACTGTTAATCTAAAGGAGGCACTAAAGAGTCTTCTTCAGGAAGCATGGTTGTATCAACTTCAGGTAAAATATCCGTAATGTCATCATCGGGTTCTTCCATCTCCGAACCTCCAAGCCTACTGAATAGTTTGATGTAGTTGTTAAAAGTCAATTGTTCTTTTTCGCCAAGTTCATCATCGTATTCAACAACCACATCTACAATACCTCGGTAGCGTTCCATATCAGACACAATTTCCTCTATGGTTTTCATTTGTTCATTTTCTGAAAGACCGGCATAATAGGCTAAATTTTCCTGATATTTTTTAGCCACATCTTTAAATAGTTTTCGTGCTTTATCTTTTGCTCCTACTTCATAATAAGCACTAATATAAGGTTCCAAAAGAGTGTAATAGCCATAGTGTTCAACAGGCATGTTTGTCATGGCTATATCTGCTATTTCTTCGGCTTGCTCCAGCTTTTCTTCATTGATTAATTGTTCGATAAGTCGAGCCAGATTTCCTCTGTAAGTGATAGAGTTTTTTCGGGTTTCAGGGTCGTGATACAGGTTTGGGTCGCCACTATTTCCCCAATCCCATTTTTTTACAATTTGATACATAAGCTCACTGTCTACGCGCCCCATATCGAAAGGATTGGCACGACTTACAGGTGTTTTTATAGGAACCAGTTTATAGCACATGCCGTCTAGTTGCAGGTAATCTTTCATCCAGATATAATCGTCGTTCCCAAAAGCACCGCCGGAGAAATATATTGGACGTTTCCAGTCGTTATTTGCTACTATATCCAGCATGAGCAAACGGTTTTTATACAGTGCATTATCTGTAATTTTTATGTCGATGTACGGGACGATTTTATCTGCATCTTTAGGCTTGACAATACCATTTTCAAGTACATTTTCTTTAGCTACCGGAATACGGATATTTTCCACCGGGAAATAATTGGAATTGACGAGTTGTGACGGGTATTCTTCCGGGTTTTCACCTTGCTGTTGTAAGATGTATTTAAATTTGGTTCTGTCATCATCACTGGAAACAAAATCCAAAAAACTTTTGATATGCATGGTGTCTTGAGAGATAATTCTTTTCATAATATAGTCTCGTGTGCCATAGCGATATTGCTTGTGAGTTAATTGCGAAGGTATAGGGTCGCTGGTATATACTTTACGTTTCATTTGGTCAATATACCAATCGGTTTGAAACAGGCTTGTGTTTACTATTCTCACATCTTTTCGGTAGCCTTCAATTTCCTGGGCATACCACAGGGCAAAAGTGTCGTTGTCTCCTATGGTGAATAAAATACTGTTTTCGGCACAGGAATCTAAATACATTTTTGCCATGGCCAAAGCAGTTTTTTTGTTGGATCTGTCATGATCATCCCAGTTGTTTGATACTAAAACTCCGGGGACTAATAGTAAGCATACTGCAGTAATTGCAGGAACAAGCCATTGCCCTTTTACGTGCTTTTTCAATGCATCATAAAGTGCATAAACACCAAAACCTATCCAAAGAGCAAAGACATAAAATGAACCAACCACAGAGTAATCGCGTTCTCGGGGTTCAAACGGGCGTATATTGGTATACACCTGAATAGCTAAACCGGTAAAAAGAAAAAATACCAACAGCGTCCAAAACCATTTTTTGTCTTGGTTAAAGAGAAAAAATAGCCCAATCAGGCCTAATATTAAGGGTAAAAAGTAATAAGTGTTTCTACCCTTGTTGTTTTTCATGTCGCCGGGTAAGTTTTTTTGTGAAACGCCCAAAAGAAAGCTGTCTATAGGAGTTATGCCGCTTATCCAGTTGCCGTGATTGTCCAGTTTCCCTTGAATATCGTCTTGTCTGCCCGCAAAATTCCACATAAAATAACGCCAGTACATATACCCTAATTGATACTGAAACATATAGGCTATGTTGTCAGCAAATGAAGGTTTTTCTACATCGATATATTGAGAAAACTGTTGCAAAAAGCTATGGTAATCTTCATAGTCAACTTCTCCGGCCTGCATTTGATTTCTGAAATCTTGTATAATTGCACGCAGCTCGTTTTCCATTCGGTATTCAGGCTTGAGCTTAAAATCTAAAATACCGGTAAAAGTCATATAGTTTACAGCGTGTTCGGTGCTCCACATACGCGGTAAAATAGAAGCGTGTTTGCTGTTGAAATTTTGTTTGGCGTTTTTCCAGTGGTTTATAACCACATATTTGCCGGAAGCTTCATCTTTTTCATAATTAGGTTTATCGTCTACATAGGGGTTTTTTTCATCAAGTCCGGCGTATTGGTCTGTAAATTGCGGCCCATAAAACAAATGGGTTTCGGGATATTGTTCCAGATTGTAGTAAGCCAACAACTCGCGGGCATCTGAAGGATCATTTTCGTTAACTACAACATTTGCATTGGCACGTATAGGGAGCATCAGCCACGTAGAAAAACCTATAATTACAAAGGTAATACAGAGAATGGCAGTGTTCATGTGTGTGTATTGTTTTTGAGTCGTATACCGTAAGCCAAAATAAATAGAGGCAACCAATAAAATTCCGGCAATAATGGTTCCGGAGTTAAAAGGCAAGCCGACAGTATTTACAAAGAACAGTTCCAAAGCGCTAAAATATCTTAAGATGTTAGGGGCTAAAAGTTTGAAAACAAATAAAAGTATTGCAACTGAAACCACATTGGCAAGGATGAAATTTTTGACGGTTATTTCCTTGTAGTTTTTAAAGTAGTAAATAAGTCCAATAGCAGGAATAGTTAATAAACCCATGAAATGAACCCCGAAAGACAAACCTACAACAAACGAAATTAAAACCAGCCATTTGTTTCCTCTGGGACTGTCCATATCTTCTTCCCAGCGCAAACCAAGCCAGAAAAGTACAGCCATAATAAGAGTTGCCATGGCGTAAACTTCAGTCTCAACAGCATTGTACCAAAAGGAATCTGTAAATGCGAAAGCCAGACTCCCAACCAAACTACTGCCTAAAATAGCCATTCCTTTTTGTTTAGAAACGTCAGCTTTTTTAAGCACAAGTCTTTTTAGTAGTAAAGAAATGGTCCAGAACATAAACAAAATAGTAAAGGCACTGGAAAAAGCGCTCATAAGGTTCATTACCAAACCTATGTTGGAAGCTTCACCAAAAGCAAACATAGAGAAAAATGCACCTAGCATTTGAAAAAAAGGTGCACCGGGTGGATGTCCTACCTGAAGTTTTGCAGAAGTCAGGATATACTCACCGGCATCCCAAAAACTTACCGTAGGCTCTACCGTAAGACAATAGGTAATTAAAGCAATTAAAAAGGTGAACCAACCTAAAAGTGTATTCCATTTCCTGAAGTTGAAATGTGCCATAAATATCAATGTTTATAAACCTGGGCGAAGTTACTAATAAATATTAAACCGCTTTTGTTTTTTAGTAAACGTTAAGGATGAAGCATTATTTTATATAAAAATGTTTGTGCAAATAAAACTTTGTACTAAATTTGCACCCTCAAACAGGCACTGGCCTATGGTGTAACTGGCAACACGTCTGATTTTGGTTCAGAAGAGTCTAGGTTCGAGCCCTAGTAGGCCAACAAAAAATAAAGAACAGATCCGGCTAAAGAGTTGGGTCTTTTTTTTTGAAAAGGTTTTTTTGGCGAGAAGTTTATCCTGAGCAACGCCGAAGAAAGCCCTAGTAGGCCAACAAAAAAATAAAGAACAGATCCGGCTAAAGAGTTGGGTCTTTTTTTTTGAAAAGGTTTTTTGGGTGAAAAATGTACTACGATCCCAATCCCGCAGAAATAAAAAAGCTCCCGGAATGTTTTACCGGGAGCTTTTTTGATTACTTTAAAAAAAGGTTAAATTTTAAAGGTTATTACAGGTCTTTTAGCGTGATTCACGATGTCTTCACTAATACTTCCGTTTAAAAAATGAGCTATTCCTTGCCGGCCGTGAGTGCTAATGCCTATTAAATCGGCATTAATAGCATGGGAAAAATTTAAAATTCCGCTTTCTACACTTTTATCGTTGTAAATGTTGATCGTATAATTCTCAAAAGGATTGCCCTTGATAAATTCTTGAATACGCTTGTTGGCATCAGCAGTAGTAGTAAAACTGTTTGCCGTGTTTACCATTACAAGGTGCATTGTAGCTCCAAAAGATTCAGCAAGTCGGGTTGCTTGTTTATAGGTCTCTCTGCTGTCTTTTTTAAAATCTGAAGCAAAAACAAAATTAGAAACTTCAAATTGCTTGTGTTCATTTTTGATCACAAGAACAGGAACATCCGATGTGCGGACTACCTTTTCAGTATTTGATCCTATAAACATTTCTTTGAAACCGCTTACCCCATGGGAACCCATAACAATTAAGTCGATATTTTTTTTCTTACAAACATTTTTAATTTCAGAAAAAGCTTCTTGAAAGTCTACAGTTTCATGCACTTGAACACCTTTCAAATAATCCTTTGCTAAAGTTTCTTCAAACTTCTTATGCGCCAGTTTCATGAAGAACATGGCCTCGGGCAAATCACTGTGACCGCTTAATGCGTCTATTTGGTGTAATGGAAGTTCAAGCATATGCAGTAAAAATATTTCAGCCTTATGCTTTCGGGCTAATTGTGCAGCTACTTTAAGTGCGTTTTCTGCTTCTTTTGAAAAATCTGTGGGTACTAATATTCTTTTCATGCGTTGTCTATTTGTATGTTTTAGAAGAGCACTTAAAAGTAAGAATAAAAAATGATATTTCTAAGCTTGTGCTATTCAATATAAAAATTGTATATTTGCAGCGTTGAAATATAGAGGATTACGGAGGGGACAAAAAGTCCCCTCTTTTTATACTAAAAATGTTTGCAGATACCATACTAGAATTACTTGACAAGGCTTTGCAAGAAAGAAAAGATTTATTTCTAATCGATTTTTCTGTCGCCGCAGACAATGCGATAAAAATAGTTATTGACGGAGATAAAGGAGTCTTAGTAGAAGACTGCGTGTTTATTAGTCGGGCCATAGAGCACAATCTCGACAGAGAAACTGAAGATTTTTCATTGGAAGTAACATCTGCTGGTGCCACATCTCCATTAGTAAACAACCGACAGTATAAAAAAAATTCAGGAAGAACCCTGAAAATTGTAACCCATAACCAAACCCTGGAAGGAAAATTAACAAATGTAAAACCCGAAGGGATAGAAATAGAGTGGAAAACAAGAGAACCTAAGCCTATTGGTAAAGGAAAAGTAACCGTAAAAAAACAAATGTTTATCCCTTTTAGTGACATACAAGAAGCAAAAGTGTTGATTAAATTTTAATTGAAAGCAAAATGGAAAATCTTGCGTTAATAGAATCGTTTTCAGAATTTAAAGACGATAAATTAATAGATCGCGTGACCTTAATGGCGATTTTAGAAGATGTATTTAGAAATGCATTAAAAAAGAAGTTTGGGGATGATGATAACTTTGACATCATTATCAACCCCGACAAAGGAGACCTCGAAATATGGAGAAACCGGGTTGTTGTAGCCGATGGAGAAGTAGAAGATCCTAATCAAGAAATATCACTGTCTGAAGCCCGAAAAATTGAACCCGATTTTGAAGTAGGCGAAGACGTGTCTGAAGAAGTAAAACTAATAGACCTAGGAAGAAGAGCCATACTGGCCCTTAGACAAAACCTTATTTCCAAAATTCACGAACACGACAATACAAACATATACAAGCAATTCAAAGACTTAATCGGCGAAATATACACCGCCGAAGTACATCACATCCGTCACAGAGCCGTTATTCTCCTTGACGATGAAGGAAACGAAATTATCCTCCCTAAAGACAAACAAATTCCTTCAGACTTTTTCAGAAAAGGAGACAATGTAAGAGGCATTATAGAAAGCGTGGAACTTAAAGGAAACAAACCCATCATTATAATGTCAAGAACCTCTCCGGTATTTCTCGAAAAACTTTTCGAACAAGAAATCCCCGAAGTTTTTGACGGACTTATTATCATTAAAAATGTAGTGAGAATACCCGGCGAAAAAGCCAAAGTAGCCGTAGACTCCTATGACGACAGAATAGATCCCGTAGGTGCATGTGTGGGTATGAAAGGCTCCAGAATACACGGTATTGTTCGCGAGCTGGGTAATGAAAACATAGACGTAATAAACTATACAAATAACCTGCAACTCTACATAACCAGAGCCTTAAGCCCTGCAAGAGTAACTTCAGTTAAAATTGATGAAGAAACAAAACGTGCCGAAGTGATTCTAAAACCTGAAGAAGTTAGTAAAGCGATTGGACGAGGCGGACACAATATACGCCTGGCAGGATTGCTCACCGGCTACGAAATAGACGTATTTAGAGAAGGCGCCGAAGAAGATGTAGAATTAAAAGAATTCTCCGATGAAATTGAAGGCTGGATAATTGAAGAATTCAGTAGAGTAGGTCTGGATACAGCAAAAAGTATCCTGGAATTGGATGTGGAAGATTTAGTAAAACGCACCGATTTAGAAGAAGAAACCATTTTAGATGTAGTGAGAATTCTAAAAGAAGAATTTGAAGATTAATAAATATTTAAGTTATATTAAAGGCAATTTATGGCTGATACAATAAGATTAAATAAAGTTTTACGAGAACTAAACATTTCTCTGGACCGTGTCGTGGAGTTTCTCGACTCCAAAGGCATCGAAATAGAGAAAAGACCTACCACCAAAATCTCAGAAGAAGTACACCAGCTTCTGTATGACGAATTCGAAACAGATGCCAACAAAAAGGCAAGGTCACAAAAAGTTAGCGAAGCAAAACTAAAAGAAAAAGAAGCTTTACGTGAAGAGCGCGAACGCGAACTTGAAGAAAAACAAAAGAAAGAAGAAGCAAAACAAGCCGAAGTTGTAAAAGCCAAAACCACGCTGTCCGGACCAAAGCAAATAGGGAAAATAGAACTGGAACCCAAAGCCAAAAAAGCCGAACAAGCCAAAGAAGAAGCGCCCAAAAAAGCAGAAGAAAAATCTAAAACCGACGAAAAGCCTCGAAAGGAGGATAAACCAAAAGAAAAAAATACCAAAGAAGAAACACCCGCAAAAACAGAAAAAGAAACCGAACCGGTTGAAGAAAAACTCACCACACAATACCAAAAACTTTCGGGACCAAAAATAGCCGGAGACAAAATAGACCTGTCTCAATTTAAAAAACCAAAAAAGAAAGAAGCGGAAAAACCCAAAGAAGATGCTTCTTCTAAAAATAAAAAGAAACGCCGCAGAATTAGTAAAGGTGGAGCGGATACAACGTCTAATCAAACTCAAAAAGGAAACGGGAAATTTGATAAATTTAAAGGAAAACGACCCGATAAAAGACAAACCGTTAAAGAAGAACCCAGCGAAGAAGAAGTTCAAAAACAAATACGCGAAACGCTGGAAAAACTGCAAGGTAAATCCGTAAAAGGAAAAGGAGCCAAATACCGCAGAGAAAAAAGAGACATGCACCGCGAGCAAACCGAAAAAGATTTGCAGCAACAAGAAGCAGAAAGTAAAATCTTAAAAGTAACCGAGTTTGTAACCGCCAGCGAAGTTGCTACCATGATGAATGTTCCTGTAACACAAATTATCTCAGCCTGTATGTCGCTCGGGATGATGGTCACCATGAACCAACGACTGGATGCTGAAACATTAAGTATTGTAGCAGAAGAATTTGGGTACAAAGTAGAGTTTATCACCGCAGATATTGAAGAAGCCATTGAAGAAGCTGACGACCAACCCGAAGATTTAAAACCGCGCGCACCCATCGTCACCGTTATGGGGCATGTAGATCACGGTAAAACCTCTCTGCTAGACTATATCCGTGAAGAAAACGTAATTGCGGGAGAATCCGGAGGAATTACGCAGCATATCGGAGCTTATGGAGTAACTCTTGAAAATGGACAAAAAATAGCGTTCCTTGATACTCCGGGACACGAAGCCTTTACCGCTATGCGTGCACGTGGAGCTCAGGTAACAGATATTGCCATTATTGTAGTAGCAGCAGATGATGATATTATGCCACAAACCAAAGAAGCCATTTCTCATGCACAAGCTGCAGGCGTTCCTATAGTTTTTGCCATAAACAAAATTGATAAACCTACAGCAAACCCGGATAAAATAAAAGAAGGACTTGCCAATATGAATTTATTGGTTGAAGATTGGGGTGGAAAAATACAATCACATGATATTTCGGCTAAAACAGGGCAAGGGGTTAAAGAACTTTTAGAGAAAGTATTACTCGAAGCCGAACTGCTCGAACTAAAAGCTAACCCCGATAAACCGGCCAGTGGAACCGTTGTGGAAGCTTTTCTTGATAAAGGAAGAGGCTATGTATCAACCATTTTGGTGCAAGCCGGAACCTTGCGCGTAGGCGACTATGTGTTAGCAGGAAAAAACAGCGGTAAAGTAAAGGCTATGCATGATGAACGCGGAAAAGATGTTAAAGAAGCCGGACCTTCTACACCTGTCTCTATCTTAGGACTTGATGGAGCGCCACAAGCAGGCGATAAATTTAACGTGTTTGCCGACGAACGTGAAGCCAAACAAATAGCCGCAAAACGTACCCAATTGCAACGCGAACAATCTGTGAGAACGCAGCGCCACATTACCTTAGACGAAATAGGACGTCGTATTGCGCTTGGAGACTTCCAGGAATTAAATATTATTCTGAAAGGAGATGTAGATGGCTCTGTAGAAGCCTTAACAGATTCTTTCCAAAAACTGTCCACAGAGGAAATACAAGTTAATATTATTCACAAAGGCGTTGGAGCTATTACGGAAACCGATGTGTTACTCGCTTCAGCTTCAGATGCCATTATTATAGGGTTTAATGTGCGCCCAATGGGTAACGCTAGAACGATAGCAGATAAAGAAGAAATAGATATCAGAACCTATTCTATTATCTATGATGCGATAAACGACCTTAAAGATGCCATGGAAGGAATGCTGTCGCCGGAACTTAAAGAAGAAATTACCGGAACAGCCGAAATTAGAGAAACATTCAAGATATCTAAAGTAGGAACTATTGCAGGATGTATGGTAACCAGTGGAAAAATTTACCGCAACTCCGGAGTAAGGTTAATTCGCGATGGTGTTGTTGTTTATACCGGAGAATTGGCTTCATTAAAACGATTTAAAGACGACGTTAAAGAAGTGTCAAAAGGATATGATTGTGGAATGCAGATCAAGAACTATAACGACATTAAAGAAGGAGACGTTGTAGAATCCTTCAGAGAAGTTGAGGTGAAAAAGAAACTCAAATAGAAAAAAGGCGACTGTTCAAGTCGCCTTTTTTATTTATCCTTTATTTTAGGCTTAAATATAAAAGCTCCGGGAAATTCTTTTTTAATTTTTTCAAGAGCACGATCTGCTTCTAAACGTGTTCTGTAACTACCAACCCATACTTTGTAATTAGGCGTTTCATAAACTAAAGTGGAATTCCAGCCGAAAAGTGCTCGGTCAAAAGTGCTCTTCTCAGCTTCGGCCGTGACTCGGTCTCCCGAAAAAATTTGAATACGATACTTGCCTGCATGATTTTCTGAAGAATTCATCACCTTTTTTAAAGCCAAAAGTCTAGGCAAAGCTTCATCTTGATGAATCTCTAAATGTCCTTGCTGAGCAAAAGAAAAAGTAAAAGCAAACAAAAGCCCTAAAGGCACTAATTTTTTGGTGTTGAGGTTTAAAATTTTCATTTTCAACTAGATTTAATGCAAAAGTAAAAGTAAATAACGTAAATTAAGGTATAAATCTTATTTAGAATTTCTCTAAATTAGCAATTAACACTTCGCTAACATTTCTAAAATCGACTTTAAATATTACTTTTGCGAGAGATTTTATAACTGTATTTTTTTCTTTTATGAAAAAATTGTACCAAAGTTTAGAAGTTAATTCAACCAAACATATGAAACAGGTGATTCACCGAAAGTTTAGCCAAAAGTTACTTCAATTAAGTGCCCTTTTCTTATTTGCATTGTCCCTTTCTTCCTATGCTCAGGAAGGCGATCCTGAAAAAGGTAAAAGTTTGTATAATACCAACTGTGCTGCTTGTCATCAATTAGATAAAAAAATGACAGGACCGGCTTTGCGTAACGTAGAGTCGCGTTTAGCTGATACGGAAGGATTAGACAGACAATGGTTGTACGACTGGATTCGTAATAGTTCGGCCTTAATTAAAGCTGGAGATGCTTATGCCAATAAAATTTACAATGAGTACAACGGGGCCGCCATGACAGCTTTCCCGCAGCTTTCGGACAAAGATATAGACGATATTTTAGCGTATACTGCTCAAGAGCCTGCCGCTCCACCACAAGAAGCAACTGCTGCAGCAAGCGCAACAGGTACACAGGAATCGGGAGTGTCTAACAAAATTATCCTGGGAGCATTAATTGTGCTGTTTGGATTGTTGGCATTTGCTTTGGTTTTAGTACGCCGAACCCTTACGCGTTTTGCTGAAGCCAAAGGGCTTGAAGTTGCTAAAGAGAAAGGAACTCCTATTTGGAAAGCATTTGTTCAAAACCAATTTTTAGTGCTGGTAACGGTTATCTTTTTAATGTTGGCCGGTGGATATTACGCCTATGGATATTTAATGCAAATTGGTGTAGACCAAGGTTACCAACCGGTGCAACCTATTCACTTTTCACATAAAATTCACGCGGGAGACAACGGGATAGACTGTAAATTCTGTCACTCTTCGGCAAGAGTTAGTAAAACTTCAGGAATCCCTTCATTAAATGTATGCATGAACTGCCATAAATCCATCTATGAGTACAATGGAGAAACTACACCGGAATACACCAAAGAATTTTATGACGGCGAAATTAAAAAACTATATGCAGCTGCCGGCTGGAGCGATGAAGATCAAAAATACACCGGTGAACCCCAGCCCGTAAAATGGGTGAGAATTCATAACCTTCCAGATTTCGCATATTTTAATCACTCTCAACACGTAACTGTTGGTGGATTGGAATGTCAAACCTGCCACGGACCGGTAGAGGAAATGGAAGTGATGTATCAATATTCACCGCTTACCATGGGCTGGTGTATAGATTGCCACAGAACCACCAATGTAAAAGTACAAGACAACGAGTACTATACCAAAATACATGAAGAACTGTCTAAGAAGTATAACGTGGAGAAGTTAACCGTTGCTCAAATGGGTGGTTTGGAATGTGGAAAATGTCATTATTAATTTAGTAAAGAAGTAATTCATTATACAATATGTCATCAAACAAGAAATACTGGAAAAGTGTTGAAGAGCTAGACCAAAACAGCTCAATTGTTGAGACGCTAAAACAAAACGAATTTGTTGAAGAAATTCCTGTAGACGAATTTTTAGGAGATAAAAATACCTTAGAAAGTTCATCAACTACCCGACGTGATTTCTTAAAATATATTGGTTTTAGTACTGCAGCGGCTTCACTTGCTGCCTGTGAAGGTCCCGTAATTAAGTCTATTCCATACGTAGTGCAACCCGAGGAAATTATTCCGGGAGTGGCCAATTACTATGCTACCACTATAGCTGATGGTTTTGACTATGCAAGTGTGTTGGTGAAAACACGTGAAGGAAGACCCATAAAAATTGAAAATAACAAACTGGCTCAAACACACAACAGTGCCAATGCCAGAGTACATGCCTCGGTATTAGGACTTTATGACAGCATGCGTTTGCAGAATCCCAAAAAAGAAGGGCAAACCATTTCCTGGGAAATATTAAATGCAGAAGTTGTTGCCAAGTTGGAAGAAAATACTGCTTCAGGAAAACAAATAGTGTTATTAACTCAAACCTATGCCAGTCCTTCAACAGCTAAATTAATTTCAGAATTTAAAGCCAAATACGGTACAACGAAACATATTGTATATGACGCCGTTTCTGAATCAGCTGCCTTAGACGCTTTTGAAGCCCGATATGGAGAACGAGGATTGGCCAGTTATCACTTTGATAAAGTCGGTACTATAGTTTCTATAGGTGCCGATTTTCTTGGCGATTGGCAAGGTGGTGGTTTTGACAGTGCCTATGCCAAAGGACGTATACCAACTGAAGGCAAAATGTCTAGGCATATTCAGTTTGAATCAAACATGTCATTAACGGGAGCCAATGCAGACAAGCGTGTACCCTTAACCCCAACACAGCAGAAGAAAGCATTAGCTAAATTATATAGCTACGTTACCGGTAATGCGGTAACTGTGGCAGATTTCCCCGAACACTTAGATGCCGAAATACAAAAAGCCGCTTCTCAGCTTAAAAAAGCAGGAAGTAATGCCGTAGTAGTTACCGGTATTCAAGATATAAATGCACAAACACTGGTGTTTGCTATCAATGAGTTTTTAAACAGCAAAGCCTTTGACCCAAAAACACCAATAAAAATAAGACAAGGAAACGATAAAGCCGTAGCCGGTTTAGTAGAAGATATGAAAGCAGGTAAAGTAGGAACGCTCATTATGAGTGGCGTAAACCCGCTGTATACTTTGCCTAATGCCGCTGACTTTGCTGAAGGATTGAAAAACACCGAATTATCACTCACCTTTTCCATGAAAATGGATGAAACTGCTTCAGCAACTCAATATGCAGCCGCAGCACCACATTATCTGGAATCCTGGGGCGACATGGAACCGGTTAAAGGAAGTTATGCGTTGATGCAACCCACCATCCGACCGCTATTTAATACCAAGCAGTTTCAGGAAGCTTTATTGACTTGGACCGGAAATACGATTTCGTATCACGAATACATTAAAAACACATGGACTGCCGAGATATTAGGCGGAAATTCATTCAGTCAGGCACTTCATGACGGAGTTTTTGAAGGTAATCAAGCAAAAGGAACTTCAGAAGCCAAAGAAGAAAAAACATTTGTAGGAGGAATAATTGAAGATGTTGCAGAAGGCTTAGGGATTAAATCAAAAGACGAAGACAAATCAGCAACTTCTTCCGGAACAGTAACCGCAGCAGAAGCCTCACGAATGCTTGCAACAGCATCATCAAATGGCTTGGAACTTGTGCTGTATACTAAAACAGGAATGGGTGACGGTCAGCAAGCCAATAATCCCTGGTTACAAGAATTCCCCGACCCGATAACCCGAACCTCTTGGGATAACTACTTGACGGTATCTAAAGCAGACGCAGAAAAGCTAGGTTTAAAAAATGTAAATGTAGCTAATGGAGCTCTTAATGGAAGTTATGCAGAGGTTACAGTTAATGGGACCACACTAAAAAATGTACCTGTAATCATTCAACCCGGACAAGCCCAAGGCTCTGTCGGACTGGCTTTTGGTTATGGAAGAAACGCAGGCGTTAAAGAAGAAATGCGAATAGGAGTTAATGCTTACAAACTTTATCATAACTTCAATGCAGTACAAGAAGTATCTGTATCAGCGGCAAGTGGTATGCATGAATTTGCCTGCGTTCAGTTACATAATACCTTAATGGGACGCGGAGATGTTATTAAAGAAACCACACTGGAAGTATTTAATACCAAAGATAAAAAACACTGGAATGCTGTTCCTGTAGTTTCATTAAACCACCAGGAAACACCGGTTACGTCACCGGATGTAGATTTATGGGATGAATTTGATCGTTCCATCGGACATCATTTTAATCTGTCTATAGATTTAAACGCCTGTACAGGTTGCGGAGCTTGTGTTATTGCATGCCATGCCGAAAATAACGTGCCTGTAGTTGGAAAGTCGGAAGTGCGCAGAAGTAGAGATATGCATTGGCTACGAATAGACAGGTACTATTCATCTGAAGAATCTTTTGAAAATGATATTACCAAGAAAGAAGAAATATCAGGCTTAGGAAGCTCACTGAGTGAATTTGGTGAAATGGAAAACCCCGCCGATAATCCGCAGGTAGTATTTCAGCCGGTAATGTGTCAGCATTGTAACCATGCACCTTGTGAAACAGTATGTCCAGTTGCGGCTACATCTCACGGGCGTCAGGGACAAAACCACATGGCTTATAATCGTTGTGTAGGTACGCGTTACTGTGCAAATAACTGTCCGTACAAAGTACGTCGCTTCAATTGGTTCTTGTATGCCCAGAATGATGAATTTGATTACCACATGAATGACGATTTAGGACGCATGGTGCTAAACCCAGATGTGGTTGTTCGCTCCCGAGGTGTTATGGAAAAATGCTCAATGTGTATCCAGATGACACAAAAAACTATCTTGGATGCCAAACGCGATGGACGTCAAATTAAGGATGGGGAATTCCAAACCGCTTGTTCTGCAGCTTGTAGTAGTGGAGCTATGGTATTTGGAGATATCAATGACAAGGAAAGTAAGGTAGCACACCTTAAAGAAGATAAACGTATGTATCACTTACTGGAATATGTTGGTACTAAACCCAATGTAATGTACCAAACCAAAGTGAGAAACACGACTGAAGCATAAACTAACGAAGAAACAATTATAAAGATATTATGGCGTCTCATTACGAAGCACCTATTAGAAGACCTTTAGTTACAGGAGAAAAATCATACCATGATGTTTCTGTGGATGTAGCCAGACCTGTTGAAGGAAAAGCAAATAAATCTTGGTGGATAGTATTTTCCATTTCATTAGTAGCCTTTTTATGGGGAATAGGATGCATTATTTACACGATTTCAACGGGAATCGGAACCTGGGGTTTAAATAAAACCGTTGGCTGGGCTTGGGATATTACAAACTTTGTTTGGTGGGTAGGTATTGGACATGCAGGAACATTAATTTCTGCGGTACTTTTACTTTTCCGTCAAAAGTGGAGAATGGCTATTAACCGCTCTGCCGAGGCTATGACCATCTTCTCGGTAATTCAAGCAGGGTTGTTCCCAATTATACACATGGGTCGTCCTTGGTTAGGATATTGGGTACTTCCTATTCCAAACCAGTTTGGCTCTTTATGGGTTAACTTTAATTCACCGTTACTTTGGGACGTGTTTGCTATTTCTACCTATTTGTCAGTTTCACTGGTATTCTGGTGGACAGGATTATTGCCGGATTTTGCTATGATTAGAGACCGTGCAGTGAAACCTTTTCAGAAGAAAATATATTCATTATTGAGTTTTGGATGGACAGGTCGCGCTAAAGACTGGCAGCGTTTTGAAGAAGTTTCTTTAGTACTGGCCGGTTTAGCAACACCTCTTGTACTTTCGGTACACACCATTGTATCTTTTGACTTTGCTACTTCTGTAATACCGGGTTGGCACACCACTATTTTCCCGCCATACTTTGTTGCAGGAGCCATATTCTCTGGGTTTGCCATGGTAAACACGCTTCTTATTATCATGCGAAAAGTGTGTAACCTGGAAGATTACATCACCGTTCAGCATATTGAGTTAATGAATATTGTTATCATGATTACCGGTTCTATAGTAGGAGTAGCTTACATTACCGAGTTGTTTATCGCGTGGTATTCCGGGGTAGAGTATGAGCAATATGCATTTTTAAATAGAGCTACCGGACCCTACTGGTGGGCTTATTGGGCAATGATGACTTGTAACGTGTTTTCACCGCAGTTTATGTGGTTCAAGAAATTAAGAACCAGTATTATGTTCTCATTCTTTATTTCAATTGTGGTAAATATAGGAATGTGGTTTGAACGTTTTGTGATTATAGTAACGTCTTTGCACAGAGATTACTTGCCCTCTTCATGGACTATGTTCTCGCCAACTTTTGTAGATATAGGAATATTTATAGGAACTATAGGCTTTTTCTTTGTGTTGTTTTTGTTGTATTCAAGAACATTCCCGGTAATTGCGCAAGCTGAAGTGAAAACCATATTAAAATCTTCCGGAGAACGTTACAAAAGATTGCGTGAAGCAGGAGAAAGCCTTGTAGGAACAGGTGCTGACAAAAGAACAAGTAAAACATCGGTTAAAGAAACCCCGGCTAAAGTAGACAATAGCACTAAAATTTCCAGTTTACTTAACACGCTGGGAACGTTTGATGTAAACACCCAAAAAGCGGATGACTTAAAAAGAATAAATGGCGTTGGACCAAAAATGGAAGAAGTGCTAAACAGAATAGGAATTTACACCTTCTTGCAAGTTAGTAAAATGACAAAAAAAGAATATGACTTACTGGACGAAATTACAGGCTCATTCCCCGGAAGAGCCGAGCGTGACGATTGGTCCGGACAAGCTAAAAATCTAATAAACCAAAAGTAGCATATGGAATCTTCAAAAGTAATTCACGCTATTTACAACGATGATGATGTGTTAATGGCCGCGGTTAAAAAAGTAAAAGCCGAAAAACATCATATAGAAGAAATATACACTCCATTTCCGGTACACGGACTGGACAAAGCAATGGGGCTGGCACCAACCCGAATAGCAATTACATCCTTTATTTACGGCTGTATAGGACTTACAGTTGCTATCGTAATGCTGCGCTTTATTATGATCAAAGACTGGCCTCAAAATATTGGAGGAAAGCCAAGTTTTAGTTTTATGGAAAACATGCCGGCTTTTGTGCCCGTAATGTTTGAAATGACCGTATTTTTTGCAGCACATTTAATGGTAATAACCTTTTATTTAAGAAGTAAAATGTGGCCGTTTAAAAAAGCTGAAAACCCGGATCCCAGAACTACAGACGATCATTTTTTAATGGAAATACCCGTTCACGATAATGAAAAAGAACTTACCGGTTTACTCAAAGAAACCGGAGCAATCGAAATAAAATTAGTCGATAAAGAAGCGCATTAATACACTATGAAAAGCTTAATAAAAATATCCATACTTTCAGTAACTTTAATAACTGTGGTTTCTTGTCAAAAAAATACAAGACCTAATTACCAGTTTATGCCTGATATGTACGAACCGGTAGGGTATGAAACCTATAGTGAGTCTATGGCTTTCCCAAACGGCATTGAAGCACAATTGCCCGTGGAAGGAACCATACCCAGAGGACATACCCCTTTTGACTACGAGAATACAACAGAAGATTTTGAGTTGGCAAAAGCGAATTTGGTTAGCCCGCTGGATTCTACACAGGTAGATTATACCACTGGAAAACAACTGTATGACATCTATTGTGCGATATGCCACGGAACCAAAGGAGACGGACAAGGCAATTTAGTAAAGCGTGAAAAAATACTAGGAATACCCAGTTATGACGATGTGGGAAGAGCCATAACACAAGGAAGCATATACCATACCATTTACTATGGGAAAAATGCCATGGGCTCCTACGCAAATCAATTAAACGAAGAAGAACGTTGGCAAGTAGTGGCTTACGTATTAAAGTTAAAGGCCGATTTAGAAAAGTAAGATTAGAAAAAGATTATATATAGATATGTACACATTCTCAAATAAATTAAAGACATTTTCTATTGTATTAATAATTTTAGGATTGTTAGGCGTAGGATATGGTTTTATGACATCTCATAAATCTTTTGAAGAAGTTGAAACACTTCTTGCTGAAGAAGCGGCTCATCATGGAGGTAGTCATGGTGAAGATACTGCCCACGAAGCACATGTAGAAAAAACTCATGGTGAAGCCTCTTCACATGGAGAATCTTCAGAAAGCCAAGTTGATGAACATACCAAACATGTAGAGCATGTACAGCATCAAATAGCGAATCGTCCTTGGGCAGCACTATACGTAGCCGCATTTTTCTTTATGATGATAGCCCTGGGTGTATTGGCTTTTTATGCCATTCAATGGGCTGCACAAGCCGGATGGTCTCCGGTACTTTTCAGAGTGATGGAAGGAATCACGGCCTATGTATTGCCCGGAGCTTTAATTGTTTTGGCTATTGCTGTAGCTTCCGGAACTCTAGGACATTACAACCTGTTTATATGGATGGATCCTGAGGTGGTTGAACACGACAAACTTATTAAAGCTAAATCAGGCTTCTTAAACCTACCTTGGTTCATTATACGTGGGTTAATATTTATTGCAGGATGGAGTTTATATAGACACTTTGCTCGAAAATTTTCTATTGCACAAGACAGTGCAGAGCCTAATGATAATAGTAACTTTAAGAAAACATTCCGTATTTCAGCTGCGTTTTTAGTATTCTATATATATACGGAATCTATGATGTCGTGGGACTGGATTATGAGTGTTGATCCGCACTGGTTTAGTACTTTGTTTGGGTGGTATGTTTTTGCCAGCATGTTTGTAAGCGGCGTAACTGTTATTGCTATGATTACCATGTACCTGAAATCGAGAAACATGCTGCCTTTTGTAAATGACAGCCATTTGCACGATTTAGCTAAATACATGTTTGCCTTTAGTATTTTCTGGACTTACTTATGGTTTTCTCAATTCATGCTTATTTGGTACTCAAATATCCCTGAAGAAGTAACCTATTTTGTTACCCGATTTGAAGATTACCAATTGCCGTTTTTAGGTATGGTAGTCTTAAACTTTGTTTTCCCATTATTAATTTTAATGAACAGTGACTACAAACGTATACCTTGGTTTGTGGTAATGGCCGGTATCATAATTTTATTTGGACATTATATTGATGTCTTTAACATGATTATGCCGGCTACAGTAGGCGACAGATGGTTTATTGGTGTTCCTGAAATTAGCGCCGTGCTGCTCTTTGCCGGGCTGTTTATATTTATTGTATTTTCAGCACTGACAAAAGCGCCATTACTGGCAAAAGGAAATCCATTTATAAAAGAGAGTGAACATTTCCATAATTAAAAAATATAAAGAAGAAGAAAGACAATGACAGCTTTTTTAACAATCATAATAGTACTTTTTATTGCCATAGCAATATGGCAAATGGTAAAAATATTTGATTTAGCCCAAGCAAATAAAAACAACAGCCAGATTGCCGACGATGTCGATAATAAGATAAACGGCTATCTCATGATGGGTTTTTTGGCCTTTATCTATATTATTACAATCATAAGTATGTGGAAATGGGGAGACTTACCTTTGTTGTCTAACTCCGCCTCAGAACACGGAAAACAAATTGATAACCTTATGATTATCTCTCTGGTTATCATCTTTATAGTGCAAACAGTAACCCAGTTTCTACTGCATTATTTTGCTTTTAAATACAAAGGAGAAAAAGGAAAGAAAGCCCTCTTTTATGCAGACAATAATACATTGGAAGCCATTTGGACCATAATACCTGTGATTGTTTTAGCCGGATTAATTATTTACGGGCTATTTACCTGGACAAGCATTATGAATGTGAATGATGATGACGACCCGCTAGTAGTAGAACTTTATGCACAGCAATTTAACTGGAAAGCACGTTATGGAGGACAGGACAATACCTTAGGATTGGCAAACGTACGACTGATTAACATTGATGAAGCTAATATTTTAGGATTGGATGAGTCCGACCCAAATGCACAGGATGATGTCATTACTTCAGAATTACACTTGCCTGTTGGCAGACCGGTGCTTTTTAAAATGCGTTCGCAAGACGTATTGCACTCGGCTTACATGCCACACTTTAGAGCACAAATGAACTGTGTACCCGGAATGATTACTCAGTTTGCATTTACGCCTACAAAAACAACGGCCGAGATGAGAGAAACAGAGCAAATCAAAGAAAAAGTAGCAAATATCAATGCCATAAGAGTGGAGAAAAGCAAAGAACTTGTTGCAAATGGAGAACAACCACTTGACAGATATGAATTTGATTACCTGTTATTATGTAATAAAATATGTGGTAAATCACACTACAATATGCAAATGAAAATAATTGTAGAAACACAAGAAGAGTTTGATGCCTGGATGAAAGAGCAAAAAACATTTAAGAATTCATTAATCAAGCAATAAGAGACAAAAAACAATCAAGATTATGTCAGCACACGCAGATACACATTCACACGACGACCACGGACATCATCATAAAGAGACTTTTGTAACCAAATATATTTTTAGTCAGGACCACAAAATGATTGCCAAACAGTATCTTATTACAGGTACTATTATGGGAGTTATTGGAGTATTAATGTCGCTATTATTTCGTATTCAAATAGCCTGGCCTGAAAAGCCCAATATTCTTTTCGAAGCTTTACTGGGCAAATGGGCACCCAATGGTGTGATGGACGCCGATATTTACTTGGCACTGGTTACCATCCACGGAACCATTATGGTATTTTTTGTCTTGACCGCAGGATTAAGTGGGACATTCAGTAATTTGTTGATTCCATTACAAATTGGAGCCCGCGATATGGCTTCAGGATTTTTGAATATGGTTTCCTACTGGTTGTTTTTTCTTTCCAGTGTGGTTATGGTTATCTCCTTGTTTGTGCAAGCCGGACCGGCCGCCGCAGGATGGACCATCTATCCGCCACTTAGTGCTTTAGAACTGGCTCAAGGTGGATCAGGATTGGGCATGACGCTATGGTTGGTTTCCATGGCTATATTCATTGCCTCGTCGCTGTTGGGTTCTTTAAATTATATTGTAACCGTTATAAACCTTAGAACAAAAGGAATGTCTATGACCCGACTTCCGTTAACCATATGGGCTTTCTTTATCACGGCAATTATAGGTGTAGTATCTTTTCCGGTACTGTTATCGGCTGCGTTAATGCTTATTATGGACAGAAGTTTCGGAACTTCATTTTTCCTTTCGGATATCTTTATTCAAGGCGAAGTACTACATTATCAAGGAGGTTCGCCGGTACTTTTTGAACACTTATTCTGGTTTTTGGGGCATCCCGAAGTATATATTGTAATTTTACCGGCAATGGGCTTGGTTTCAGAAATTACGGCTTCCAGCTCACGTAAACCTATTTTTGGGTATCGTGCCATGGTGGCGTCTATTTTAGCCATTGCATTTTTATCCACTATCGTTTGGGGACACCACATGTTTGTCTCCGGAATGAATCCGTTTCTGGGCTCAGTATTTACCTTTACTACCTTGTTAATTGCCATTCCATCTGCAGTAAAAGCCTTTAACTGGATTACGACCATTTGGAAAGGAAATATTCAAATGAATACCGCCATGCTGTTTTCTATCGGATTTGTTTCCACTTTCATTACCGGTGGTTTAACGGGGATTATTTTAGGAGATAGTGCGCTAGATATTAATGTGCATGACACTTATTTTGTAGTGGCTCACTTTCATCTGGTGATGGGAATATCTGCATTGTATGGAATGTTTGCCGGAATCTACCATTGGTTCCCTAAAATGTTTGGAAGAATGCTTAATAAAAACTTGGGCTATATTCACTTCTGGGTAACGGCTATATGCGCATATGGAGTATTTTTCCCGATGCACTTTATTGGTATGGCCGGACTGCCAAGACGCTATTACACTAATTCTAACTTCCCAATATTTGATGACGTAGCCAATGTAAATGAAGTAATTACCATTTTTGCACTTATCGGCGGTGCGTTCCAGTTGGTGTTTTTGTACAACTTCTTCAGTAGTATTTTCTTCGGAAAGAAAACGGTACAAAACCCTTGGAAATCAACTACACTGGAATGGACTGCGCCTATAAAACATATTCACGGCAATTGGCCCGGAGAGATTCCACATGTATACCGTTGGGCTTATGATTACAGTAAACCCGGACATGAAGAAGACTTTGTTCCTCAAAATGTGCCGCTAAAAGAAGGCGAAGAAGAACTACAGCATTAACGCTTTAAAAAAATATAAACGCTTACCTTAAAGCCTTTCTAAATCAGAAAGGCTTTTTGTGTATATTTGTGTATCATGAACGAACATTTGGATCCAACAGGAGAACACTTTTCTTCCGAAGAATTAGATATTGAAAGAGCTTTAAGACCGCTGAGTTTTCAAGACTTTACCGGTCAGGATCAAATATTAAGTAACCTTACCGTTTTTGTAGAAGCCGCCAACAAGCGCGGTGAAGCTCTTGACCACACGCTCTTTCACGGTCCGCCGGGCTTAGGAAAAACAACACTGGCACACATACTGGCCAATGAACTTGGAGTGGGAATAAAGGTGACTTCCGGACCGGTATTGGACAAACCCGGAGATTTGGCCGGATTGCTTACCAACCTGGAAGAGCGCGACGTGTTGTTTATTGATGAAATTCACCGCTTAAGTCCGATAGTAGAAGAGTATTTGTATTCGGCTATGGAAGATTACAAAATCGATATCATGATTGAATCCGGACCCAATGCCAGAACGGTTCAACTTAATTTAAGTCCGTTTACTCTGGTAGGAGCGACTACGCGTTCGGGCTTGCTTACAGCACCTATGCGCGCTCGTTTTGGAATAAGCAGCAGGTTAGAGTATTATTCCACCGAGCTCCTTTCGGATATCGTGCAACGAAGTGCACAGATTTTAAAAGTACCTATTACCATGGAAGCCGCTGTAGAAATTGCAGGAAGAAGCCGTGGAACACCAAGAATTGCCAATGCCTTGCTACGCCGTGTTAGAGACTTTGCTCAAATAAAAGGAAACGGTAGTATAGATATAAAAATTTCAAAATATAGCCTGAAAGCCCTTAATGTTGACGCCCATGGACTGGATGAAATGGACAACAAAATTCTCACTACAATTATTGACAAGTTTAAAGGTGGTCCGGTAGGAATTACTACACTAGCTACTGCCGTTAGTGAAAGTGCCGAAACCATAGAAGAGGTTTATGAGCCTTTTTTGATTCAGGAAGGCTTTATTTTAAGAACACCACGCGGCAGAGAAGTTACCGAACTGGCCTACAAACATTTGGGGAGAATAAAGAACAATATACAAGGAGGTTTATTTTAGCAACATTAACCTGAGCATCCTTGTGTAAAATGAACGTTTTGTATTCGTTTTTGAACTAATTATTGTATTTACAATCGTTTAAAATGTGTTTATTTTACTACTAATCAAACGAAATACTTGCCAGCTATGCCTATTTTTATGGATAGACACTTTGTAGAAGGAGCCTCTCAGGAAGCGGTAGCCGAAGCGCATCTTAAAGACTTGGAAATACAGCATCAGTTTAACTGTAAAGCTATTACCTATTGGCTGGACAATGAAAGAGGCTATGCATTTTGTTTAATAGAAGCTCCTTCTAAGTCCGACGTAGTAAAAATGCACGAAAAAGCACACGGACTAATTCCCAATGAAGTCATAGAAGTAGACCCGCTAATTGTACAATCCTTTTTAGGCAGAATACAAGACCCTAAAAAAGTAACCTATAAAGTACAAAATGGAGTTCAATTAAAAGTATTTTCGGATACTTCTTTCAGGATAATTGCCAACATAACATCTACCCATAGGGTGTTGTTGCAAAATAAATTTGGAGTCAGCAAAGCAAAACAGCTGCTTGTTAAACAAAACGCAGTGCTTAACAAACACCTTCAAAAGGGAAAAGGACGCAAAGTAGTTACAGATGGACATAGTTTTGTAGCTTCTTTTAATGCGCTTTCACCGGCGGTGCGCTGTATGTATAATATTCAAAAAGAAATGCATCCAATAAGTGAAAAAATAAACCTCAGAATAGCGGTGCATGCCGGAAATCCTGTTGATGAAAGCAAGAATATTTTTGGAGAAACTCTACAGTTAATAAAGCTGTTGTGTCTTGCGAAAGATACAAGCCATATCATTTTCTCGGCTACTGTTTCCCAATTGTTAGAACAATCAAACATTCCTGTTTCTGAAACAAAAAAGAAAGTAAAGATTATAACACCTACTGAAGAGCATTTTTTAATCCGTTTAGGCAAAGTTCTTTTTAACCACTGGAACAATCCTGGATTTGATATCAAAAACTGGTGTAAGCATATGGCTGTAAGCAAGTCGAAATTATACCGAGAATGTGTAAACATTATAGGAGTGTCACCCAATACCCTGCTAAAACAATACCGACTTTCTCAAGCTATTGAAAGCCTTGGAAAAACCAACCAAAACATTGCCCAAACCGCATTTGATAATGGGTTTAACAGCCCTTCCTACTTTACCAAATGTTTTTACAAGCAGTATGGCATGACACCATCAAGGTTTATGGACGGTTAAGAATGGTCATCTTTTGAACTTTTTGTGCTATTCTTTGAATTTTTTGTGCGTATTGAAGTCAATAATAGTTACTATTTTCATTTCCAAACAATTAAAATCAAAATCTTATGAAAACACTAAAAAACTTTAGCACAATACTCGTGCTTTGCACAGTACTGCTTTCAGTGAAAAACTACGCGCAAACCACTACCAACCAAAACCATGAAGAGATGAAAACCTATGTAATAGAACGTGAAATCCCGAATGTAGGAACAACTCCGGCAGAAGAACTGGTGTCTATATCCAAAAAATCTTGTGCTGTAATTGAAGATATTGGGCCAAAAATTCAATGGCTACACAGTTATGTAACTGAAAATAAAATATACTGTGTATACAAGGCGCAAAGCAAAGAAATTATAAAAGAACACGCAAGTAAAGGTGGCTTTCCTGTTAATTCCATAAGTGAACTGTCAACAACCATAAGTCCGGAAACAGCCAAAGATTAACATATTATATCAATAAAATTCTTTACACCAACTAGTTAGTGTAAAGAATTTTATTAACTTAGAGTGTAGGATTTAAATCTTTTTTAGATGATCAATGTATATGATTTAAAATTATCCCATCCCGATGTTTTCAAACAATTTTCAGTTGGCGAGAATCTTATTGTACACTACAAGTGTCCACAAGCTGAAAAATTGGTAGAGCTTTATAATCACTACAATGCTATCTATTTTACTTTATCGGGAAAAAAAGCAATACATATAGGGGAGAAATCATGGCACCTAACAGATGAAGACGCTTTGTTGGTCTGTAGAAGTGCTTATAGTCAGGAATTATTTGAGAATTTAGATTGGGAAGTGCTGGCTTTTCATTTCAGTGATGATTTTCTAAAGAAAGTGTATGATGAATTTTTAATGAACTTTAATTTTGATACCAATCTGGACACTCCGAAAGACCCCATACTGTCTATTAAAATAAACTCAATCATAAAAGCCAGTTTTTATACATTGCTGTCCTTTTTTGACAGTGAAGTGATTCCAAAAGAATACTTGTTGGAACTTAAGATCAAAGAACTCATGTTTAATATTTTGGCAGAGCCAAAGAACAAAACAGTCAGAGCCTATTTTAAGTCGGTTCATGATCAACAAAAAAGACCTATTTGGCATATTATGGAAAGTAATTTCATGTTCAACCTAAGCATTGCCGAGTTTGCACGATTGACCCAAAGAAGTGTGACAGCCTTTAAAAACGAGTTTAAAGAGTTTTATGGAACTTCACCCGGGAAATGGTTAACAGGAAAAAGACTGGACTATGCTAAGCAGCAGCTGGAATCTTCCAAAAAAAATATTAGTGAGATAGCCTTCAATACAGGCTTCGAAAACCTATCGCACTTCAGCCGGTCTTTCAAGAACAAATACGGAATTGCCCCTTCACAATTCCGCAAACAAAGCTAGGGTGCCTTTTAAGAACACTTTTTTGTCTTCTCAGAAAAACCTTTTTTGAGTTTGCGGTTTATCTTTACAAAAAGACAGGCTTAAGGTTCCTTCTTGTCATTATTCTTAAGTTTTTGATTAATAGCATATCAAAATGTTGAATATTAATCTTAAAGTGTCATATTATGAAAAAAGCAGAAATTAATTTACCAAATTTTAGTGTAGGGTTCTTTCGGAAAAAGCCGGTCAAAGTGCACCTACTTTTTTTAGCGATTACTGCACTTGCGTTTTTAAGTTGTAGTGAAAATGATGAACTAGCAGAACTTGAGAATACATTATCTTCTGAAGAGTTACGAAAAGAATTGACAACCCTTGAAAGCCAGTTGGCTTTACTTGATCAAAAGACCAGAAGTTTTTATAACATTCAGGCTGGCATTGCTCAAGGATGGAGTGTTGATGCAACGGGATATATGTCTCAAATGGGGCATCACTACATAAACGAAAGTACATTTGCAAATGATTTTGATATGCTTAATCCTGAAGCATTGTTGTATGTGCCAGATCAAAATGGTGTCATGCAATTTGTAGGAGTGGAATATTTGGTGTTTGAAGATCCAAACAATATTAGACCTGCACCTGAAGGGTTTATTGGGAATGACGATGTTTGGACCTATAACCAACTTTATCAAGCTTGGACATTGCATGTTTGGATTAGATTGGAAAATCCCAATGGGATTTTTGCTCCGCTAAACCCTGTATTAGATTAATCCTTAAATGAAATGTTTAATTTAAAAGTTGGCCATATAGCCAACTTTTTCTTTTTTGTTCTATTTTTAAGGCTTTAAATGAGCACAAAGTCAACCCGTACTACGTTACTAAAAGCCGAAGCCAAACGCCTCGGGTTTTTGTCTTGCGGTATCAGCAAAGCTGAGTTCCTAGAGGAAGAAGCCCCACGATTGGAAGACTGGCTTAACCACAACAGGCAGGGTAATATGCATTATATGGAAAATCACTTTGACAAGCGCCTCGACCCCACAAAACTGGTGGAAGGTGCAAAAAGTGTAGTATCATTACTGTTGAATTACTTTCCCTCAGAAACCCAAAACCCCGAAAGCTATAAACTCTCCAAATATGCCTATGGCACTGATTACCATTTTGTAATTAAGGATAAACTAAAACAATTGCTGCACTATATACAGGAAGAAATAGGCGAGGTAAGTGGTCGGGCTTTTGTAGATTCGGCACCGGTATTGGACAAAGCCTGGGCCGCCAAAAGTGGCCTGGGATGGATAGGCAAACACAGTAATCTACTCACGCAACAAGTAGGCTCGTTTTATTTTATTGCAGAACTGATTATCGATTTGGAATTGGAGTACGATTCTCCAACCACTGATCACTGTGGTACCTGTACCGCATGTATAGACGCCTGCCCAACAGAAGCCATTATCCAACCTTATGTGGTAGACGGCAGCAAGTGCATCTCCTATTTGACTATTGAATTGAAAGACAACATACCTGTGGAATTTAAAGGAAAAATGGACGACTGGATGTTTGGCTGTGATGTGTGTCAGGATGTGTGCCCTTGGAACCGTTTTTCAAAACCACATGCAGAACCTTTATTTAACCCACATCCGGAATTACTCTCCATGACCAAAAAAGATTGGGAAGAAATCACCGAAGAAACCTTCAAAAAGGTATTTAAGAAATCGGCCGTAAAACGCACTAAATTTTCAGGGCTTAAAAGAAACATTCAGTTCCTAAAAGATTAGCCTATAAGCAAGAGTATGCTTACATTTGTAATTGTATTTTCTGGAAACAGTAAGTGCCTAAACAAAACTATTTTATGAGTAAGCAACGCAGAAGAAGAGAAGCCCTAGTGTATCACGCAAAGCCAACACCGGGAAAAATAAAAGTAGTTCCTTCAAAAAAATATGCTACACAAAGAGACTTGTCTTTAGCCTATTCGCCGGGTGTAGCCGAACCTTGCTTGGAAATCGAAAAAGACAAAAACAATGTTTATAAATACACCACCAAAGGAAATCTGGTGGCCGTAATCTCTAACGGAACTGCCGTTTTAGGCCTGGGGAATATCGGTCCCGAAGCCTCAAAACCTGTAATGGAAGGAAAAGGCTTGCTGTTTAAAATCTTTGCCGATATTGATGTTTTTGACATTGAAGTAGATACCGAAAATATCGAAGAGTTTGTTCAAACCGTAAAAAACATAGCTCCTACCTTTGGCGGTATTAATCTGGAAGATATAAAAGCGCCTGAAGCCTTTGAGATTGAACGACGGTTAAAAGAAGAGCTGGACATTCCCGTGATGCATGACGATCAACATGGGACAGCCATTATCTCGGCAGCAGCCTTACTAAACGCACTGGAACTGGCTGAAAAAGATATTGACAAGGTGAAGATTGTGGTCAGTGGAGCAGGAGCAGCTGCAGTATCGTGTACCAAGCTGTACAAAGCTTTTGGAGCTAAAGGCGAAAATATTGTCATGCTGGACAGTAAAGGTGTAATTAGAAAAGACAGACCCAATTTAACCATTGAAAAAGCAGAATTTGCTACCGACAGAAAGATTGACACGCTGGAGGAAGCCATGAAAGAAGCCGATGTTTTTATTGGACTTTCAACAGCTAATATTGTGTCGCCCGAAATGCTAAAAACAATGGCAAAAAACCCCATTGTATTTGCCATGTCCAATCCCGATCCTGAAATTGCCTACGACCTTGCTCTAGCTACTCGAGATGATATTATCATGGCTACAGGACGCAGTGATCATCCCAATCAGGTAAATAACGTACTGGGATTCCCCTTTATTTTTAGAGGCGCACTAGATGTTAGAGCCACAAAAATAAACGAAGAAATGAAAATGGCAGCAGTAAAAGCGCTTGCCAATTTAGCTAAGGAATCTGTACCCGAACAAGTAAACATTGCCTATGGGGAAACCAAGCTCACGTTTGGCAAAGATTACATTATTCCCAAACCTTTTGACCCAAGGCTTATAGCCGAAGTACCACCGGCGGTGGCAAAAGCAGCTATAGAAAGCGGAGTGGCAAAAGAACCTATAACTCATTGGGACAAATACAAAGAAGAGTTGTTGGAACGTCTGGGCTCAGACAACAAGATTGTAAGGCTGTTAACCAATCGGGCTAAAATTAACCCCAAGCGCGTGGTTTTTGCTGAAGCGGATCATCTGGATGTGTTAAAAGCAGCCCAAATAGCCCATGATGAAGGCATAGCCATTCCTATTTTATTGGGAAGGAAAGAAACCATAAAGGCCTTAATGGATGAAATAGAATTTGACGCCGACATTCAAATTATCGATCCGAAAGCCGACGAAGAAGAACCCCGAAAAAACAAATATGCCAAAGTATACTGGGAACAACGAAAGCGAAAAGGAGTAACCCTATATTCGGCGCAGAAAATCATGCGTGAGCGTAATTATTTTGGAGCGATGATGGTCAATGAAGGTGATGCCGATGCCCTAATTTCCGGATTTTCACGAAGCTATCCCACAGTAGTAAAACCCATGCTGGAACTCATAGGAATGGCAAAAGGTGCTACCAGAGTAGCAACCACCAATGTCATGATGACCCAACGCGGTCCCATGTTTTTAAGCGATACCTCAATAAACATTGACCCAACGGCCGAAGAACTGGCCAAAATAGCTCAAATGACGGCAAGAACCGTTAGAATGTTTGGGATTGAACCGGTAATTGCTATGATTTCCTTTTCCAATTTTGGGTCTTCGGTGAGTCCTAAAGCTAAAAAAGTGCGCGACGCCGTAGCCATCCTGCATGAAACCATGCCCGATTTAATTGTAGATGGAGAACTGCAAACTGATTTTGCACTCAACAGCGAAATGCTGCACGAAACTTTTCCGTTTTCTAAACTTTCCGGCAGAAAGGTAAACACACTTATTTTTCCCAATTTAGATGCTGCAAACATCACTTACAAGCTGCTTAAAGAGCTTAACAAGTCAGAGTCTATTGGCCCTATCATGATGGGGATGAAAAAGCCCGTGCATATCCTACAACTTGACGCCAGTGTAGACGAAATTGTAAACATGGCCGCTATTGCGGTTGTGGATGCGCAACAAAAAGAAAAATGGGAGCTTGAAAAGCAATTACAGAATTAATATGTAATGCAAATAATTTTATTACATTTGGAAGGTTAACCAAGCAAAGCAATGATTACACACCTTCAAGGAAAACTTGTTGAAAAAAACCCTACGGATGTTGTTATAGATTGTAATGGTGTAGGCTACGAAATACATATTTCACTTCACACCTATTCACAAATCCCGAACCAAGAGAATATAAAATTATTTACTCACCTTCAAATTAAAGAAGATGCGCATACCCTTTTTGGTTTTTCAACACGAGCAGAAAGAGAAATCTTCAGATTACTTATTTCGGTTAGCGGTATAGGTGCGAGTACGGCAAGAACCATGCTTTCTTCATTGTCGCCGCAACAAGTACAAGAAGCTATTGCAGGTAATCACGCAGAAACCATCCAGTCCGTTAAAGGAATTGGAACCAAAACCGCTCAACGGGTTATTATTGAGCTAAAAGATAAAATTCTTAAAACCTATACAATCGATGAAGTTTTACATACCCAAAGCAATACAAGTAAAGATGAAGCGTTATCTGCTTTAGAAGTTCTTGGTTTTTCAAAGAAACAAGCCGAACGCGAAGTGGACAAAATTGTACAACTACAACCAGAAGCTACTGTTGAAATCATAATAAAACAGGCGCTAAAAAATTTATAATTAATTTTGAATACAACTACCAACTATTTGTATAAATTTTTTAAACCCCTATTATTTTTTTTAGCCTGCACCATTTCCTTTAGTGTATGGGCTCAAGTTCCTGAAAATGAACAAGACAGCACAAAAACGGGCTACAGCTTAGGAAACATTAAAATGCCTAACCCAAACAGTGTATTGTCTAAATACACCTATGACCCGGTGAGCAACAGGTATATCTATACCGAAACCATAGGCGAGTTTAATATAACCTACCCCATTATTTTAACTCCCGAAGAATACGACAGACTGATACTGCAGGAAAACCTCAAGGCATATTATAAACAAAAAATGGACGCCTTTGAAGGCAAAAAGCAAGGAACCGAAGAAGAACAGCGAAACCTGCTTCCGGAATTTTATGTCAATTCAGGTTTTTTCGAAACCATATTTGGAGGAAACACGATAGAAGTTATCCCACAGGGTTCCGTGGAAATGGATTTAGGGGTTTTGTTTTCCAAACAAGACAACCCTGCATTTTCTCCCAGAAACAGAAACAATTTTACTTTTGATTTTGACCAGCGCATCAGTTTAAGTCTACTAGGAAAAGTGGGAACTCGTTTGCAGGTTACTGCTAATTACGACACGCAGTCTACCTTCGATTTTCAAAACATTATTAAACTGGAATACACCCCAACAGAAGACGATATAATTCAAAAAATTGAGGTGGGTAACGTAAACATGCCCCTTAACAGTTCGCTTATTACCGGAGCTCAAAGCCTGTTCGGAGTGAAAACACAATTACAGTTTGGAAAAACCACCATTACCGGAGTTTTTTCAGAACAAAAATCGCAAACCAATACAGTAGTTGCCCAAGGAGGTGGAACAATGGAAGAGTTTGAACTCTTCATTAAAGATTATGACGAAAACCGCCACTTTTTTCTGGCACATTATTTTAGAGATAAATATGATGAAGCCTTAACTACATATCCCTACCTAAACACCAATGTACAGATTACCCGAATAGAAGTATGGGTAACCAACAGAAATAACAGAACAGACAACGTTAGAAACATTGTAGCACTTCAAGACTTGGGTGAAACCGACCGTGTCCATTCAGCAGTTACCGTAACCGGAAGTCCGGGAGCATTCCCTAACAACAACAATAATGCCTACAATCCTATGAACATAGGCGGTCCGGGTTCGCAAATCAATGAATCCATAAGAGATGTAGCCACCGTACAATCGGGAATTTTAGTGCCTAACGTAAATGAAGGATTTGACTATGCCAAACTGGAAAATGCAAGGAAGCTAATAGAAGGTTCAGAATTTACACTCAATACACAGCTAGGATACATATCGCTTAATCAGCGGTTAAATAACGACGAAGTACTAGCAGTGGCCTATCAGTTTACCGTTGGCGGACAAGTATATCAGGTAGGTGAATTTGCCAATGATGGAGTAGATGCCACAGATGTTACCGTAGATAATGACGGACGGGTTACCGCAGTAACCAATAGCAACCTTATTCTCAAAATGCTTAAAAGCAGTGTGACAAGTGTAGAACTCCCTATTTGGGATTTAATGATGAAAAACATCTATGACACCGGCGCATACCAGTTGGATAGAGAAGACTTTAAACTCAATATATTTTATACGGAAGCCTCACCGTTAAATTACATTCTTCCGGTAGAAGGCACGCCTTTTCCTACATTTAATGGAGAAGAAATTGAAGATACACCCTTGCTCAGACTCTTCAATCTGGACCGTTTAAACTTCAATAACGACCCACAGGCTCGTGGAGATGGATTTTTTGATTTTGTTCCGGGAATTACGGTAATCCCTCAAAACGGGAAAATCATCTTTACTTCTGTAGAACCTTTCGGAAGATATTTATTTGATGTATTGGACGATGACGGAAACCCTACCAACAATGAAACCGATTATGAAACCGACAATTTTAACCCCAATCAGGAAAAGTACGTATACGACATTTTGTATAAAAGTACAAAAACAGCTGCGCTTGAGGAAGTAGAAAAGAATAAGTTTCAACTTAAAGGAAGGTACAAGTCCAGTGGTGGTGAAGGAATCCCTATAGGTGCATTTAATGTACCCAGAGGTTCTGTGGTGGTTACTGCCGGAGGAAGAACGCTGGTAGAAGGTATTGACTATGTGGTAAACTACCAGGCCGGGCGAGTGGAAATATTGGACGAAGCCCTTAAAGCTTCCAATACACCCATACAGGTTTCCACTGAAAACAATGCCGTTTTCGGACAGCAAACCCGGCGTTTTATGGGTGTAAATGTTGAACATCGGTTTAGTGAAAACTTTGTACTGGGCGCTACCCTGTTAAAATTAAGCGAGCGACCCATAACCCAGAAAGCAAATTACAACAGTGAACCCATAAACAATACCATATTTGGTATCAACGGAAACTACTCTACCGAAGTGCCTTTTTTAACACGATTGGTAAACAAGTTGCCAAACATAGACACCGATGCACCTTCTAATTTATCACTGCGTGGCGAATTTGCATTTTTGTCACCCAATGCGCCAAAACGAACAAATTTTAATGGCGAAGCCACCTCTTATATTGACGATTTTGAAGGCACCCAGAACGCCATAGATATTAAGACACCGCTATCTTGGTTTATGTCCAGCAGACCTCTGGAACTGGGGATTTCATCTAATCCTAATGAAGACGAAAACGGTATCCAAAACGGCTACCAAAGAGCCTTGTTAAATTGGTATTCTATCGACCCTATTTTTTATAGCGGACAAAGACCCAACGGCATTACTGACGAAGACATTTCCGGACTTTATACCAGCCGGATTTTTATTCAGGAATTATTCCCCGATCAAGATATAGCACAAGGCCAAACCACCATAATGAATTCCTTGGACCTGGCCTATTACCCAAACGAAAGAGGACCTTATAATTTTGATCCCGACATAACCGACGGCACTACCATACCAAATCCCGAAGACAGTTGGGCAGGAATTACCAGACAAATTACAGCCACCGATTTTGAACAAGCCAACGTAGAATATATAGAATTTTGGTTGCAAGATCCCTTTGAAGATGGCAGCGTAAATCCGGGCGGGAAATTAATTTTCAATCTGGGAAACATATCAGAAGATATCATAAAAGACGGAAGAAAACAATATGAAAACGGACTTCCGGAAGACGGAGATGTGAGCTTTTTACCACAAACCGCATGGGGAACTGTAGTTCCTCAAAACCAAGCGCTTATTTATTCTTTTGATACCACGGGTCAACAACGAACCAACCAAGACGTAGGTTACGATGGATACAACGATGCAGAAGAAGCTGCCATTTCACCGGCATTTGCCTCCTTACCCGATCCGTCAAACGACAATTATACTTACTACCTCAATACAGAAGGTGATATTTTTGAACGCTATAAAAAATACAATGGAGTAGACGGGAATTCCCCAGATGTATTTACAGATACTAATCGGGGTTCCACCACTCAACCGGATGTGGAAGACATCAACAGAGACAACACTATGAATACCATAGACAGTTATTTTGAGTACGAACTTGAAATAACGCGAAACAATTTACCACTTAACTCCATTGACGAAATAACTCCGGGAAACCCTATAGGCGAGTTTATCAAGGACGTTAAAATCAGACAGCGCTCCTTACCCAACGGAAGCACAGTGCCTGTAAGATGGTATCAGTTCCGGGTTCCGGTAAATGTACCTATGGAAGTCTTTGACGACAACGTAAACTTTCCGCAATTCAGAAGATACAACGGCATTTCCGATTTCAGGTCGATACGCTTTGTAAGAATGTATCTGAAAGAGTTTTCACAACCTACGGTATTTAGATTTGGAACCCTTGAATTGGTTCGAAGCGACTGGAGACGCTACCAGCAAACCCTGCAAGACCCGCTTATAGATAACGACCCAACCGATGACGGTACAGAATTTACGGTTGGTGCTATCAGTTTGTTGGAAAACGACGGAAACTATGAACTGCCTCCGGGCGTTGTTTTGGAGCAGCTCTTTAATAACAATACCGTTATCAGACAAAACGAACAATCGTTGGTGGTTGATGTTTGTAATTTAGAGCCCGAAGACTCCAGAGCTGTTTTTAAAAACATCAGTATAGACATGCGTCAGTACAAAAGGTTACGAATGTTTATTCACGCTGAACAAGGGATAAGCTCCGGACTTGGCGATGACGATTTGGTAGGGTTTATACGGATGGGTAACGACCTAACTCAAAATTACTATCAAATAGAAGTACCACTGAAAGTTACAGGAGGATCCACAAATGATGTATGGCCTGCAGCCAACGAAATCAATATTCCGCTAAAAACCCTTCAGGAAATAAAATCAAAAGGTATCATAAGCGGTTCAATATCCGGCGATCCTATTTTTTACGATCTAATCAATGAACAGCTCAACGAAAATCCGGTAGCCGAATTTGACCCTTTGCCTACCCTGGGAGTAGAAGATAAATACCATCGTGTGGCCATAAAAGGAAATCCAAACTTTGGAGATATCAGAAATCTAATGATTGGAATAAAGAACCGTACAAGCACAGATGCCTGTGGGGAAATATGGTTTAACGAATTGCGTATTTCCGATTTGGAAAGCAAAGGCGGTTGGGCAGCCGTGATGAGTACCGATGTTAATCTGGCTGACTTTGCCAGTGTGAGCGCTACAGGTAGACAAAGCACTGCCGGTTTTGGCACCATTGAGCAAGGACCTAATCAAAGAAGCCGCGAAGACGTAAAGCAGTATGACGTGGTTACCAACATAAATATTGGACAGTTACTGCCGCAAAAATGGGGCTTGCAAATTCCTTTTAATTACGGACAGGGCGTTGAGGTGATTACCCCAAAATACGATGAGTTTTACAGAGACATCGAGCTAGATACACAGCTAAGTAACGCCAATGCCGCTGAAAGAGACTCTATTCTTAATGTAAATGAAAACTACACTAAACGAAAGAGCATAAACTTTATCGGAGTTAAAAAGAACAGAACCGGAGATGCTAAACCGCGGTTCTATGACGTGGAAAACCTCACTTTAAACTATTCTTACAACAAAGTGGAACACCGCGATTTTGAAATTGAAAATTCGGTAGACAAGACGGTACGTCTGGGAGCTAACTATGCCTTTAATTTTAATCCGCTGGAAATACAACCTTTCCAAAAAAACGATTCGCTTTTCACCGGTAAGTACTGGAAAATACTCAAAGACTTTAACATCAATTTACTTCCGTCCAGCTTTACCGTAAACACGGACATTAACCGAAGGTTTAACAAACAAAAATTCAGAGATGTCGATTTAGGCGGAAATAATATTGGACTGGAAGAACTCTACAAGCGAAACTACACCTTCGACTTTCAGTACGCGATAAATTACCCGATAACTCAGGCTTTATCCGTCAACTTTACGGCAGCCAACAACAATATTGTGCGCAACTACTTCAAAGACGATATTATAAACGGCGAACAAGACCCAACACTCGATGTTTGGGACGGCTTGTTTGATTTTGGTGACCCCAATATGCAATACCAGAGAGTAGGCCTAAATTACGAATTGCCCATTAATAAAATACCAACCTTCAATTTCCTTACTGCCACCTACTCCTATACCGGAGATTTTCAGTGGCAAAAAGGGTCAGATTTGTTCAGAGATTTGGAACTCAACGGACAGTCTTACGACCTGGGAAATACCATACAAAACTCCAATACTCATACCCTGAATACAGCCTTGGACATGAATAGACTGTATTCCTATCTGGGAATACGGAAAAAAACGGCACGAACACCAAACCGTATTCAGCGTACCAATCCGCCGGGAGAACAAGCGGCTAAAACACCGGCAAGCAGTTCCAAAAAGAAGAATACCCTGCTTAATTTTGGTATCGATGTGCTTACCAGCATAAAAAGAGTACAGGTAAATTACACCGAAAACAACGGTAGCTTTTTACCCGGATACCTGCTCACTCCGGGATTTATAGGAACACTTAAGCCCACGCTGGGTTACACCTTTGGTAGTCAGAGTGACATTAGAGAAATGGCCGCCAGAAAAGGATGGCTCACTGTTTTTCCGGAATTCAACCAGCAGTACACCACTACACAAAACCGACAACTGGACTTTTCCTTAAACCTGGAACCTATTAATGATTTAAAAATAGATTTGGTTGGAAACAGGTTGTATGCTCAAAACTATACCGAGAATTTCAGAGTTGAAGATATTGACGACGATGGTCAGCTGGATTACAACTCGCTTACACCAAACACCTTTGGAAACTTCAACATCTCTACCGTACTTATCAAAACGGCCTTCAGCAAAAGTGATGAGAGTAGTTCGGAAGCATTTGACGCTTTTAGAGAAAACCGGCTCATTATTGCGCGACGTCTGGCTCAGGAACGTGGTGTAGATATGGCCAACCCCGATAACTTCGAAAACGGAGACTTAAACGGTTACCCGCTAGGATTTAGTAAAAGCAGTCAGGCGGTGCTTTTGCCTGCGTTTATGGCAGCCTATACCGGACAGAGTCCCGATAACGTAAAACTGGGAGCCATGCGCAATGTGCCTATCCCCAACTGGGATGTAAAGTACACCGGGCTTATGCGCATGAAATGGTTTAAAGATAAGTTTAAGCGTTTTTCGCTTACCCATGGGTACCGTTCCAGTTATACCATAAATCAGTTCAGAACCAATTTGGACTACGTATCGACAGATTTTAACGTGCCTTATGAAAATCAGTTCTCTGACAAATTTAACCAGGCCGGAGATTACAAAAACAAAACCCTGTACAGCAACATCAACCTCACCGAAATGTTTAGTCCCTTAATTCGGATTGACATGGAAACCAAAAGCGCCATTAAAGTATTGGCTGAAATAAAAAAAGACCGTATGCTGTCGCTTAGTTTTGACAACAATCTAATGACCGAAATCCTGGGTAATGAATATACCCTTGGATTGGGGTACCGCTTTAAAGACGTGCGAATCAAATCTAAACTTGCAGGTCCGAGAGCCACTATAGTCAGTGACTTAAACATGCGTGCCGATGTTTCCGTTAGAGACAACAAGACCATTATCAGGTATTTGGATTTGGAAAACAATCAGGTAACCTCAGGGCAAACCGTCTGGAACCTGAAGTACTCTGCCGATTACGCCTTCAGTAAATACTTAACCGGAATCTTTTATTTTGATTATACTTTCTCTGAATACGCCATTTCAACAGCCTTCCCGCAAACCACCATCAGGTCCGGATTTACGTTGAGGTATAATTTTGGGAATTAAACACAGAAACTTTTAAATAAGCATTCGAATAAATACATTTGCAAAAACAATACGAGCATAATGAATATACCTTCAAATTTAAAGTACACTAAAGACCACGAATGGGTAGCTATCGAGGGCGATACTGCCACCGTAGGAATTACCGACTTTGCACAAAGCGAATTAGGCGACATTGTCTATGTTGAAATTGAAACTCTAGACGAAACTCTCGACGCCGAAGAAGTTTTTGGAACGGTGGAAGCCGTAAAAACCGTGTCCGATTTGTTTATGCCGCTATCCGGTGAAATTGTGGCCCTAAACGAAGCTCTGGAAGACGAACCCGAAAAGGTAAATACCGACCCATACGGCGAAGGCTGGATGATTAAAATCAAAATGACCAACCCCGCACAGGCAGACCAATTACTGTCCGCTGATGACTATAAAGAACTTATTGGTGCATAAACCCTATGCGGTAATAATTTCTGTAGCCTATACGCTTTTTGTACTGGGGGTAAGTTTTATTGATCTTGACGATTTATCCCAACTGGACACTTCCCGTGGTGACAAGATAGCTCATGCAGGGATATATTTTTTGCTGGTTTTGGTATGGTATGTTGCTTTTCTACCTAAAGCGGGAATACACCCTAAAAAATACATTCCGAGGATTAGTATTACGGTCTTTATTTTTGGTACAATTATTGAGGTTCTACAAAGTAGCCTAACCACACACCGTACGGCTGATGTCTTAGACATTGTAGCAAACACCATAGGAGTTGGTTTAGCGTCCCTGCTGTTGTGGCGGGTAAAGATTAACGTTAAAAAATAATATTCACTTGCTTTTTTTTCAAATAAATAGTTAAATTAGCGACACATAAAACAAAAAATTATGGAGCCTAAAAAAAATCCCAAAGCAAATGTTGGCCGTAACAGTGCACTCTACTTCTCTATAGGGTTGGCCTTGATGTTGTTTTTAACCAATTTTGCCATCAATTATAAAAACTACGATAATTCCCTTATTGACATAGGAAAGTTAAATCTGGACGATGAACTGGAAGAAGAAGTTCCTATTACAGAACAACTCCAAACACCACCGCCACCGCCACCGCCACCACCGGCAGCTCCCGAAGTTATTGAGGTAGTGGAAGACGAAGAAGAAGTGGAAGAAACTGTTATTGAATCTACTGAAACCAGTCAGGAAGAAGAAATTGTAGAAATTGAAGAGGTAGAAGTAGAGGAAGTGGAAGAAGAAGTGGATGTCCCTTTTGCCGTAATTGAAAATGTACCCGTATTTCCCGGATGCGAAAGCGGAAACAACGACCAGAAAAGAAAATGCATGTCCGATAAAATTGCCCAGTTTGTAAACAAAAACTTTAATACCGATCTGGCAGCCGATTTAGGACTCTCCGGAAGACAACGTATCAACGTTATCTTTAAAATTGATAAAACCGGCGAAATTATTGACGTTGGTGCCCGTGCACCTCATCCCGCACTCGAAAGAGAAGCCGTACGGGTAATTAACAAACTGCCTAAAATGCAACCCGGTAAACAACGTGGTAAAGCTGTTAGGGTACCCTATTCACTCCCCATTATTTTTCAGGTGGAGTAACTAAAATCCAAAACATTCTATTCCTTGTCCCGTTACTCCTCCCTAACGGGACTTTTTTTGCAAGCATCCGTCAAGTAGAAAATGTATACAAACTCAAGTGAATTTCCAATCGGTTTTTTTACAGGTTAACCTAAAAATAGTATCTTTCCACACAAAACCTGTACAGATACCGATGAAACCATTTCTAGCCCTTTGTTTATGGGGTTGTTTACAAACCGCACTATGGTCGCAAGACGGAACGTTTACACATAAGCCACCCATATTTCCCGGGTGTGAAAACGTCCAGCCTTCCAATCTTAAAGCCTGTTTTGATACGCGGCTTTTTACCTTTATCAAAACTAACTTTACTTTACCTGAAACCCTCGACAGCAATTTTACCGGGGAAGTAACCGTATTGTTTGAAGTAGACAAAGACGGAGCGTTTAAAATCATCTTTACCGAAGCCTCACATCCGGATATTAAAGAAGAATTTACCCGTATTTTTGAAGCTCTACCCAAAATTACACCTGCCAGCTACAACGGAGTGCCTACATTTGTACAGTACTCCGTAAAAACAACCATCCCCATAGGAAGTAACCCCCCCATATCTCAGCCAGCTGAAAACCCAACCGTTGCTTCTGCTCCCGAAACCAAAACCCGACGGCCGGAGCCCGAATTAACCGAACTGGAAAAACAAGCCAAACAGGAATATGAAAAAATTCAAAAGCAACGAACCCCTTATACCGCTCCTGAATACAGCAGTCAACTCAACATTCCCTTTACCCACGGCTACTATGCAGGATTTGAAAGCAGCCTGAATTTGGTAGGTACAAACAGCCACACCGCATCAAAACCCTATCTCTACAGTACTGTAAATACCTATTACGACTTCCGGGCCGTAAAAGACTCCTTGCAAATACCCGCCCAAAGCACCTTAGGTAAAAAACTCTGGAACGAACACCTGGTACAGGTGCAAAGCAAAGACTACTGGTTTACCCTTGACCCCGTTTTTGACCTGCAGGTAGGAAAAGATACTGAAGCAAGTTTCAGTACCACCTTCAACAACACCCGGGGCATCTTTATTCAAGGCGGACTGGGCAAAAAATTAAACTTCTCAGCTACAGTATACGAAAGCCAGGGACGTTTTGCACAATATTTCAATACTTATGCCGAGAGTATCAAAGGAGCCGACGAAGCCGCCCTGATTCCCGGACGCGGTATAGCCAAACGCTTTAAAACCGATGCCTACGACTACCCTGTGGCTGAAGCCTACCTATCCTATACGCCGGCTCCCTTTTTGAACCTGCAGTTCGGACACGGCAAAAACTTTATTGGTGATGGCTATCGCTCGCTCTTCATGAGCGATGTAGCAAGCCCTTCGCCATTTTTAAAACTCAATACGTCCTTTTGGAAAATTAAATACACCAATACCTGGATGTGGCTGCGCGATGTGCGTCCCGAAGTTACCGAAGACGGTGCCTACCTCACCAAGTACATGGCAACCCACTACCTTAGCTGGAACCTCTCCAAACGCTTCAACCTGGGCCTCTTTGAGTCTGTGGTTTGGTCTAATACAAACAACCGGGGCTTCGATATCAACTACCTGAACCCTATTATCTTTTTTAGAGCCATTGAGTTTGAAACCGGACAGGGCGCCGGTAACGCCATTCTTGGACTTTCAGGAAAATACAAATGGAATGATAACATCCATCTTTACGGACAGTTTATCCTCGACGAGTTTTCGCTGGATGCCGTGAAGGCCCAAAATAAAAACTGGAAAAACAAATACGGATACCAGCTGGGCGCAAAATACTACCACGCCTTTAAAGTGCAAAACCTCATGCTACAGGCAGAGTACAACCGCGTCAGGCCCTATACCTATTCTCACAATACCATTATACACAACTATGGGCACAACAACCAGTCCATGGCGCACCTTTGGGGAGCAAACTTCAGCGAACTCATCCTTATCGGGAGATACTACTACAAGCGCTGGCAAGCCGATGCCAAAATCGTACTTGGCACGCGCGGCTTCGACTTCAATACTGAAACCGATACCTTTAGCTACGGCGCAGACATCTACCGAAACTACAACGACAGACCCTTTGATACCGGAGTGGAAGTAGGGCAAGGTATTAAAACCAATACATTTAATGCTGAACTACAGGCAGCCTATATAGTGAATACCGCCACCAATCTCAGGCTTTTTGCCAACCTGAGTTTTAGAGACTTTACGCCCGATGCACAAACCCCTACTACCTTTAAAAGCAATACTACCTGGTTTACGCTGGGCCTGCGCACCGACTTGTTTAACTGGTATTTTGATTTTTAGAAACTGGTAGTGGCACAAGCCATTTCAGGATAAGAATGTATAGTTAATGGATAATGCCTTCTGAGGAGGGCTTTAAAACAGGGAGCGATTTTTTTTAACATAGTATGCTTAACACCATAAGTTATCTACGGAGTATCCATGAAGTATCCATGAAGTATCCATGAAGGAGCTAAGGGAGATTTATAAATGAGATTGTACTAGCTGTAGCAATGGACAAGTATGATTATAAAAATATTAAGTACCCGCTTTATTTTGGGGGTTATGAGTTTTATCTGAAAAAGGGGAAGGTGAAATTCAGGAAGGTGTATGCACGTCATAGCCGAGAAGCGTTGTTGTATTCTCCGCAACTGGAACCTGTGCGAAAAAGTAATGAGGAGATGGTTCGTATGTCGCAATTTAATAAAGTTTTCAGAAAAACGCTTTTAAAAGTTATGGTTGTAAAATCGCCTCATTTTCACAGTCATGTCATGCGGTTGCTTGG
>DASRWB010000037.1:0-4540 GCA_035654775.1 Flavobacteriaceae bacterium | reverse complement strand
TGCTTTAAAACAACAAAACCCATTCAAGCCCGCTTGATGGGTTTTTTATGTTTCAAATCACAAGCCCGTTGTGAGTGATGTGGAGCCGGAGGGAGTCGAACCCTCGTCCAAACAAGCTACCCAATAGCTTTCTACACGTTTAGTTTTTTTATGGTTTTCGGAAGCAGGCCGATAAAAAACAATCTACCTGCAACTTAGCTTTTCAGGTTTCAAACTTTGGTCAAAGCGTCCAAAGTTCTAGGTTTACTTTTACGATGCCCCAAGGCGGAACGCCGTGAACCAGGGCTTTCCAGGGACATTTAGCTTTCCTGCCTTGCAGGACGAGGCCAATCTTACTGTAAATTCAGATTAAGCAGCTAAAGCGTAGTTATTCTCGCCGTTTAAAAATGTGACTTAGCCTTTTACGCGTGTCAAAGTCCTTACGCGACGTGCTTACTATTCGATACAACCCGCTGTCAAAACCAGTCGGCCCCGTATTGAAATAGTCAGCAAAAATACAAAATCTTTGCATATCCATACGAATACCTGTATTTTCGTGCAAAATTTATACCAAGATTACGTATGCAGTTTGCCATCATCAAAGAGCGTAAAAATCCACCGGACCGCCGCGTGGTATTTTCCCCTGAAAAACTGGCTGAAGCCCGCGAGCGGTTTCCGCAGGCCACTTTTGTTGTAGAATCGTCGCCCCTTCGTATCTTTCCCGATGAAGCCTATCGGGCGCTAGGTTTTGAGGTACGGGAGGACGTGTCAGACGCCGATGTTATGCTGGGGGTAAAAGAAGTGCCTGTGGAGGCGCTGATTCCAAATAAAACATACTTTTTCTTTTCGCATACCATCAAAAAGCAACCGTATAACCGAAAGCTGCTTCAAGCCATTCTGCAAAAGAACATTAACCTGTATGACCACGAAACTGTTGTAAAAAAGAGTGGTGCGCGGTTGATAGGTTTTGGACGTTATGCCGGACTGGTGGGTGCCTATAACGGTTTTAGAGCCTTGGGCTTGCGCGAGGGCTTGTTTGCTTTGCCTAAAGTGGAAACCCTTGCCGATCTGGAAGCCGTAAAGGCCGAGCTGGACAAGATTAGAATCCCCAACCTGAAAATCCTGCTTACCGGAACCGGAAAAGTGGCCTATGGCGCTAAAGAAATTTTAGACCACTTGAAGATTAAGGAGGTGAGCGATGCGCTGTACCTTACGTCTTCGTTTTCGGAGCCGGTGTACTGTATGGCTGATGTGATGGAGTACAACAAACGCAGCGACGGTAAAGTGGGCGAAAAGCAGGCGTTCTATAAAGACCCCAGTGGTTACGAAAGCAATTTTATGCCCTATGCCAAGCAAACCGACTTTTTTATTGCGGGGCATTTTTACGGTAATGGAGCGCCTTACCTGTTTACCCGAGAAGATGCGAAGCATCCGGAGTTTGCCATCCGTTTGGTGGCCGATATATCATGTGACATAGATGGTCCTGTGGCCAGTACGCTGAGGGCTTCTACCATAGCCGACCCGTTTTACGGGTATGACCCGCAAACGGAGCAAGAAGTGGCTTTTGATGTACCGGGCGCCATTACGGTTATGGCGGTAGATAATTTGCCTTGTGAATTGCCTAAAGACGCCAGTGAGGGGTTTGGCGAGATGTTTTTGGAACATGTGCTTCCCGCCTTTTTTAATATGGACGAACGCGGTATCCTCAAACGCGCCCAGATTACCGCCGGAGGCAAGCTCACCGCAAGGTTTGCTTACCTTCAGGATTATGTGGACGCGAAGGGATAAGCCCCGTATGGGGTTTTAGGACTACGCGGTTGATTTTAATCGGTATTCCACTCAATTTTACGGGATACAAACATGACTCCTGCCAAGATTAAGAACAGCCCGATACTACCTACCAGTAAAGCATAATTTTCCAGTTGGATTATTACGTATATAAAGGTGTAAAGAGCCGTTAAAGACAGCCCGATAAATACCGGAAATTTGAGGTTTTTAAGTATGGATTTAGCATAGGTACTTATTAAGAGAACGACTGCGGTACCTGCAATTGCATACGCTTTTAAAAAATTGCTGTGCTCTGTAATGGCAACCAATAAAGTGTAAAACAAGGTAAGTGCCAGACCAATCATTAAATACTGAAAAGGGTGGATGTTTATTTTGCTGAGTGTTTGAATTAAAAAGAAAATTAAAAAGGTAAGTCCGATTACCAAAAAGCCGTATTTGGCCGCACGCTCACTTTTATGAAGTTCGTCTACCACAACGACAAATTCCGTTCCAAAGGCAAAGCCTGAGAGGCTTGGAATTTTGTTGAGGTGCAGTTGCGAAAAAGGCCTGTTGATTTGAAGTACTTTCCATTTGGCTTTAAACCCTTTTTCGGTGATTTCTTTGGTTTCGTTATCGGGTAAAAAGTGCCCGGTAAATCCGGGATCGGGCCAGTTGGAAGTCATTTCCATTTCCGTGTTTTTGCCTACCGGTACTATTTTTATGGATTCGCTGCCGTTGAAAATCATATCCAGGGAAAATGGTAAAACCGAATCGAGTGCTATTTTTTCGGTTTTTAAGGTTCCGGTTTCCAATGTGTTGAGTGCGTTTGGGGAAACATCACTTGTGAAATTTGCTTCCAGCGGATAGGAATTGGCCTTAAGCTTTACAGCGATTTCATGTTTTATTCCTTTTACATTGGATGTCAGCAGCACAAGAGAAGCTTTTTCCCAAACTACATCCTGATCAGGTATATCTTTCCCCACCAATGACGGCACTTCAAAAGCCCCGGAAAAGTTCATGTTTGTGGTAAATACGGCCGACTGATAGTTGCCTCTTGTTAACGTTTTTGAGTTGGCATCTATTTTTGCCTGTAATGAATTTGGAAAAACATAAGCATAGTTGAGATGTGTTTTCAGTTCTTTTACGCGGGTTTTGTTTTCTTCAATATACTTTGTTGATTCAGAGTAGGTTTTATAGGGTATTTTAAGTATCGGACCGTAGAGCACGATCTCGCTTCCCCATTTTTCGTTTATTTCACGAACCACATCTTGCTGTCTGTGTGTACGTTCGAGTATTAGTTCTTCAATAAGACCAAGAGGTATTAATAAAATAATAATTAATCCTCCAACCATAAGCATTCGGGCGGTAATGGAGGTTTTTATCCAGTGATTAAGTTTGTTTTGTGGTGTGGTATTTTTCATAGTTTATAGTTTAAAGTACTTTGAATTACAAAGTAAAAAGACAAAAAAATTATTCAGCACTCTTAAGGAGTTGTTCCAGTGCATCAATGTGTTTTTGGAACGCTGCTTGTCCCTGTTTGGTAGCCCTATAGCGGGTGTTTGGTTTTTTCCCTATAAATTGTTTTTCCACAAGAATGTATTCGGCACTTTCCAGGGCTTTGGCATGACTGGCCAAATTGCCGTCGGTAACGCCCAGCAAGTCTTTGAGGGTGGTGAAATCGGCGTATTCGTTTACCATCAACACCGACATGATGCCGAGTCGGACCCTGTGGTCAAAAGCTTTATTTATGTTTTCTATAAGGCTCATTAGCAATTAACTTCCCGCAATCGGGCTTCCAAAAATACCTACGGCCAACTCTGCCCAAAGCAGGAAAAAGGCCATCAAAAGTACGGCTAATAAAAGTAAGCGGTTTGTTTTGCTTTTGGCTCTTCTGAAAATCAGTTCGATACAAAAGCCTAAGGTAAGCAGCAAACCGCCGGCCACGATAAAATCGGCTGCGGTCCATTGCACTTCATTTGAAAATTGCATGGCAATAAAAGGAACGAGTAACAGCGCTACTGTGCCTATTGCAATGATTCCTATTCTTTTTTGAGTTGTTAACATATATATTGGTTTTAAAGGTTACTATAGTGATTTATAAGTTGCAGGTTATTTACGGTCGTATTTCAGGTACATGGCTGTTCCGTAGACAATGTGCATCAGGCCAAAGCCCAGCACCCAAAACCAGAATCCGTATCCCGGAAGCAGGGCGCAAAGGATTCCCAGGCCAATTTCGGTAAAGCCCAGATAGCGTATGGTACCCAGACTGTATTTGGAGGCGTTTACCAAGGCAAGTCCGTAAAAAATAAGCATCAAGGCCGCCGTTTGTCCGTATTTTTGCTGCCCCATAATAATGAGAATATACAATCCACCGGTAACCAGGGGTATTAAAAAATTAAGTACCAGTCGTTGTGAAGTGGCATCCCATACTTTTTCCCCGTGTTTTTTAGCTTTTTTAGCTGAAAGCAAAATGGCGGTGACTATACTGCAGGCCGCCACCAGCGCAAGTATAAGTAAACACGTTCTGTATATGGCACCGTCCAGCATTACATAGTCTGCACCCGAACGGCTTACGATGTAATAGGCAACGGCTGCGCCAATGATGGCGTATACTCCGGCTAAAATTCCTGATATGCCACTTAAGGAAATAAAACGCGATGAGCGGTTCATGAGGGTTTTTATTTCACCGATGTCTTTGAGATAGTCTTTGGATTCCATTTTAAAGTACTTTGAAAAACAAAGTAAATATATATTATTGATTTCTGCAAGTTAAAAAGGTGTTAATTTTAGGTAG
>DASRWB010000036.1:0-8634 GCA_035654775.1 Flavobacteriaceae bacterium | reverse complement strand
CATTGGATGATACGTTGGGGCAATGTACTGTTTCTGGTTTTAATACTAATGTTGTTTCTTATTTCCTGGTTTGTAAAATACCCGGATATTATTACATCTGAAGCAACGGTAACAACTCAAGTACCACCACAAAAAGAATATGCAAAAATTACAGGAAAGTTTGATGCTATCCTGGTATCAGAAAACGAATTGGTACATACCAAACAACCATTGGCCATTATTGAAAATACGGCTAATTATCAAGATGTTTTTAAATTAAAATCCATAATGAATACCATTAAGGTGAATACAAGGGATTTTAGTTTTCCTATTGATAGTATTCCTGTGTTGTTTTTAGGGGATATTGAATCACAGTACGCTCTTTTTGAAAATAGCTATATACAATATCAATTAAATAAGCAATTACAACCATTTACCAATGAGGCGATAGCCAATAGTTTTTCCGTTTCTGAATTGAACAATAGACTACGAAGTTTACAGTCACAAAAGGAAATCAACAGAACAGAGCTGAATTTTAAAGAAAAGGATTTAGAACGAAACAGATCTTTATTTGAAAAAGGAATCATTTCGGCGCAGGATTTTGAAGGCAAACAACTGGAATATGCTCAAGCAGAGCGTAATTTCAAGAACTTTGAGTCCTCTATTTCACAAATCCGTGAAGCCATAAGCAATGCCCATAAAACCTCCAAAGGGACAGAAATCAACCAGGTCAGGGAAGAAATGACCTTGCTCAAGAACGTGATACAATCATTTAACCAATTAAAAAAAGCGATTAAGGATTGGGAATACCTCTATGTATTGCAATCTGAAATACAAGGTAAGGTGTCTTTTTTGAATTATTGGAATGTTAATCAAACCGTAAATCAAGGCGATTTGGTATTTACAATAATCCCCAATGGAAATGTCATATACATTGCCAAGTTAAAAACACCCATTCAAAATTCTGGAAAGATAAAAGTTGGTCAGCGAGTCAATATCAAACTTGAAAATTATCTGGATACGGAGTTTGGGGTTCTCAACGGAACGATTAAAAACATATCACTTATTGCAGACTCCGAAGGGTTTTATTATATAGATGTTGAACTCCCTAAAAAATTGATTACATCTTACAATAAGGAAATCGATTTCAAACAAGAAATGCGAGGTTCAGCCGAAATCATTACTGAGGACTTACGTTTAATAGAACGGTTTTTCTATCAATTGAAGGATATATTTAAGAGATAGAATGCCAATTAAATAAAAAAAACAATCTACATTAGATAGTAACGCAAATTGTTTTCTGTAATTATCAGAAGATGGTGTATATTTAGAATTCTGCATTCTGCGGTGTTCTTGGATACGGAATCACATCGCGTATGTTGCCCATACCGGTTACAAACATCACCAGTCGCTCAAATCCCAGCCCAAAACCGGAATGTACGGCAGTACCGTATTTGCGCAAGTCCAGATACCACCAGAGTTCTTCTTCATCGATGCCTAAAGCTTTCATTTTCTCTTTTAGAACGTCCAGACGCTCTTCTCTTTGGCTGCCGCCAACCATTTCACCAATACCGGGAAATAAAATATCCATGGCCCTTACGGTTTTACCGTCTTCGTTCAAGCGCATGTAGAAGGCTTTAATGTTTGCCGGATAGTCAAACAGAATTACCGGTGCTTTAAAGTGTTTTTCTACCAGGTAACGCTCGTGCTCACTTTGTAAATCGGTACCCCAGTTTTCAACAGGATAATTGAATTTTTTCTTTTTATTGGGCTTGCTGTTTTTTAAGATTTCGATGGCTTCAGTATAGCTCACTCTTTTAAAATGGTTGTCTGTTACAAAGTTTAGTTTTTCTATCAGGCTGAGCTCACTGCGTTCTGCTTGCGGCTTTGTTTTTTCTTCCTCCAGCAATCGCTTTTCCAGAAATGCAAGGTCTTCACGGTTGTTTTCTAAAACATAGCGCAACACAAACTTTAAAAAGCTTTCTGCCAAATCCATATTCCCGGCCAAATCCATAAAGGCCACTTCGGGCTCTATCATCCAAAACTCGGCCAAATGGCGTGAAGTGTTAGAGTTTTCAGCTCTAAAGGTAGGACCAAAAGTGTATACTTTACCCAAGGCCATTGCGTAGGTCTCGGCTTCCAATTGTCCCGAAACGGTCAAATTTGTTTCTTTACCAAAAAAATCTTTAGAAAAGTCTACACTGCCGTCTTCTTTTTGGGGTGGATTTTTCGGGTCTAAAACAGAAACCCGAAACATTTCTCCGGCACCTTCGGCATCGCTGCCTGTAATTATGGGAGTGTGCATGTAGTAAAACCCATGGTCATTAAAATATTTGTGTATGGCAAAGGACAACGCCGACCGAAGACGCATAACGGCACTAAAAGTTTGTGTGCGAACACGCAGGTGAGCATTTTCTCTTAAAAATTCAAACGAATGTTTTTTAGGCTGAATAGGATACGTCTCCGGATCGCTGTCGCCTAAAACAGCAAGGGTGTTTACTTGTATCTCAACGTTTTGTCCTTTACCCTGGCTTTCTACCAGTTGCCCTTTAATATGTACAGCGGCACCGGTAGTTATTCGCTTTAGTAAGGTTTCATCTGTTTTTTCAAAATCTACAACACATTGAATATTTTGAAGCGTAGAGCCGTCATTTAATGCAATAAACCGATTGGCTCTAAAGGTTTTCACCCAACCTTTTAATTCGATTTCTTGTAAAAAAGAAGTGGAGTTTAATAATTCGGCAACAGTACTTGGTCTCATGCGTTACTATTTTAAGTGCAAAGATAAATTTTTATAATTGGAATTTAGGTATAATTTTCGGTCTCGTCTTCTTCCGGAATAATATTAATAGAAGGCTCTTTCAACACTTCTTTGTTGGCAATACTGCGCTCCAGCGAAAGCAATAACGAAGGCAGTAAAAGCAGGTTGGATAGCATGGCAAACAACAGCGTTATGGAAACCAAAGCTCCTAAAGCAACCGTACCGCCAAAACTGGAAATAACAAATACTGAAAATCCAAAAAACAATACAATTGAGGTATAGAACATACTTACACCGGTTTCGCGTAAAGCAGCATACACCGATTTCCGTATTTTCCAGTTGTTGGCTAAAAGTTCTTGTCTGTATTTGGCCAGAAAGTGAATAGTATCATCTACCGAAATACCAAAAGCAATGCTAAACACCAGTATGGTGGAAGGTTTAATAGGTACTCCGGCATACCCCATAACACCTGCCGTAATCAATAGCGGCAACAGGTTTGGAATAATTGAAATTAAAATCATTCTGAAGGAACGAAACATATAGGCCATAAACAAGGCGATAAGAAAAATTGCCAGCGAAAGGGAAAGCACCAGGTTTTTTACCAGGTATTCAGTCCCTTTTTGAAACACAAGTGCCTTGCCGGTTAAGCTAACCTGAAAGCGTTCTTCGGGAAAAATCTTAGCTATTTTAGAGAGTAAAGTTTCTTCCAAACGCTCCATTTTCTCGGTTTCAACATCTTTCATAAAAGTAGTAATCCGTGCATATTGCCCTGTGCTGTCAACAAAATTTTTAAGCAAATTCACATCCGAAGTAGTATTCTTTACATACGATAGAATAAAACTGTTTTCTTGTGCGGTGGGCAATTGGTAATATTTCGGATTTCCGTTATAGTAAGCCTGTTTACTGTACTTGGCAAGACTTACTATCGATATGGGTTTGGAAAGTTCCGGGATTTCGGCAATAACTTCTTCAAGGGCATTCATCCGTTTTAAATGAGCCAGCTTGTTTACCTCTTTCTTTCGTTTGGCATCAATCAGAATTTCCAGAGGCATGATGCCGTTAAATTCCTCTTCAAAAAAACGAATGTCTTTAAAAAAAGCCGCTTTTTGGGGCATGTCTTCTATCAAACTCCCCGATATTTTAATTTGATTTAACCCAATCATACTTATAATAATGAGCACAAGTGCACTAAAGTATATGGTAATACGCCGGTTTTTTACCATATACTCCATCCAGTTTACAAAACCTCCAATCCAGCGCTTGTTTAGATGCTCCAGGTGACGGTCTTTTGGGTAAGGTAAAAAGGTGTATATGATGGGAATGATTAAAAGACACAAAATAAATATGGATAAAATGCTTAAAAAGGCCACCAAACCAAATTCTTTCAAAAGCGTACTTTCGGTAATCATAAAAGTGGCAAACCCTGAGGCTGTAGTTACATTAGTCATTAAAGTGGCATTCCCTATTTTGGTAATTACCCTTTGTAGCGACTTTACTTTATTGCCGTGACTTTTTACCTCGTGCTGGTATTTATTGATAAGAAAAATGCAATTTGGAATTCCTATAACGATGATTAAGGGAGGAATTAACGCCGTGAGTACCGTAATCTCATAATTCAGCAACCCGATAATACCGAAAGTCCACATCACGCCAACGGAAACCACAATAAGCGAGATAAAAGTAGCTCGGAACGAACGAAAGAAAAAGAAAAATATAAGCGAAGTAACCAATAGCGCCGCACCTATAAAAATCCCGATTTCATCAACAATATTTTGAGAGTTAAGCGTACGTATATAAGGCATTCCCGAGATATGCAAACGCAGACCGGTGTTTTTTTCAAAAGCGTCAACCTCGTTTTTTAAGGTTGTTAAAATAAAATCTTTCCGAGCCGAAGTATTTACAATATCTTGTTTTAAGTAAAGTGCACTGCGAAGAGTTTGGGTTTCTGAATTAAACAAGAAACCGTCATAAAACGGATATTTTTCAAACAAGTCCTGCTTCAATTGACTAATCTCAGAAGCCGTTAAAACGTCACTTTCTACAAAAGGAACCAAATCAAACTTCTGAAGTGTATCGTTTTTTACCAGTTTTTGTAAATCGGAAACCGAAATAACGGTTTCTACTTCGGGATACTGGGATAGTTTTTTTGAAAGTGCCGTCCAGGCATTAAAATTTTTAGCCGTAAAAAAGGCCGTGTCTTTTACCCCAATAACAATGAGATTGCCTTCTTCACCAAAAATAGACAAAAAGTGTTTATAGGTTTGATTTACTTCATGTGCATCGGGCAATAAATTGGCTTCGGTATAGGAAAGACGCATGTTTTTCCACTGATAACTAAAAAAAACGGTAGCCCCGATAATCGCAACTAAAATGAAAATTTTATTGCGCAAAATAAGGCGTGCCACAACATCCCAAAACCCTTTGCTGAATACTTTAAACATAAGTAAATGAAAACGTCTGCAAAGGTAGAAAAAACAAAACGATTAGTAAGTTAAAACACAGTTATAATATAGGGAGAGTGTTGTTGATAATTTTAAAAATGAGTTGCTAGTTATTATTATTATTATAATTATTATCTTTACGTGTAATAACTTGTTAAAAATCAAATAGATGAAAACTTTTAAAGTCGTTTTATTAGGGATAATAGCCATGGTTTTTTTGTCTTGCAATGAGAACAAAAAGAACAATAGCGTTGAAAATGAAGATAGTCAAGTTCTAGCTATAAGTAGTGAGTTTAACAAAGAAGTAGAATATGGAGACTCTATTGGGTATTTGGATGCTCAGCGTACGTTTCATTTCACTTCTGAAACGATAAAGAAAGAAGTTGAGATAGAGTATGAGAATATTGTACATAATCAAGGATTTACTGTAGATTTTGAAGATTTTGTATTTGTTGAAGCTTCCGATAATAATGGGTATTATATGTTGTCTGCAAGTGGTCTTGACGCCTCTGGTACTACCGTTAATACAGCCAGAGTGGTAACCCTTAATGCAGAACGAATGGTTTTTATGAATTATGAAGAACCTACCATTACGTGTTCCGGCTGCAGAAGAGGTTGTAATCCGGGTAAAGATGGTGACGGAGACGGGATGTGTTCTGATTGTAAGATTTCAGGGAGTAACTGTACAAAAACAGAAACGTTATGAATTCAGTTATAACGTGTTAGAATTTTTTGAAACCCCTTTTTTCAATACAAATTTTGTATTTCAAGGTGTAGCTTAGTTAACTATAGGGTAATGTTAAATGTAAACTTAAGGGCAATATTATCTTCCAGTTTAGGCAAATGATAACTGCCATAGCGGTAAGCTGCACTCAAACCAAACCCAAACAGCAACTTGTTCAGCTCAAATCCCGATTCAAAATAACCCTTTTCCAGCGTATTAAACGAAATGCCTTGATGGTATTCCGGGTGTTTCATGTGGCCTAGAGCAAACTTTGAAATCAAAACCAATTCCGGCTTAAATCGACTTCCAAGTTCAAAAGGAGCAAAAGCATGTTTCCCTTGTAGAGTAAGTAGTCGATCCGAAAAAAACTCATTAAAATACATGGTTTCAAAACTGGTTAAACCCGCTACGGTAAAGCGTTGCAAAATAGTTTCTTTCGTGTTGTTATTTGGATACGCATGGTACATATGCGTTAAAGGCGTAGCGCTGCTTACCATGCCAAGCGTAAAGGCAAGCTGCGTGCTGGAACGGTTTTGATGTGGGTATATGTAGAGAGATTTAAAATCTGCCTTGGTAAATCCCAACTCGTTTTTAAGCAGGCCGTTAATACTTTGACCAATTTGTAAGGCAAAAGTAGGGTAAGCCATGAGTTCACCGGCTGTAGAAAACGGACGCCAGTCCAGACTTACGGTAGCCATACTTAAATGAAAGCGCCTCAGGGAAGTGTTTTCATGTTGAAAAACATAATTAAATGTTGGAGTAATGTTACTGACCGAAAATTGAGCTTCAGTAGATAATTGTGAACCAAAACGGTGGGTGATGGAAACGGCCTGGGTAATATGCTTGTAAAACAATTCAATATTCAGCAATCGGGGTTCAAAAAACTGAAACAATCGACCGTCAGTCAAATGTATGGTGCTTCCGGTTTCCTGAAGGTCATCGGTATACGAAACCTCTATCCAGGTGTCAGTAGCTTTGTTGAGCCTTGCAGCACCACCTAAATGATATTTAAATCTATGGTCTCTGAATCCGTAAACAAGATAGGTGGTAAGTTTAAATTTTTCTGAAAAGTTTTCATTGGTTACTCCGCCTAAACCGGTACGAAGTGCTTCGTATTGGTTGTATTTTACCAAATAGCGTAAATCGAAATTAAAGTATTTGGTAGGGAAATAACCATTCCCCAAATGGGTTAATAGCGTATTGGTTTTTATAGAATCCCGGGCTTGGGTTGTGTCGCGTTCAATGACAGGATTTTGGGAATACGAATAGCTAACCACCAATAAAAACAAGACAACCAGCAAGAGTCTATTTATGGAACGGAAGAGGGAATTAGCTTTTGTCATTAAAAGACGGCTTTAAGCCGCTAAGATTAGGTACTATACCGTCATAATTTCCTTTTCTTTTACAGCCAGAATAGTGTCTACTTTGGCTACATAGCGATCAGTCAATTCTTGTACATCAACTTCTGCATTTTTAAGTAAATCTTCAGAGATATCTAATTTTTTTAGTTCGGTATTAGCTTCTTTGCGGGCATTTCTAACCCCAATTTTTGCATCTTCGGCTTCAGCCTTGGCTTGTTTGGCCAGTTCACGGCGTCGTTCTTCCGTTAACGGAGGTACATTTATAATTATCGTTTCTCCATTATTCATAGGGTTAAACCCTAAGTTTGCCAGCATAATACCACGCTCTATTTCCTGCAGCATACTTTTTTCCCAGGGTTGCACGGTTATGGTGCGGCCATCAGGAGTGTTTACATTGGCTACTTGATTTAGCGGAGTTTGAGCACCGTAATAATCTACCATTACACTACCCAGCATGGCCGGACTTGCCTTTCCGGCTCTGATGTTGACAAACTGTTTTTCCAGGTGTTTAAGGGCCGCATCCATTGCTTCTTTGGTAGTGTCTAAAATAAATGTGATTTCCTCGTTCATCGTTTTAAAAGTTTAAAAAAATAGTACAGCGGTATTCAAAAAGTGCACCACATGTTAAAGATTAACTTTTGTTCCTATATTTTCTCCGGAAACTACTTTTAGTAAGTTTCCTTTTTTATTCATATCAAAAACTATAATAGGCAGTTCGTTTTCCTGACTTAGGGTAAAGGCAGTGGTGTCCATTACTTTCAACCCTTTTCTCAATACGTCATCAAATGAAATATGATCAAACTTCACGGCCTTTTCATCCTTTTCGGGATCGGTGTTGTAAATGCCGTCTACACGGGTTCCTTTAAGAATCACATCGGCACCAATTTCTATGGCTCTTAAAACAGCGGCTGAATCCGTAGTAAAATAAGGATTTCCGGTTCCGCCACCAAAAATAACCACTCTGCCTTTTTCCAGATGCCTGATGGCACGTCTGCGGATAAAGGGTTCGGCCACTTCGTTTATGGTGATGGCCGATTGCAATCGCGTGGGAACTCCGGCATCTTCCAAAGCGCTTTGTAAGGCCAGCCCGTTTATTACGGTGGCCAGCATACCCATGTGGTCCCCTTGTACCCTGTCCATTCCGTTACTTGCACCGGCAACACCCCTAAAAATGTTTCCGCCGCCAATTACAATGGCTACTTCTACCCCTTTTTCGGTAATGGATTTTATGTCTAGGGCATATTCGGCCAAACGCTGCGGATCAATTCCATACTGACGGTCACCCATTAGGGCTTCACCCGATAGTTTTAAGAGAATTCTTTTGTATTTCATAGTGGAAACAAGAGTTTAGCAAAACTACATATTTTT
>DASRWB010000035.1:0-2366 GCA_035654775.1 Flavobacteriaceae bacterium | reverse complement strand
TTATGATTTTTACATCGGTACAGAAAACCCTCCGATGACCAAAATGGCTTCAGGGTTAACGACCACGTATTATATCATTCAAGAGGATTTAGCTTTTAACACCCTTTATTATTGGAAGGTAATCGCCAAAGATAATCAGGGTAATAGTACTGAAAGCAATACAGCCTCTTTTAAAACACGTATTCAAACAAACCAAGAGCTTTTGGTCGGGAAATGGTTTCTTGATAGTATAGAAGATATTCCGCCTTTATCAGCGTGTCGTAAAACTAGTTATTTTCAATTTTTAGAAAACGGATCGTTCCTGGCTAAAAACTACGATGAAGATAGTAATGGCGACTGCGTTTCAAATTCTTCTCGTCCCGGAACGTATGAAATTAATGCCAACGATGAATTAGTATTAAACTACAATAATGGTACTGGTGGTATTGTTCAAATCCTAACGCTCACAAATGATCAACTTACTTTATTGGACGGCGGGTACATTATCACTTTTAAAAGAGAGTAAAATTTGTTTTTACAGCAATAAAAAATGAAGAGTACCAAAGCCGACATCGCTAAATATGTAAATATCGATGAGTCATCGTTCAAACAAGAAATTTCAACCACAAAAGGCAAATGCGGCTCTTGCGTTTGTAGTTAGTCGAGCGAACGGAAAAAGAAATAACCCGAAATTAAAGAACAATGGAAAATACCGAAAATATAAAAAACAAATCAGAAACGGCAGAAACGGTTTCTGATTTAGAACCAAACAAAACCATTGCCCTGTTGGCTTACATTACCCTTATTGGCTAGATAGTGGCAGTGGTTATGAACAGCGAAAAGAAAAATGCTTTTGCAAGTTTTCACATCCGACAGATGCTGGGAATTGGTTGTACGGCAATTGTACTGGCAGTTTTAAACATAATCCCTTTTTTGGGTTGGATTGCCTATGCACTGGGAATGATTTTACTTTTAGTCCTGTGGATTTCGGGTTTTATAAATGCTTTAAATGGAAAAGAAAAAACCGTTCCTCTATTGGGTTCCAAGTATCAAGAATGGTTTAAAGATGTAAAATTGTAAATTTATCCGTTGTAATGCCGAATTAACCGAAATTAAGCCGAAGTAACTTTCTTAAACCGGATTCACTTCACTTTATTTAAAACAGCAATGGAGGGTTCAGAAATCGTAAAAACTAAAAAAATGAAAAATATATTTTATACCCTGCTTTCTGCCTTATTCATACTATCTTGCGGAGACAGTAAGAACAATTCAAAAAGCAATACAAACACCAATGTCAAAACAACAGCTTGCCTGCAAAATTTTGATTATCAATACCAAAAATTGCTTACCAAAGCCGACATCTCCAAGTATATCAATATTGATGAGCCTTCTTATAAAATGGATATTTCATCTACAAAAGGTAAATACGGCTCTTGCGTTTATAGCTGGACGAGCGAGCGACCAGAAAAAGAAATAACCTCGAAGGCAACTGGTATGGTTTACAAACGTCCCGACAAGAATCAAGTAACGATAAAGCTATTGGATTTTTATACAGATGAAGATCTCGAAAGAAATAAACAGGAATCCGTACCCGATTTGTTTGACCAAGGCTACAAAAAACTAAGCCAGACCGAATACGATGAATTACTCACAAACTTTGAAAAAAAACTGGGCGATAACCCCAAAGAGCTTGCACAAGCCAAAAAAATGTTGAAGAATCGTATGAAGTTCACCTACAAACCGGTTGATAACCTCGGTGACCGGGCATATTGGAAATGGACTGATTATGGCGTTGAGTTGGTGGTGCTAACCGGAAATGCAAAGTTTACAATCCTAAGCAAAACTTCCGGAAAACCGCAAACATCGCTTGAGGATGCTATAAAATTCGCCAAGGAAGTGCTGGCAAAGTGTGAGCTGTAAAAGATGGAAATAAAAGATTCAAATGCAAGTTCCATAAAGAATTATAGTAAAAAACTTCATTTTCCATATAAAATCCACTAATTTTAGCATCATACGATTTTAAAAATTAGTATAATGAAGATTTTACTCGCAGACGATCACTTTTTGGTTTTAGATGGATTGGAAGTGCTTTTATCCACTTTTGAATTTGTAGATCAAACTGAAAGTGTATTAAACTTTATAGTATTAAAAGATATTCTAAAAAAGGAAAGCTTTGATGTTTTGTTGCTCGATATCCATTTCGGTAAACACGACGGAAGAGAAATAATTAGTGAAATTAAACAGCTGGCACCGCAAATGAAAATCATTGCATTGACTAGCCATTCAGATTCTGTAACCATAAAATCTTCTGTCAATGCAGGTTTTGACGGTTATCTTTTAAAAATAGATGGTAGGGAAGACATAGAAAAAGCATTAAAAGCGATGAC
>DASRWB010000034.1:0-11063 GCA_035654775.1 Flavobacteriaceae bacterium | reverse complement strand
GACTTGTCCCGACCTTTAGCGTCGGGAACCGAAGTGTCTTTACAACTCATTTAAGCCCTGCCAATCCCACAGTTGCAATTTAACCCAAAAATCCTTACATTAGCCTAAACATCAAGTCTTTATATCATGCCCAAATTCACCACTACCGATCCCTTTGGAAACATCATCACCTACTCCATCTATAAAATCAATGGCAAAGAAGTAAAAAGAAGAGTTACATCCGCCACCAAAGAACAAATAAAAACAGACCCCAGATACCACGCGTTCAACATGAGCTCACAGGAAATGGCAGGAGCCAATATCATTTCCTCAGCCATCAGAAACCCCAACATCCTGGAAATGTTCAACAACTTTAAGGATACCTATGTGGTCAGTCGCTTAAATGCCATCAGCCGTAAGATGATAAAAAAAGGAAATGGCGAACCCGGTTTCAGGGAAGCCAATTTGGTAAGTCATGGGCAAGAGCTCATCAACTTCCCGCTTAACAAAGAAAGACCTCTGTCACATGTGTTTCAAGCCCCTGTAAATGCACAGGCAAATCCTTCCAGAACCCAGGTAACCATCAATACCGCCATAAGCCCAACCTACCTTAAAAGATTCACGCCCACAAGCACCCATGCCATACTCACGGCGATGTTAGCCACAGTATCAACCCACAAAAACAATAAAAAATCAATAAAATACAAGCCTACCCATCCTGAATATAACGCCTTAGGGGTCTGGAAAAACTCACCGCCTTTGGACATAAAACAAAAAACGGATGTCACCATCCAACTCAACCTTCCCGTTTCCCGGGAATTACCACCCTCAACAGCCATTGTAGTCTTCCTCGGAATTACCTTCGGAGCCCTTCAAGAAGAACAATTTGCACATTTTAAAACAGCCCAAGCCATGAATGTAATAAAAATTTTGTAACTTGCTTATTTAGAGAAACTTCACTTCGTTAAATCCATAAAATAAACAAATAGTTCACCTGGGGTTGTCCTGGGGTTCACCTGTATTTATCCTGTAGTATCCCCTAGTGTATGTCAGGTGTATAGGCAGTGCACCCCGTACTAAAGCCTACCCACACATACCTTAGCCTTTTGCCTCATCCCTTTCCCCGAGAGTACACACCCAATATAAGTCCCTTCCATTTTTCAGCCAAAAGAATAATTGCCTTACTTTTACACGACCAAATCAACCTGGATTTACCTAAAACTAGTAACAAAATAATTTTCATTGTTTACAGTTTTACTATAGTAAATGAAATATACAACTGCGCTTTTACTTTTTTGTGTAGGCTTTTTAGCGTTTTCACAAGAGTCTGCCAACTACAGGACCAAAACGGTTGCGGTAAGCGATAGTATTGTCATTGACTCATTAAGTCTAAATCCAAACTGGTTTATACTGCAAACCAAAAACAACATCACTCTGGATACCTCATACTATGAAATAAACTTCTCAAAAGCCATCCTTAAATTTAAAAAACCCGTAAATTCTGACAGCGTTAAAATAAGCTACCTGCGGTTTCCCGATTTCCTTACCCGGCAGTACAAACAACTGGATGAAAACCGCATTGTAAACCGTACCGGACTAACCCAAAAACTATACAAACTTTCCCAATCAAATACTTCTGAAAATTTTGTTCCCTTTAGCGGACTCAATACTTCAGGGAGTATTTCCCGTGGCGTCACCATTGGAAACAACCAAAATGCCGTACTGAACAGCGAACTGGACTTGCAAATCACCGGAAAATTAAGTGATAAGGTATCGCTTCGCGCTTCCATTCAAGACGCTAACATTCCGCTTCAGGAAGGCGGCTATTCACAGCGTTTAGATGAATTCGATCAGGTTTTTGTGGAGCTCTTCAGTGATTCCTGGTACATTCGGGCAGGCGATATCGATTTACAAAACACACAATCCTACTTTGCCTCATTCTCTAAGCGCGTACAAGGAGTATCCCTTTGGGCTAAATTGGGAAGCGAACAAAACACCGAAGTTTTTGCTTCCGGCGCCTTGGTAAGAGGTCAATTTGCCTCCAGTCAGTTTACCGCACAGGAAGGAAATCAAGGACCTTACAAACTACGCGGCCCAAACGGAGAGCTGTTTGTATTAATCGTTTCCGGTAGCGAAACGGTTTATGTCAACGGCATAGCCCTGGAACGTGGTGAAACCAAAGACTATATTATAGACTATAACGCCGGAGAAATCCTCTTTAACGCAACCTATCCCATAAATTCTGAAATGCGTATTCGGGTAGACTATCAGTATACCGACAGAAACTATTCCCGAATAGTAGCCTATGGCGGCGGAAGTTACACCACCGAAACGTTTGCGCTACACGCCTCTGTTTACAACGAAAATGATGCTAAAAACCAGCCTCTTCAACAAAACCTGTCTTCCGAACAAGTTGATATACTCTCCGAAGCAGGGGATGACAAAACACAAATGACGGCCCCTTCAGCTACCCCGGAAAGCTTTAACGAAAACCGCATTTTATACAAAAAAGAACTGGTAAACGGGGTTGAAGTATTTGTGTTTTCAAACAATCCCGAAGACGAATTATTCAGTGTTACGTTTACGCAAGTTGGCCCCAATCAAGGAAATTATATAATTAGCAGCAGCAATGCCATCAGCAACATTTATGAGTATGTAGAACCCCAGGCGGGTGTACCACAAGGAAATTACGAACCCGTTGTACAATTGATTGCGCCTACCAAACTGCAAATAGCTACAATAAACGGCCGGTATACGCCTTCTGAAAAAACACGACTTACGTTTGAACTTGCCGGCAGTAAAAACGACCTGAATTTATTTTCCGGCCTGGATGATAACGACAACAATGGCTTTGCTTCAAAACTGGCCCTGGAACAGTTTTTAATAAAAAAAGACAGTGCCTGGAGTTTAAGTACGGCTATAGACATGAATTTTATTGAAAAAAACTTTAGAAACATTCAGGGCTTGTACAACCCCGAGTTTGGTCGTGACTGGAATTTGGACCCGCGCTATGGCAGTCAGCTTATCAGCGATTACGGCAACCAGTTTTATGCAACCGGCGGGCTTACCTTAATTCACCCGGAAAAAGGTGCTGTCAGTTATAAACTGGAACGTCTTCATTTTTCTGAAAACACCGAGGGTAACCGTCACATCCTTTCCGGTGAGGTTAAGCTGAACTCATGGATGATACGCAGCCATTCCAGCGTTATGAACTCAGAAACCGCTACAACAACCTCAAAATTTACCCGTACGCACAACCACATTTCTTTCGGGTTAAAAAAAGCCTGGATAGGAGGCAAATTTTCAGCCGAAGACAACCTGCAAACCAACACACAAACGCAGGAAATTACACCTTTGAGTCAGCGTTTTAAATCCTACGAAGCGATGGCAGGCTATGGCGACAGCACACAGGTTTTTGTAGAAACCGGTTACAAATTTCGGGTCAATGACAGCATTCAAAACAACCAACTTAAAAAAGTAAATACTTCTAATACTTTTTTTATGGATTCTCGATTGGTAAAAAACGAGCTTTCTAACCTTAGTATCTACCTTAACTACCGCACCTTAAAATTTGAAGACGAAACAAAGGCTAATGAAAATGCTTTAAACTCAAGAGTGCAGTACAACCAATTGTTTTTGGATAAAATTGTACAGTGGAATACCGTTTTTGAAACCCAATCGGGCACTTTACCACAACAAGATTTCACCTACATAGAAGTAGAACCCGGACAAGGCACCTACACCTGGATAGACTACAACAATAATGGCATTCAGGAGCTTGAAGAATTTGAAGTTGCACAGTTTCAAGACCAGGGAAGTTATGTGCGTGTACTGTTGCCCAATCAAATTTTTATAAAAACCCATCAAAACCGTTTAAGTCAAACCTTAACTCTCAATCCGCAACAAGGGTCGGTGTCGGATAGCAAGGACAAGCCATTTTGGTCGCATTTTTACAACCAAACCAGCTACCTGGTAGACAGGAAAGTGCGCCGTGAAGGCAATGCCTTCAACCTAAACCCTTTTAAAACGGATGAAAAAAATCAGTTGGGCTTACAGCTTAATTTCAGGAACGTCCTGTTTTTTAATCGCGGAAAACAACGTTACACCACCAGTTACACCTACCTGAACAACCACACACGAAGTGTACTTTCTGTGGGGTTTATTGAAAACAACCTGAAAAGTCACCAGCTGAATTTCAATCATAAATTTGCAAAAAGCTGGGTTATTAACATGACTTCGCGGCTGGATAACAATCAAAGTACCAGTGAAAATTTCAGTTCAAAAAACTTCAATCTGGACGAGGTCAGTCTGTTTCCTAAACTCTCCTACTTGTTTAACGACAATACCCGTTTTGATATGTTTTATCAGCTAAAAAGCAAGGACAACCGTATCGCCAATTTTGAATCCTTAAAACAACACAAATACGGACTTTCTCTAAGCACCGCAAAAAACCAGAAAGCAGCACTCAATCTAGAAGTAAACTATATAACCAATGCTTTTGATGGTGCGGCCAACACCCCGGTAAGTTACCAGATGCTGGAAGGACTTCAGCCCGGAAAAAACTTTACGTGGAGTCTTCTGGCTCAACAAAAACTCACTGCATTTTTAGACCTAAACCTTACCTATTACGGCCGTAAAACAGAAAGTAGCAAAACCATACACAGTGGTACCATTCAGCTTAAAGCCTATTTTTAACGGCTGCTATGGAATAATGTAACATTAGTTTCATTTCCTTTTAAGTTTTTTCCTTACTTTTGGTAGGTACATCTATGATAAAACTGTTTTCCATACTGTTTGCACACCTGATACTTTTTCAAAGTTTCAATGTAGGCCTAGAAGATGCATTAAAAATCAATGCCTTTATGGAGCATGCTTCTTTTCATAAAGAATTTTATGGTGACAGTTTTTATGAATTTGTAACCGAGCACTACGGCGAAGCCTTTAAAACTCACAGTAAAGCACATAAGGAACACGAAAATCTCCCTTTTAAAAGCGACCATCAAAACTGTCACCATTTTACTTCTGTATTTATTCCGCATACGGTCTCATTCAACTTGCATGTAGTATCATGTGTCAATAGTTCAAAAACTTTCTTTTACAGCGAATGGTATTCTTTTATAGATAAACCTTCCATTTTTCAACCTCCAAGGCAAGCCTAATTCAAGTAAATAAATATAAAGCTTCTTTTTCCTATTTAAAGAAGCCGTTCTTAATTGTATTATCATTGTATTATGCTTGAAAAAATCATTCAATTCAGCTTAAAAAACAAGCTCATTGTACTCCTGTTCACACTTGTACTTGTAGGTTTTGGTTTGCTTTCACTTACCAAAATAGCTATAGGTGCTGTTCCCGACATTACCAACAACCAGGTACAGGTATTAACCACTTCCCGAAACCTTTCCACACTGGACATAGAGCAGTTTATTACGTATCCTGTGGAACTGGAAATGGCAAACCTTCCGGGGGTTAAAGAAATTCGTTCAGTTTCAAAATTCGGGCTTTCTGTAGTTACCATAGTATTTGAAGACGATATGGGAACCTATTTGCCCAGACAGCTCATTGCCGAAAAAATAAAATCGGCCAGCGAAAAAATACCCGAAGGTTTCGGCACACCTGAAATGGGACCCATAACTACCGGGCTGGGAGAAATATACCAATATACACTGGATGTTACCCCTGAACACAAACACAAGTACACTACCACCGATTTACGAACCATTCAGGATTGGATAGTAAAGCGTCAATTGTCCGGCATTCCCGGTGTGGTAGAAGTAAACACTTGGGGCGGCTATTTAAAACAGTATGAAGTAGCTGTAAACCTCCAAAAACTTAAGGCGATGAATATTACGGTTTCTGATATATACAACGCCTTGAAAAAAAACAACAGCATTGCCGGTGGAAGCTATATTGAAAAAGCCAATCAGGCCTTTTTTATTCGTGGAGAAGGCTTGGTTTCCACCTTAAATGATATTGAGAATATTGTAGTGAAAAATATCAAAGGACTACCGGTATATGTCAAAGACGTAGCTTCGGTAGGTTTTGGAAGTGCACCCAGGTTTGGTGCCATCACAGGAAATGGCGAAGGTGAAAAAGTGCTGGGACAAATCATGATGCTTAAGCATGGCAATTCAAATAAAATTATTGATGCGGTTAATGAACGCGTAGCTTCGATTCAAAAAACTTTACCTGAAGGCGTATACATTAACGGTTTTCTGGAGCGTAGCGAACTGATAGAAAAAACCACCGCAACAGTAGCCGAAAACTTAATTATCGGGTCATTAATTGTAATTTTTATTGTGGTACTGCTTTTGGGTAATCTTCGCTCCGGCCTAGTCATTGCTTCGGTTATTCCACTAAGCCTTATGTTTGCCATTTCATTAATGACCGTTTTTGATATTGATGCCAATTTAATGAGCTTAGGTGCAATTGATTTTGGGATTATTATTGATGGCGCTGTAATTATTGTAGAATTTATTGCTTTTAGTATTGTAAGACAAAGCGAAAATCTAAAACAACTCACCAAAACCAAACAACAACAAGAAATAAACCGCATCACCTTGAAAAGCGCATCAAAAATGATGAATTCTGCAATTTTTGGGCAACTTATCATTCTTATTGTGTTTATTCCCATACTTTCTTTAAGCGGTATTGAAGGCAAAATGTTTAAACCCATGGCGCTCACCTTTAGCTTTGCCTTACTAGGTGCCATGTTGCTGTGCCTGACTTATGTTCCGGTAGTGGCTTCTATGTTTTTAAAGCCTTCCGGCAAATCCGGCACAACTTTTTCAAATCAATTACTGCAAAGACTCACCTCGTGGTACACACCGGTTATTTCATGGGCATTGGGAAATAAAAAACGAGTAGTAGGTCTTGCTGCCTTACTTCTGGCTATCAGCATTGGGCTGTTTTCACGAATGGGCGGTGAATTTATTCCTACACTCGATGAAGGCGATTTTGTCATTCAACCTGTACTGAAAACAGGAACATCCCTGAGCAAAACCATAGAAATCACTACTAAAATTGAAACCATTTTACTAGACCAATTCCCGGAAGTAGAACAAGTAGTCACACGAATTGGTGCAGCTGAAGTTCCTACGGACCCCATGTCCATGGAAGAAAGCGATGTAATTATAAAACTCAAACCCAAAAAACAATGGGTTTCAGCTACTTCCAAAGATGAACTGGCTGATAAATTTAAAGAAGCACTAGCCGTAATTCCCAATATGGAAGTAGAATTTACACAGCCTATTGAAATGCGCTTTAACGAGCTTGTCACCGGCGTAAGAGCTGACGTAGCTGTTAAAATTTTTGGTGAAAATCTGGAAGTTCTATCCAAAAAAGCCAACGAAGTGAAACACTTGATTCGCGATGTAGAAGGAGCTTCAGACATTACAGTAGAAAAGGTGGAAGGCTTACCCCAAATGAGCGTTCGTTACAACCGAAGTAAAATTGCGCGCTACGGATTAAACATTTCAGAAGTAAACCAATTAATTACCATGGGGTTTGCCGGTGAAACGGTGGGCAGTGTTTTTGAAGGCGAAAAACGTTTTGACCTGGTATTGCGTCTAGAGCAATCGCAACGTAGAGACATAGAAAACCTTGAAAATTTATTTATTGACACACCCAACGGAACAAAAATTCCGTTACGCGAAGTTGCCGAAATTACTTACACAAAAGGTCCGGCTCAAATTTCCAGAGACGATACCAAACGCCGAATTGTGGTAGGCATCAATGTTAGAAACCGCGATTTACAATCGGTGGTGGACGACATCAGGCAACGCCTGGAAGCCGATTTAAAACTGCCATCTGGTTATACGCTAACCTACGGCGGACAGTTTGAAAACCTGCAAAATGCAACGTCGCGGTTAAAAATAGCCGTTCCGGTAGCACTTTCGCTAATCTTCATTTTATTGTACTTTGCCTTTGGTTCGGTAAAAGAAGCCTTAATGGTTTATTCTGCTATTCCGCTGGCAGCTGTTGGCGGCGTTTTGTTGCTGTGGATTAGAGACTTGCCTTTCAGTATTTCAGCGGGTGTTGGTTTTATAGCCCTTTTTGGTATTGCGGTACTCAATGGTATTGTACTTATTGAACATTTTAAATCCTTAAAAGAATCCGGAATTACAAACATGAAAACCCTAATTATAAAAGGCACCACCGAGCGCCTGCGCCCTGTATTGCTTACCGCTACAGCTGCCGCATTAGGTTTTTTACCTATGGCCGTTTCCACCAACGCCGGTGCTGAAGTACAGCGTCCGCTGGCTACGGTAGTTATCGGCGGATTAATTACGGCTACACTGCTCACGTTGATTGTTTTACCGGTATTGTATGCCTGGTTTGAAAATCTGAAACTAAAAAAAGGTAAATCTGCGGTTATGCCTCTATTACTGTTGCTTTTCACCTTTCAAATGAACGCACAAACCCAACAGCTTACTGTAGATGAAGCGCTGGCTATAGCTATAGAAAACAATTCTGCATTAAAAGCCGCACAGTTTTCAGTAAAAGAAAAAGAAGCTTTGATAAACAGTGCCTTTAGTTTTGACAAAACAAACATTTACTACAGTTACGACGAAAACAATTTGGCCGTAAACAATAAACCCCTTACCGTTTTCGGTATCTCACAAGACTTTAAATTCCCTACGGTATATTTTGCACAAAAGAAATTAAACGAAAATGCCTACCAAATTGCAGAAACCGAATACAACATTCAGTTACTAAAGGTGACCAAAGAAGTTTATGCAGCATACTACAACCTAAGCTATGTAAATGCCAAGGTAAAAACCGTAACCTATTTGGATAGTCTTTACAAGAACTTTACCAAGGCTTCTGAGAGGCGTTTTGAATTAGGCGAAACCAACTATCTTGAACTGATTTCTGCGCAGTCCAAACAACGTCAGATTGAGATGCTGCTGGCCCAAACTTTAACAGAAGTTACCGAAGCACAGCATCTGCTGGAAAAAGTAGTACAACAAGAATTGCCCACAGTAGTTACCGAAATGCCCGAAAAGCTACAACTGGAAACCACCCTTAACAACACAAATGCCGGATTTGATTACTTTGAAAATGCTAAGGAATACTACCAATCGGCTGTTGCATTGGAAAAACATCACACCTTGCCCGACCTGAGTTTTGAATACTTCAGAGGCACCAACAGTTCCTTAAACACCATGCTGGACGGCTACCGTTTAGGACTGAAAATCCCGTTGTTTTTTAATGGACAAGTCTCCAAAATGAAAGCGGCAAAACTAGCTTATAAAGCTACGGAAGAACGTCAAAAAAATTATACCTTAAGCTATATGTCTGAATACAAAGCACTACTGGCTAATCTGGAACAAAGCCATGAGGCGTTGTTATACTATGAAACTCAGGGAAAGAAACTGTCGGAAGAAATTATAAAAACTGCACGACAAAGCTTTATGCATGGCGAGATTGACTTTTTTCAGTTTATTCAAAGCATTGAAAACGCCAAGGATATTGAACTGGACTATCTGGAAAATTTAAATCGATATAACCAAACGGTCATCGCTATTAATTATTTATTACTTTAAAAATACTACACATGAAACCTCTTTTTAGTCTTTTCTTTTTGATTGTTCTTTTATCGTGTACAAACGCTAAAAAAGAAACCGAAACTGTAACCGAAACTGCCGATACACAAGAACACATATTGGTTTCAAAAGCACAGTTTAAGACAGAAAACATGACCATGGACACCCTTTCTGAACAGGAATTTAATAACACCATAAGCTGTACAGGCTTGATAGATGTACCTCCATTGGGAAGAGCAAGCATAACTACATTTATGCAGGGATACATCAAAAGCACTGCGCTTTTAGTGGGCGATGAAGTAAAAAAAGGACAACGCTTGGTCACACTGGAAAACCCGGAATTTGTGGAGTTGCAACAAAACTACTTGGAGGTTTGGCAAAAGCTTGCCTACCTAAAGGCTGAGTTTAACCGGCAGAAAACACTTTATGACGAAAATATTACTTCTGAAAAAAACTACCTTAAAGCAGAAAGTGAATACAAAAGCAACCTGGCTTATTATAACGGTCTTAAGCAAAAACTTAACATGCTGAACTTAAGCCCCAAACAGGTAGAGCAAGGAACTATTTCATCTACCATCAATGTGTATGCACCCATATCGGGGTATATTACCAAAGTAAATGTAAGCAACGGTGTGTTTGTTTCCGCAGCAACAGAAATAATGGAAATCATAAATACGGATACCATTCATTTAGAATTGCTCGTGTTTGAAAAAGATGTACTTCACCTCAAAAAAGGCATGCAGGTTCAGTTCAAAATTCCGGAAGCTTCAGACACTCTTTTTAAGGCCCAAATCTATTTGGTGGGCACTTCCATAGACCCTATTGACAAAACCATAAAAATATATGCCCGTATTGAAGAAAAGGAAGAGATTACTTTAGTTAACGGCATGTTTGCTGAAGCCGAAATCGTTACTGAATCCTACCCGGCAATGGCCTTACCCAAAGATGCCGTAGTGGAAATAGACGGTATATTCTATGCGCTGGTGTTGAATCATGAAGATGATAAAGCGCTTAGGTTCGCTAAAACTGAGGTAAATCCGGGGAAAACAAATGCCGGATTTGTGGAACTTAAAAACCCTCAAGCGTTTAAAGACAAGCAAGTGCTGAGCAAAGGTACTTTTATGCTGCTTACGGCTTCTGAATAACAGTATATTTCTACACAGAAGAAACAGCACGGTTGTTTTTTTGGTTTTAAACCTTTGACTTTAACGGTTTATTCCCATTCTACATCCAGTTTTTTCAGTGCGTCATCTAGTTCTTTAAGTGAGTGTGGTACAATAAGCTGGGTATTAATCTTCAATTCCTTTTTTTCTGTCTTCAAAATATAATCCCCTGCGAATTTTTTTATTCGTTTGATTTCGTGTAGCGGGAGTTTTTTACCAAAAAGTCCATGAATTTGTATGGTGTCGTTGCCTAGGGTAAAGTAGCTGTATTTTCGCTGGTAAAAATATACCCCGAAATACATAGCTGAAATCACAAGCCAACCGTAGTCTGTCCAAAGCGGTGATTCTTTTAGCATTCCTAAAAAAAACCAAATCA
>DASRWB010000033.1:0-66502 GCA_035654775.1 Flavobacteriaceae bacterium | reverse complement strand
CATAAAATCAGCCAAAAATAGAAGAAAAACGTTCATTGAAAAGTGTTTAAAAATGCTAAATATTGTAACTAATTGCTGTTTTTAAAAACAGGTTAGCTCTTTTAGTTATTAGCATAAAGTCAAATTTGATTACGCTCCTTTTGGAATGCTCCTACCTGGACGTCACGGCTCAATAGATACCTACCGTTACGGCTTCCAAGGACAAGAAAAAGATGACGAAATTAAAGGGGAAGGAAATAGTATGAATTTTACATTCAGAATGTATGATTCAAGGATAGGAAGATTTTTCACCAATGACCCTTTAACACATGAATATCCATGGTATACACCTTATAGTTTTGCTGGTAATAAAGTAATTGCATATGGAGAGTTAGAAGGTTTGGAAGAATATTACTTTATGGATGGCGTATCAGGGACCTGGTATAAGACTTATATTACACATCCAGATGGAATTCTTTATCAACTTGGTGATTTGTCAAACTATGGTTTGTATACAGAAGATCAGGTTGTAGCTATGCACCGAGCACTAGCACAGCAATTGAAACAAAATGAAATCGCTGTTCAAAGAGCTTACTATCAAAGTAGTGTTGAAGCTTATAATGATTATGTAAGATTATCTAACCCTGTATGGATGGCATTTGAACTTAGTCCATTTGGAACAGCCGCTAGTTTTACTGAAAATATGGTTAATGGTGATTATTGGTGGGCAGCTTTAGATTTCACCATAGGTTTTGTTGAATTAAGAGGTCTCATCCGTTCAAAAATGTTCGAAGGAGTTAACTTAAGTAAGGCATACAAGCTCTTAAATTACTCATTCCCATTGCCTGAAGAAAGATTCATTGGTGCTGTAAATGATGCTATTAAAAATGATATTTTAATCAGTGGTTCTGTGCCAAAGAAATCCAGTAAAGCAGGATTAACAGAGACATTAGGTGATTTATCTGATGTTAACCCAAAAAATGGAAATATTAATTGCGTTGGTTGCTCAATTGCAGTTGATTCTAATTTGACAGGAAGAGAAGCAGTTGCATTGGGAGATGACATGGCCAGGACTTCAGCAGGACTACAGGATATTGCAAATTACACAGGGAGCTCTTTAGGGTTAAGATATGATTCATTAGATAACTTAGGAAAGGTTATTATTAATCAATCAAAATCAAAAGGAAAAAGTGTAAGAGGTATAGTTATTGCTGTTAATAAAAATGGTGGGATGAGTCATGCATTTAATGCTTTTTATAAAGACGGCAAGGTGGTTTTTTATGATGGTCAGAGTAAAACTTTATTGTCCAATCAATTTAAAGACACTAGTACATATAGCTATCAGTTTTATCAAACCAGTGAATAGATTATAATTAAAAATATAACATGTATAGCAAAATAGTAAACTTATTGGATGAAAAATTAAAAAATCATTTTTCTTCTGTAAAAGAATTCATGATTTTTGATGATAATGAAACCTCTTATTATATTTTTTATAAACCATATGATGAGTTAAACCTTAGTTTGATTTATGACCCAAACAATGGTGTAATTCTCTTGACAAATGGTGAGTCTAATGCTGTTTTAGAAAGGTATCTAATAAAAGTCAGAGATGGTCAGACTTCTTTAGATTCTTTTTGTAAGACAGAAACAGAAAGTGTTGAAATAATAATGAATAAGTCATGTCTTTAATTACGTTAATTCTTAAAATGTTGGAAGCCAATAATTAAAATAAAGCATAATTAGATTCTGGGTAAAAGCACTTATTACAAGTAATTAGAATTATTAGATATTATTTATTTAGAAGATGAAGATAAAATGTCAGTTTTTGATGATTATTTACTTTTAGATAAAGAAGCAATCGAAATTTGAATAATAAATGATATTACCAAAAGGGATTACTGGATTTATATCAATTGATGACTATTTTGAAATTCCAAGAGTTGATGAAAATTTGATTCTAAAATCAATAATTGAATTCACAAATTTTAATAATAATTATATTTTTTTAGATATAATTAAACCTAAGCAAAATAACAATTATTACCAGTTAATTATTTTAAATAATAAGGTAAATACTAAACAGATAATTTTGTTCAACTCGTATTACCCTTATTGTTCTTTGCTAAAAGAAGAAATAAGTTGGTGCGAAAAAGTTTTTGGTGATTTACCTGAGGAAATAATAAGCTATTTAACTAAATTAGGGTTCGTATATTTGTCTAAGACTTTTTTGGATAAAAAAGTCACAGAAAATAATTTAACAGAACTTTATCTGTCTATAAAAAAGAACAAATTGACTATTGGGAATCTAAAACTTTCGGAGAGATAATTTTTAATCATTATGATTAAAAATTCACAATATCAATTTTTTACAATTTTGTAATTAGTTGAGCCGGCTAAATTTAAAATATACATTCCCGAAGATAAGGTGGAAACATCCAAATTTGAATTAAAATTACTTAACGAACCGCTCAAAACTACTTTTCCAACATTATTATAAAGTTTATAACTAACAACATCTTTTAACCCATTAATAGTAATTGAATTAGTTGCTGGGTTTGGATAAATAGTTAAGTTATTAAGCGAATTTTCTTGAGTACTGAGAGAAGTATCATATTTATAAATTCTTGAACTATTTGCTATATATAAAATATCATTGTGAATAGCTAAACCAGTTGGGTATGATAGCCCATCATCTTGATTCAATAATTCAATACCATTATTTGGTATTTCATTAGTAAAATCATATCTCATTATAACATTTGGACCAGGAGAACCTACATAAACATTGCCATTATGAAATAGAATAGCATTTGAATAGTCTACCTGATTTGCTACCAAAAGATGTTCAGCTTCTTCATCTGTCAAGTCCATTCGGTATACATAATAAAAATCATAAGAATAGTATAAATAGTTTTCATAAATATCTATACCTATCATAGCATTTCCATAAACTACAGGAGTAGAAGTGCTTGTACTACCTGTATATATATTCACCTTTCTTAATTGGTCATTATTATTATCAGTCCAATAAAGGTAATCTCCATAGATGTCAAGACTGTTAGGGTAAGGGCTTAAACTCAAAACAGTTGCAGTAAAAGGTTGTGCACTCATATCTATCTTCCATATTCTACTATCACCAAAATCAGCAACAAATAATAAGTTGTCTTTAATTGCAACTCCACCAGCTTCATCAAAACCATCATATAGTAATTCAGAGGTTGCATTTTCATCTAAAAGGTTTATTCGTGAAACAGCATGGTCTTCTGCATAATACAGGAAATCTCCATCTACACAAAGCCTGGTAACACTATCTAACCCAGATATTAATTCAGTAAGTTGTGCAAAAGAGGTTTGAAAAAGTAAAAAAAGAATAAGAAATGTAAATTTGTTCATAATTAAAAAATTGACATGAAAGTTAACCAATCAGTACTTCCATTATTTAATCAGTTTATTAAAGATAGTAAATCTGGTAAAAGACTAAAAAAAAATGGAGGAAAAATTTCTAATGGCACGATAGAAAACTATAGATATACATTAAATAATTTAGAAGAATTTTGTAATAAAACAAATTTTGATTTACATATTTGTGATGTCAATAAACTTACACTAAGAGAAAAAAAATCAGAAAAAAACTATTGGAAAAAATTTTACAAGAAATACCCGATAGCGCGGATTTGCAATCCGTGCCCACTCAGAATCTAAAAGTGTTATAATTGTTATCTTTACTAGAAAAAGTCTATGTCAACGAAATACAAAGCCACTACCACAGAAGATGCCTATTTTTTAAAAAAATACACCCGCAATATCGATAATTTTAGTATATTAGTAATCAGCCACTTGCAGTGTCCTTTCTTCTTTAAAATACACCACAGAAAGCCAAAAAGTATAGCGTATCTATAGCGTATGTATAGCGTATCTATAGCGTATGTATAGCGTATGTATGGCGTATCTATAGCGTATCTAACCCATATATACTCCGTGGTAGAGGTATAGATTCCCCCTGCATACCCTACCTTCTATAGCCCACGAGCCCTTTCCAGTGCCGTATCAATATCCTTCACCAAATGCCACCGGTCAAGTACCGTATCAATATTAAACCGTTCCAAATCCTTTTCCAGCGCCGGACCAACCCCCGAAATAAACACAACAATCCCCTTTGAAGTAAACCATTTTATAATCGCTTTCAAACTCTGAAACCCCGTAGCATCTATCAAAGGCACATAACGCATCCGTAAAATAATCACCCGCGGCTGCATGCGTGTTTGCATTACAGTCTCCTGAAACTGTCGCGCCGCCCCAAAAAACAAAGGACCATTAATTTCATAAAGCAACACATCAGGAGGAATCACCAGTTGTTCATCATCAAACAAAAACTCCCCGTTTACACTTTCTGAACTAATGTTTTTAACAGCTACAGATTCGCTCATCCGCTTCATAAAAAGTAAACTCGAAAGTACAATACCTATCTCTATGGCAATAACCAAATCAAAAAATACCGTCAGTAAAAAGGTAGTCAGTAGAATAATAATGTCCATTCGCGTCCCTTTCAACAGCGATTTAAACTGTCGCCACTCACTCATGTGATAGGCCACTACCATTAAAATACCCGCAAGACAAGACAACGGAATCAATTTGGCATAAGGAGCAAACAAAAGCATAACCATAAGCAGCACCAGCCCGTGCACAATACCGGCTATAGGCGTGCGGCCACCATTCTTTACATTTGTTGCCGTTCGCGCGATAGCTCCCGTAGCCGGAATACCTCCAAATATGGCCGAGAATATATTGGCAGTCCCTTGTGCAATAAGCTCCACATTCGAGCGGTGTTTTGCCCCAATCATCGAATCGGCCACCACCGCCGAAAGCAGTGACTCGATACCGCCCAACAGGGCAATAGCAAAAGCCGGACCCAGCAACAGCCTTACCGTGTCCCAGCTCACATCCGGAAACACCGGAAGAGTCAGCCGGTTTGGAATCTCTCCAAAACTGCTTTCAATCGTGTCTACCGGTAAATCAAAGAACCATACAGCCCCCGTGGTCAATACTATCGCCACTATAGACCCCGGTATTTTCTTTACCCATTTCTGAAAATATAAAGTAAGCAGCACCGTTACCACCGCAATACCCAGCGCATATACATTTACTTCCTCCAAATGGCTGAAGTAAACCAGCCATTTCTCCCTGAAGTCGGCAGGAACGTCTGTAATCCCCAATCCCAGAAAATCATTCACCTGCGATGAGAAAATAAGCAGCGCAATAGCACTGGTAAACCCAACAACCAACGAATACGGAATAAACTTTAACAGGTTTCCCAGCCGCGCCAGCCCAAGCCCAATAATGATAAACCCCGCCATAAACGTGGCAATGGTTAAACCTTCCATTCCAAATTCCTGAACAATGCCGTAAACAATAACAATAAAAGCACCCGTAGGACCACCTATTTGTACCCGGCTTCCGCCAAGCACCGAAATAAGAATGCCGGCTACTATAGCCGTGATAAGCCCTTTTTCAGGGGAAACGCCCGAGGCAATGGCAAAGGCTATGGCTAAAGGAAGAGCAACAATACCTACTATTAAACCCGAAAGCATATCTTTCGTAAGGGTTTCTCTGGAAATCCCTTCTTTCAAAAGAGAAACAAGCTTGGGCGTCCATTCGGTTCTCATAAAGCAGTAGTCAAGAGCATGGATGAAGTCATGAAAATAGAGGTAGTCTCAATACAGAAAATTACCTGTTAAAGGTAATTATTTTTCTTCAATCACAACCATGAAAAAGAAACTTTTCCAAAAGGGGAATCCATAGAATAATATGCTGAAAATCAAAAGAAAAATTAGTTTGTTTTCTCCAGAATATAAGACAGCTCCGGATCTTCTCCGTTCAGTAAATCAGCCGCTGAAGGCGCGATAAACACATCAGGAAGTACCGGTGAAATTAATGAAGCATCACACTCTGGACCTATATCAAAAGAAGTGGTAACATGCATCACAACAGCACTGTTAGGCAACTCAAAACGGTACACCTCACCAAAATCATTGGTAGCTTCACCCGTAGGCTGGCCTACAAGAGTACCTATTTTATAAGTCTTTGCTCCCGAAGCAACCATGTTTCCACTGGAAAAGGTAAACGGTCCGGTAATAAAGTAAACCTCGCCGGTAAATTTGGTTTCAGTGGTAAAATTATTAGGCTGTGGCGTGCAATCTCCCGATTCCCAGATAGTACCGTCTGCAAACGTCAAATACGGATGACTCGTGTTTCCGTTTTCTTTTAAATAGGCCTTGTACTGTGAGCTTATCTTCCATTTTTTAGTACCCATTAGCCTGTACTTCCGGTTGGTTAAATAACTGAAAAGTACATCGCCCAGCATAGAATCACCTCCGGAATTGTGGCGCAAATCAATGGCAACATGTTTGATGTTTTTTGCCTGAAACGATACAAAAGCCGAATCTAAAAACGTACTGAATTCCTGCCAGCTGCCACTCATATTGCAAAAATCGATATACCCTACACGGTCGTCTATAATTTTAAAACGATTCCCTTCCAGAAGTCCGGGCATTGTCACCAGCAACGATTTTACGTAGGAAACACCGGCAAGATCCGTTTTTGTTAAAACCTGCCCGGAAGAGGTTTTGTACCTAAGGGTAAAAGGGGCTTGAACACCGGAAATAAACAAAAAATGACTTAGCAACCGATTGACAAATGCCTTTTTATATTCAGGAAGTCCACCGATAAGCGCATAGGTTTCAGCTAAAAAAGAATCTACAGCTACACCATTTATGGAAATAAGTTCAGCTCCCGGTTCAATTCCCAAGGTCGGGTCAGACTGTGGCGATACATAAAGTTTGTGGTCATCAGTCAAGGTATGTAAAGGAAAAAAAAGCGACTGTTTATACACCTCGCCAAAAAGTGTACCTTGGTACATGGCCGGCATACTGTGGCTGTCTTCCAGCAAAGCGGTAAGTTTGTACAGCGACTTCATAAAATCGGTAACGGCAATAGTATCCGGTATAGACGCTTTTATCCTTTCAGCTTCAGCATTATATCGTTCCGCTTCAATGTATAAAAAAGGGTTATAATGTACATCCAAAAGGGTTTGATGGAAAAATGTTAAATCTTCCAAAGCCTCCGTTTTGGTAAGATAACGCTGTCCAAAAGCTCCGACAGCTATTAAAAAAAAGGAGCAGTACAAAAAGGTGTTTTTCATCAGGGATGTGTTTTTTAAGCAATATAGACTAAAACAGAATAGATTTGTTACAGTTGTTAAAAAAAAACTTTCCTAAAAAAGAGGTTGTTTAGTAGGTGCTGAGTTTAGCTTTTGGTAAACGCTCCTTTAAAATGATGAGTATTGTGTAAGTCCAGTCTGGAAAGCACATCAGACGATTGCCCGACATAAAACCGGTCCGTACTTTTAGAATAAAGGATATATAGATAATGCATTCATGCAAAAAATGTAAAAACCCCAATAAATATAAGGCTTACAGGGGTTTTTCGATTGAGGTGGTGCCTCCAGTCCCGAAGCATCGGGAGAACCGGGGACAGCTTATTGATTAGCCAAAATAGCCGTGAGAATTTCCGGATGAGCAATGACCTTTCGGATAAACGCTTTGCTTTTCATGCGTTTAACAAACCGTTCCAAAAACAACGCATCTTTCTTTTGAGTGCAAGGAAAGGCCATTGCTATTTCCCAATCGGATGCTATTTTGGTAAACGCTCCTTTAAAATGATGAGTATTGTGTAAGTCCAGTCTGGAAAGTACATCAGACGATTGCCCGACATAAAACCGGTCCGTACTTTTAGAATAAAGGATATATAGATAATGCATTCATACAAAAATGTAAAACCCCTATAAACATAAGGCTTACAGGGGTTTTTCGATTGAGGTGGTGCCTCCAGGAATCGAACCAGGGACACAAGGATTTTCAGTCCTTTGCTCTACCAACTGAGCTAAGGCACCAGTCGCTAAATTGCGGATGCAAATATAATGGCATTTTTAATAATCTCAAAAATAAACCTTATAAAAAAATTCCTTTTGTAAATTTACACCTTAAACCGAACTATGAATTTAATTATTGATGTTGGAAACACTACGCTTAAGTGGGCCGTATTTAATGAAAATGACCTCGTCTTTAAAACAGTAACCCACAAAAAAGTGTTTAAAAGTACACTTAATAAGCTGTTGAAAACCTTTCCGGAGATAAACAGTGCCATACTTTCAACCGTAGGAAAACTACCGGAAAAAGACAGTCAGCACCTGAAAAATAAAGTCCAAAACCTCCATGTTTTAAACGCGAATTCAAAGTTGCCTTTCAAGAACCACTATAAAACCCCTAAAACGCTGGGTGTAGACCGCATGGCACTTATAGCTGCGGCAAGCATACAATACCCAAATCAAAACGTTTTGGTAATAGATGCCGGAACCTGCATTACCTTTGACTTTGTTACAAAAGAGAACAACTACCTGGGAGGTTCTATAGCTCCGGGAATTCAACTCCGTTACAAGGCCTTACATAATTTAACCGCAAATTTACCGTTGTTAGAACCACAAGCCCCCGAATCGGTAATTGGCAATACCACTAATCGGGCTATCCACGCCGGCGTAATGCTGGGAACTGTCGCGGAAATAGATGGTCTGATAGACAAGTACAAAGAAGATTATTCTGATTTAACAGTAATTTTAACAGGCGGAGACACTAAATTCTTGTCTAAAAACTTAAAAAGTACCATATTTGCCAACTCCAATTTTCTTTTGGAAGGCTTAAATTATATTTTGCAACTTAATTCGTATTAATGATTAAAAAACTGATAGTAGTTTTTATTGTGCTGTTTACAGTAAAAAGCTTTGCCCAAGAAGGCGCTTCTTCACCGTACTCTTATTATGGAATTGGAAGTCTCAAATTTAAAGGTACCGTAGAAAACAAAAGTATGGGAGGTTTAAGTATTTTTACCGACAGTATTCATGTTAACCTCAGAAACCCTGCAGCTTATGCCGGAGAAAATCTTCTGGTATACAACAACGAAAGCCGACCGGTCATATTTAGTGTTGGGGGAAGTCATTCAGACATCACCCTGAAAAGCAATACCGAAAAAGCCGGAACAACTACCACTACCTTTGATTATATTGCCCTGGCTATTCCGGTAGGGAAACTGGGTTTCGGTATAGGGTTGCTGCCCTATACCTCTGTAGGCTACAAGCTGGAAAACTTTAATCAAGATAACAAGTTAACCCACCGATTCAGAGGTGAAGGCGGACTCAACAAAGTGTATTTCTCTGTAGGGTATCTCTTAACTAAAGGCTTAAGCATAGGGGTTGATGCCAATTACAACTTCGGAAACATCCAAAATTCAACCATCGAACTCCTCTATAACCAGGAAGGCGAGCTGGTACAGTTTCAAACGCGCGAAAGCAACCGCTCCGATTTAAGCGGACTCAATTTCAACTTTGGCTTGTCATACAAAACCATGCTTTCAGAAAAACTGGAAATGATTTCAGGGTTAACCTACGGCCTGGAAAGCAACCTTTCTTCAAACAACCAGAGGCAACTGGCCACCATAGCCCTTAGTACCGACGGATTTGAAAATGTAGTCAACACCATAGATGTGGATTTAGAGGCTGCCGGCTTAAAAAAAACAACCCTAACCTTGCCATCTAAATTTAGTATAGGAACCGGTATAGGTCAACCTCAAAAATGGTTTGCCGGCATAGAGTACACCACAATACAAACAAGTAATTTTAACAACGAACTGTACAGCGCCGTAAACACTACCTACGAAAACGGATCAACCTTTGCTCTTGGCGGATTTTACATCCCCGATTACAACTCTTTTACAAGCTACTGGAAAAGAATGGTTTATAGAGCGGGACTACGCTTCGAAAATACCGGTTTGGTGGTGAATGAACAACCCATCAGAGAGTTTGGCATGTCTTTTGGTTTAGGTTTACCGGTTGGCGGTTTATTCTCTAATGCAAACCTGGGCTTTGAACTTGGAAAAAGAGGAACAACCAAAAGCAATTTAATACAAGAGAATTTTTTTAATATAAACATTAGCTTGTCACTAAACCAAAGATGGTTTGAAAAAAGAAAATACAATTAAAGCCTATATATAAAATTAAAATCATGAAAACGAAAATTACTTTTGCGGGATTAGTACTGGCACTTTTAAGCACCATACCCATGCTTGGCCAGGCTCAAAATGAAGAGTGCATGACAAAGTTATCCATTTTTCACGAGTATGTTAAAGCCGAAAACTTTGACGCCGCTTATGAACCCTGGATGTATGTAAGAACAACTTGTCCTTCCTTTAACAGAGCTACTATTGTTGACGGCGAAAAAATACTGGAGCATAAAATCAAAAACTCAACAGGTACCGAGCAGGTTAACCATATCAAAGACCTGATCAAGCTACTTGAAGAGTCTGCAGTGCACTTTCCTTCAAAATACAGCAAAGGAAAAATAATGGTTGAAGTCATTCAAACCCGATACAAATACAAATCGGAACTGAAATTAAGTGATGAACAACTCTACGATGGCTACGACAACACATTTAAAAACGCCAGAGACGATTTTAAAAGTCCGTCAGGCTTGTATACCTATTTCTCGCTAATGGTTGACTTGTTTGATGCCGGAAAAAAACCCGCTCAAGACCTTTTCAATAAATACGACGATGTAATTGAAAAAATTGAAGAAGAAATACAGCACGCTTCAGAGCAGTTAAACAAACTTATTGCTAAAGAAGAAGACGGACAAAAGCTAAGTAGCAAAGAACAAAAATACAAAAGGTTTTACGAGCAAACCCTAGAAGCTTATGATAAGGTTACAGGCAGTGTGAATTCAAAATTAGGTGAACGAGCCAACTGCGAAACCCTGATACCGCTTTACAATAAAGGTTTTGAAGAAAACAAAACCAACGATATATGGTTGAGACGTGCCGTAAGCCGTATGGCCAGTAAAGAATGTACAGACGCCCCGTTATACATAAAACTGGTAAAAGCCTATGACGAAACAGCGCCTTCAGCAGACACCAAGTACTACGTGGCCGGTCTTTTGTTGAAACAAGGGAAAACCAACGAAGCCTTAGGCTATTTCAGACAATCCTTCGACCTGCAAACAGACCCTTACAAACAAGGAAAACTGGCAGAAAGAATAGGGCAAATTCTTAAAAGCAAAAACCGCTATTCTGAAGCTCGAAACTATTACAGAGATGCACTCAAGTTAAACCCTTCAAACGGTAGACCTTATTTGGCAATAGCAGCCATGTACGCCAGTAGTGCCAATTCGTGTGGCGATTCAAACTTTAATAAACGTGCTGTGTATTGGCTCGCTGCCGCCGAAGCCGAAAAAGCAGGCCGAATAGACCCGACGCTTAAAAGCGCCGCCGCACAATCTGCCGAAAGCTACAGAGCCAAAGCACCCAGCAAATCAGATATTTTTAACTCGGATATGGCCGGGAAACAAATCAATATAGGCTGCTGGATTAACGGAAGTGTAACCGTTCCAAAACTCTAATGAACACCCTGATAAATTATACCAAAAGCACCATGATGGGAATTGCCGTCTTGGTGCTTTTTACGTGTAAAAACAATTTCTCCGAAGTAAAAAAAATAGGACTTTCTGAAAATGAACCCATTGGAATAGCAGACACTTTTAACCTGAAATATACCGATTCCGGCAAACTAAAGGCTCAGCTTACCAGCCCGAAAATGCTCGACTTTTCCAATAGAGAATTTGCCTATTTTGAGTTCCCTGAAGGAGCCTTGCTGGACGTTTTTGATGAAAACAACCAAAAAAGCACCGTACAGGCAGATTACGCCATAGTGTATAATAAAACCAACCTGATAGATATGCAGGGCAATGTAGTACTCACTACCACAAAACAAGATACCTTGTTTGCACAACAACTCTACTACGACCAAAATAAAGAATGGCTTTTTACCAATAAACCCGTAACCTTCAAGAGTAAGCGCGACCTGATTAACGGTAAAGGCTTCGACTCAAACAGCGATTTTACCCGGGCAGAAGTACTGGAGATTGACGGAATAATTACTTTAGACGAATAGCCATCTTTTTTAGTATCTTTACATCCAAATAATCTATATAGACCACTTAAATGAAAGTTTTTAAGTTTTTTCAGTACGCCTACTTGCTGTTTGCCCTGCTTTTTTTATACGATACCGTTACCCGATGGAGTGAAGGTGGCACCAGACGTTACATCTCCTTGTTGTTTGCCGTATTGGCATTGTTTATGTTTTTCTTTAAAAAGAAATTCAACAAACGTTTTGAAAAGAACAAGGACAAGTAGCCATGAGCTGGGACATTGTTATTATTGTTTTAATGCTTTTGCTTTCAGCTTTTTTTACCGGAATGGAAATTGCCTACGCCACTTCCAATAAAATTCATATTGAAATAGAAAAACAACAGGACGGTTTCCTGGCCAGAATTCTAAGCAAACTTACCGCTAAACCCTCAAAATTTATAACCGCTATGCTCATTGGAAACAGTATGGCACTAGTGATTTATGGATTTAAAATGAGCGAGGTACTCGTTTCGGGTTTTGAATCACTGGCATTAAGAAACACCTGGGCAAACTACCTTATTACCGAAGCCGGCATATTGATACAAACCGTAATAGCCGCATTGATAATATTGATTACAGCTAAATTTTTACCCAGGATTTTCTTTCAAATTTATGCCAATTCCTTACTGAAAATTCTGGCGCTGCCGGCCTATTTGTTTTATGGGCTGTTTTCCGGGCTCTCGGGTGGAATTATCTGGATTTCAAATTTGGTCTTGAAAGTGTTGTTTAAAACTGAAGGTAACCAAATACAGTATGCTTTTACCAAAGTAGAACTGGGAAACTACATCATTGAACAAATGAAATCTGTTGAAGAAGACAAAGATTTGGATACCGAAATTCAGATTTTTCAAAACGCTCTTGAGTTCTCCGAGGTAAAAGCACGCGAAATTATGGTGCCGCGAACCGAAATAGAAGCTGTAGAGCTCAGTGAAACCATCAAAAACATAAGCCTTTTGTTTACCAATACCGGATATTCAAAAATTTTGGTCTATAAAGATACCATAGACGATATTTTGGGCTATGTTCACTCTTTCGATTTGTTTGTCAAACCCAAAACCATCAAGAGCATTTTAAAACCGGTAGAATTTGTGCCTGAAACAATGCTTATTAAAGATACGCTCAATGTACTCATTAAAAAAAGAAGAAGCATAGCTGTAGTTTTAGACGAATACGGCGGCACATCAGGTATTTTAACCGTGGAAGATATTGTGGAAGAACTCTTTGGAGAAATTGAAGACGAACACGATTCAGACGACTTAATTGAAAAAAAAATAGCCGAAAACCACTTCAAGCTTTCAGCACGACTGGAAGTAGACTATATAAATCAAAATCTAAAACTCAACCTTCCTGAAAGTGAAAACTACGAAACCCTTGGCGGATTGATTGTATCACACATTAAAGAAATTCCGGAACCCAATAAAATAGTTCAAATAGATAATTTGCAATTTACCATTTTAGAAGTTTCCGACACCAAAATAGACCTTGTAGAGCTTAAAATTCTGGAAAAAGACTAATTATTGTCCCATTGTTGAATTTAAAGGATAACTTCTTTTATTATTTCTAAGAAAATGGTATTTTCGCGCACTTATATTTTATAAAATCTTATACACAAATGGCAGTTTTAAATAAAATAAGACAACGTTCACTGGTTTTAATAATTGTTATTGCTTTAGCATTATTTTCTTTTGTTTTAGCCGATTTGTTCAGAAACAATAACGCGTTTTCTTCTAAATCTCAAAATGTGGTAGCTACCATAAATGGCAAAGACATCCTGCGTGAAGACTTCATGAGAAAGGTGGAAATGGCACAACGCAATCAGCCAAATACTTCTGCTACACAGGTAATGAATAATATCTACAGACAAGAACTGAGTCAAGCTATTTACGAAACCCAATACAATCATTTAGGCCTTTCCGTAGAAAGAGACCACATGAGAGAAATTCTTAAAGCGGCATTAAATACCATGCCCGAATTTCAAAATGAAGACGGCATGTTTGACGAAAACAAACTAAATGAGTTTATAGCTAACCTTAAAGAAATCAGCCCCGAATTCGGATTCTTAAACGGGCAACCCATCGATTATGCCACCTGGAAAGACTACGAACAAAGAATTTCGGTATCAGCCTTGCAACAAGATTATTTTAATCTGGTAAGAGCCGGTGCTTTTGCCACTCAATTTGACGGTAAAACAGCCTATCTTCTGGAATCTGAAAAACGAGACTTAAAATATGTACAAATCCCTTTTACCTCTATTGCTGACAGTACGGTAAAAGTATCTAAATCTGAAATAGAAGCCTATATTAAAAAGAACAGCAAACAGTATCAGGTAGAAGAATCCAGAAACATAAACTACGTTCAATTTAAAAATGAAGCTTCGCCTGAGGATGAAGAAGAAATTAAATCCGGTTTAGAAAACCTTTTGAACGATAGAGTAGTATACAACGAAGTAACCAAGAAAAACGATACCCTTAAAGGATTTACTGAAATCACGGACAACAAAAATTTCGTAAACACTAATTCAGACGTAAAATTTGAAGACCGTTTTATTTACAAATCAGCACTTCCGGAAGCCGTAGCCGATAGTATTTTTAACCTGAATGTGGGTGAAGTATATGGTCCGTACAAAGAAGAAAAAACATTTAAGCTTACCAAAGTAATAGCCGTAGAACAATTGGCCGACTCTGTAAAATCCAGCCATATTATTGTTCCGTTTATAGGAAGCAGAGCGGCAACCGCCGAAACCACCAAAACCAAAGAACAAGCCAAAGCTTACGTAGACAGCCTTTTGCCTTTGGTGAAAAACAACACCGAAAAGTTTAATCAGGTAGCATCAGAAATCAATACCGACGGCTCGAAAGCCAACAACGGAGAAGTAGGATGGACCCGTGTAAGCACCTTTAATCCCAATGCCTTCGATCCGGATTATGCCGATTTTATCTTTTTTAATCCTAAAGGAAGTGTAGATGTTGTGGAAACACAGTTTGGATACCACATCATAAGAATAGATGACAAAAAAGCAGAAGCCAAAGCGGTAAAATTAGCCAGCATCGTAAGAAACATTCAACCTTCGGAAGAAACCGAAGATACAGTGTTTAGAAACGCTTCAAACTTTGAACTAGCTGTAGCTTCAAAAGATTTTCAAGAAGTAGCCGATGAAGGAAAGTATACCGTAAGACCTGTAAACCAAATAAAAGCACTCGACGAAAATATTCCGGGCATAGGAAGTCAGCGTCAAATTGTACAATGGGCCTTTAATGATGATACAGAAGTAGGCGACATCAAAAGATTTGATATAGGCACTACAGGCTATGTAATCGTTCAACTTAGCGCAAAAAACAAAGAAGGTTTAATGAGTGTGCAAGAAGCCTCGGTGCCTGTAACCACAATTCTTCGCAAAGAAAAGAAAGCCCAGCTGATAAAAGACAGAATTACCGCAAAAACACTTGAAGATGTTGCCGCATCCGAAAATGTATCCGTTAGAACAGCTACCTCGGTTACCATGGATAGCCCTACCATATCGGGCGCCGGAAATGAGCCGTTTGTGGTTGGTGCAGCTTTTGCGTTAAACGAAGGCGAAACATCACCCTTATTAACCGGAGAAAAAGGCGTATACATGGTTGAGGTTACCCGAATTGAAAACGCAACAGAGATGGACAATTACCAGTCTTTTGCGAATCAAATCCAGCAAGAGCGCTCCGGAAGTGTTAGCGCTAAACTATATCAAGCACTGGAAAAAGTCGCTGAAATAGAAGACAACAGAGCCAAAACAGTACAGTAGAATACTATATTTAAAGTATATCATTAAAAAGGTTTTCTGAGAAATTGGAAAACCTTTTTTAGCTTTTTACCATATCGGTATATGAAATTACCGTTTCAAACCCTTTGGATTTAAAATAAGTTACAGGATTTTCCGAAGATGCTGCCAGTATAAAATCGCCGCCCCAGGCACCTAAACTCTTTATACTGCCGTTAAAGTCCGGAAATAAAACCTTTTTTACGGGTTTTTGGTCAAGTACCTCGGCAAGTAACGCCTCATGTAGTTCAATAAGGTCTTGAAATTCAACTAGAGATTTACACAATATAATTTTTTGGGTAAGTTCAGATACTTTTGCAATCCATTCAGGTCCTATTTTCTTTGCGGTAAATACGCGCACTTCTTTTTGAGAGTTTTGTTTTTTGTTTAAATAAACAAAATACAGGCAATCTTTAAATGGAGGATTAAAATCTACCGGCATTACAATACGTTCTTTTCCTGATATGCCTGAAAGTTGGTAGGTTATTGGAGTATTGTTTTTGGCACAAGCTATATCATAGCCACTACCACCAAAACTAGCTTCAAGAAGCGCATAAGCGTCAACCTCAGCCCAGGCAGCGATATTGTTGATTAACGTGGATGAAGAGCCTAAACCCCAATCGGTTGGGAAAGACAAGAAAGAAGTAACTTCCAGCGCAAAAACAGATAAAAAAGAAGGATTTAAATTTTTGGCAGCATTCAGGATAAGCTGCAAACGGTTTGCAATTTCTGAAGAAGTATGTTCCAGTACTTTTATGCGGGCATCAACCACAGAAAACACAGCTGAAAACCATGGTTCACCTTTAGCGTCAACACTTTTCCAATGCAGGTTTTCCAAACGGCCTTTTTTCACTGATAAGGATTGCCCGTATACGGTAGGAACCGCTAAGGCTAAAGCGCCATTCAGAACTAAATATTCTGCAGTTAAAAGTAGTTTTCCGTTGCTGTAGTGCGTAGTCAAGGGTTATTCGTTTTTTAAAGATCGAAGGTCTTTTAAGGCTTGTAAAACACTGGAATGGTTAACGTGATGGGTTTTAAAATGTTCGGCCAGAACTACTTTTTCTTCGGGTGATGCTTCCAACTGGTTTAAAATATTCAGCAGGTGCATTTTCATGTGTCCTTGTTGTATACCGGTGGTAATGAGCGAACGAATGGCAGCAAAATTTTGAGCCAATCCTGCGGCAGCAACAATTTGCATTAAATCTTTTGCTGTTGGGTGATGAAGCATTTCGAGGGATAATTTCACCAATGGGTGCAAGCGGGTTAAACCGCCAACCGTACCGAGAGCCAAAGGGATTTCCATCCAGAATTTAAAAATACCGTTTGCTACAGAAGCATGTGATAGGCTGGTGTATTTTCCGTCTTTTGCAGCATAGGCATGAACGCCGGCTTCAACGGCCCTAAAATCGTTTCCGGTAGCCAGCACGACCGCATCTATACCATTCATAATGCCCTTATTATGGGTTACGGCACGGTAAGGCTCGGCTTCGGCAATCTGAACCGCCTGCACAAACTTTTGCGCAAAAGTGTTGGCGTCCGGAATGGAGTCATCTTCCAGCGCGTCAACGGCACAACTTACTTCAGCTCTTACCAGACATTCAGGAACATAATTTGACAAAATGCTCATGACAATTTGTATGTTTTTTTCTTCAGCAGAAAACCCGCTGTAAACCTGTGCTTCTTCATAAAAGGTTTGAGCAAACTGTTCCAGACAGGAATTGATAAAATTGGCACCCATGGCATCCTGGGTATCAAAGGTGGCATGCAATTGATAGTAATGGGCAATGGCTGAAGTTTTAGCTGTTAAAACAATGTCTTTTATACCGCCGCCACGTTGCTCCATACTTTGGGTTAAGGGTTTGCAGTCTTCTATAAGCTTGGGTTTTACGGTAGTGAAAAAGTGTTGTAATTTTTGAAAATCGCCTGTATAAAGAAAATGTACCTGACCTATTTTTGTGGTGCCCAATACCGTGGTTTTAAATCCGCCTCTGTCCATCCAAAATTTAGCCGCTTTACTGGCTGCTGCTACTACAGAACTTTCCTCAATAGCCATAGGAATAGTGTGTAGTTTGCCATTAATTAAAAAATTGGGAGCTACACCTAAAGGTAGGTAGTAATTGGTAATGGTATTTTCGATAAACTCATCGTGAAGCTGCTGAAGTTTTTCATTGGTATTCCAGTACTGTTTTAATATAGAAGCAGCATCGTCGTTGTTGGCAAAATAGGTAGATACCAGCCAGTCAATTTTTTTTGACTTAGAGAGTTTTGAAAATCCGGCAATTGGTTTTCCCATGGAGTAAAAAGGTTTAAAGCGCAAAGATACTATTCTTGAGACTAAAATGTAAAGGGATCACTTTATATTGTTTATTTAACGGTCATAAATACGGTTTTTTGCATATTTTTTAGTAAACTTGAAAACTTTTAACAAGTACCTAGTAACCATTTAAACCTAAATACCACGACGTGAGACTTTTTAATAGCCTGCTTGTTGTTTTTATACCTGTTGTAAAAGGTTACCTTTCTTCTGAAATACATACTTTCTTTATACACACACAAAACAACAGTGTAAAAGCACAAAAAGTAAATTACAATAATCACTAACGAATTAAAAAACTATGGCTGACCAACTCGATCATTATCAGGAAGAACCCCAATTATTAGGACATCCCAAAGGATTGTTTTACTTGTTTTTTGCCGAGCTGTGGGAACGATTCTCTTTTTATGGAATGCGCGCCTTGCTTACACTGTACATGGTAGATGTGGTTTTTGCCGCATTATCCAACAGAGATTATGCAGCGGCAGCCGTGTATGCGTCCTACGGGTCTTTGGTATATGCTTCTACTGTGGTAGGCGGTAAGGTTTCTGACAGTATTTTGGGTATGCGACACTCCATCTTTTTAGGTGGGATATTGATGGCGCTGGGGCATTTTGTACTGGCCATAGAAAATGATATTGCCTTTTATTTGGCTTTGGCATTTATTGTGGTAGGTAACGGATTTTTTAAACCCAATATTTCCACTTTTGTAGGATCTTTGTATAAGGATGGTGATCCCAGAAAAGACTCCGGATTTACCATTTTTTATATGGGAATCAATATAGGCGCTTTTATTTCGCCACTCTTATGTGGTTGGCTTGGGCGTGAATATGGCTGGCATTATGGCTTTGCCTTGGCGGGCTTTGGGATGTTGCTGGGTCTGGCATTCTTTTGGAGTGGAATAAAGAAAAATGTCTTTGGAAGTAACGGGTTGCCGACAAACAGTTTGACTTATAATAAACTGGTGCTGGGTATCAAAAACAGTCAATTAGTAACGATTTTAGCGTTTATTTCCGTACCGGTAATTGCCTTTCTTTTAGCTTCATACAAGCCTGTTTATGGAGATCAGAATATTGTTAATGTTATTTTTAAAGGTATTGGAATTGCGGTTTTAGCCTATTTAATTTACATACTGATAAATGTCACACCTGATGAAAGAAAAAAGCTTATAGTAGCTATATTTATAACGGTTTTTATGACCATTTTTTGGGGGTTTCACGAATTATCGGGAAGTGTGATTACCTTGTTTGCAGACAGAAATGTAAACTTAACCTATATTGATGCAGCACAAACCAACTCCATAAACGCCATGTATATTATTATACTGGCAATACCCGTTTCGTTGTTGTGGCAATACCTTTCTAAAAAAAGAATCAATCCCAGAACGCCTTATAAGTTTGCTATGGGATTGGCTTTGGCCGCAGTGAGTTTTTATGTCTTGGCAATCAGTGGTGAAAGTGCAGATGAAACCGGTAGAGTGCCCTTTTCGTTTTTGATGATAATGTACTTCATTCTGTCGGTCGGTGAGTTGTTTATGTCTCCGGTTGGATTATCAAAAATTACAGATTTATCGCCCAAACGTATTGTAGCCTTTGTTATGGGAGTTTGGTTTTTATCTTCGGCATTCGCCTTTCAAATAGTAGGGTTTATAGGGAAAAAACTGTCCGTAGAAAGTACAGATCAAGAGGTTGGAGGTTTTGATTCTTTAGGCATATATACTGATGGATTTCATTTAATTGCTCTGTATGCCGGTGGAGCGGCTTTAATTACCTTGCTGTTGGCCCCTTTTCTAAAAAAACTGATGGGTAATGTACACTAACTTAATATGAGAAAAATAAACTAACTATATAAACTATGAATACAGACATTGAAAATCTATTTAAAGATAAAGTGCTAGGGCACCCGGCAGGACTTTTTGTGTTGTTTTTTACCGAAATGTGGGAGCGTTTTTCATACTATGGTATGCGAGCGCTTTTGGTTTTATTTTTTACCGCATCGTTGCTGGATGAAGGTTGGGGTTGGCCAAGGGAATGGGCTTTTGCTATTTTTGGAACCTACACCTCGTTAGTATACCTCTCAACCATGCTCGGAGGTTATTTTGCCGACAATATAATAGGCATTAGAAAAGCCGTAGTGGTGGGTGCCTTGTTGATGACCTTAGGACATGCTTGTATGGCTTTAGAAACGCCTTTCTTTATTTATGCAGGACTTACGCTTTTGGTTTTCGGCAGTGGATTCTTTAAGCCTAATATGACTTCCATAATATCTGAAATGTATAAAGAAAAACCCGAAAAGAAAGACGGCGCCTATACTATTTTTTATATGGGTGTTAATGCCGGAGCTTTTTTAGGGATTTTACTTTGTGGGTATTTAGGCGAAAAAATTGGATGGTCTTGGGGCTTTGGCGTTGCCGGTATTTTTATGCTTTTTGGACTACTTCAGTTTTGGTTTGCCCAAGGTATTTTTGGTGGGATTGCCTTAAAGCCTAAAAACAAAAATGAAGGTATTATAGATGTTGTGGTAGACCCCACACCTCATCCTGCAGATTCCGAAGAAAACAGAAACCCGTTTACCTTGTTTCAACGATTGCTTATTGTAGTTTCTTCCGCTTTAGGATTAGCCTGGATTTTAAACGATCCGGTTTCAAAAATTTCTGAAGGCCGTATGAATTTATTTGATTTTAGCCTGTTTGGACTATCCGGTCCAAATGTTATTATTTTATTGGCATTAGCACTCTTTATTTTATTGTTGGTTATCCGCATACCTAAATATGTAAAAACCACAAGAGAAAAAATGTTGGCCATTATTTTCTTTGCCTTTGTCACCATGTTTTTCTGGGCCATTTTTGAACAGTCACCCAGTTCGTTAACCGTATTTGCCAGAGACTATACACAACGAACATTAGCGGGTAATGCCGGACTTACATTTAAGATTGTAAATTCATTAATGACCATTGTCCCACTTGGGGTAATTACCTGGGTGTTGGTTATGCTATTTAAGAAAACTTTTGCCAAATATGCACTGTCTAATATTTTCTTATCCTTAAGTTTTTTAATCGTTTGGGGTATTGCAATATGGATGCTTTGGGCTGAGTTTGAAAAGGACCAAACTGAAGTTCCTGCTTCTTGGTTTTCGGTACTGAACTCGCTGTTTATTATTACGCTTGCACCATTATTTTCCAAATGGTGGGAAAGTAAGTATAACCCCAATGCAAATATGAAATGGGCTATAGGTATGGGCCTTCTGGGCTTGGGAATGGCCTGTGTAGCTTTTGGAGCCGGTGGCATTGAACCCGGCGCTAAAACAGCCTCCGTGAGCATGATTTGGTTGATATTGGTATATCTGTTTCATACCATGGGCGAGTTGTGTATTTCTCCGGTAGGATTGTCTTACGTTAGTAAATTGGTGCCGGCACGAATGATAGCCACTATGTTTGGAATATGGTACTTGGCCATTGCGATTGGAATGAAAATGGCAGGCATGTTTGCCGAATCCTCAGAAGCTATTGCCCAAGAAAAAGGAATAAGTTACTTTTTCTGGATATTAACGGCAGTTTCGCTTGCACTTTCTGTATTGTCTGTATTGGTGTATCCGGTGATTAAAAAACTGATGCACGGTGTACGATAATCGAAAAAATAGTTAAAATAACTGCGAAATGCTCCTTTCTTGGAGCATTTTTTGTAAGTTAGGCATAGCTTTTGCAACTAAGATGAAAGCAGATAAAAAATATTCAAGATTAGAAAAACAATACTTATGAAAAAAACATTTTTCCTATTTCTACTATCCTTTGCTACACTACTTCAAGTTACTGCCCAGGAAATTAATTGGGTAACTCTTGAAGAAGCTGTGGCGCTTCAAAAGAAAAATCCAAAAAAAATTATGATGGATGTGTACACCAACTGGTGTGGACCTTGTAAAATGCTGGATAAAAATACTTTTCAGAATAAAGATGTGGTAGCATATGTAAATAAGAATTACTATGCCGTAAAGTTTAATGCCGAAGGTAATGATGTGGTATCGTATAATGGAAACACTTTTTCCAATCCCGGATACAAACCGGAACTGGCTAAAAGGCGTAATGCCGTACACCAGCTAACAAGACATTTAGAAGTAAGTGCTTATCCTACCATTGTTTTCCTGGATGAACAAGGAAACAAAATAGCACCCATAGTTGGCTATAAACAGCCACAACAGCTGGAGTTGTATCTTAAAATGTTTAAGAATGACGATCATAAAGCAATGGATACGCAGCAAAAATTTAACGATTACTACAAGGCTTTTACCCCGCAGTTTACAAATTAAGTATAGCCTTATTTTATAACAAAAGCTCCTTTTTCATTCGTATTATGAAAAGGGAGTTTTCTTTTTTTGCAGGTAGCTTTCCATCGGTTTACATAGCTTTTGTAGTTGCTTCCGTCTGCAATTATTTGCTTCGGATGTATAGAATCGATTAAACGGTTTAGGTTAATTTTAGGCGAATTTCTTAACAAAACATAATCCGGAATAAACGTTTTTTTAGGGTAAACTCCTAAGCTGTCTACCACAAGAATATGGGTGTTTTTAAAGTGAAAAGCAGAATACATACTATCTTCTTCAAAGTGTTTAATAAACTCACCTGTACGGAAATTTTTGATAAACATCTCATTTTCCAATGAAGGTAAGGTATGGTATACTTTTAAGCGGTTTTTTTCTTTAATACCCAACACGCTATGCCGGCTTTTATGAAATACAATAAGAGAAGAAGTGTTTGAACTATGCATTCTGTAAAGACTGCTTAATTGTACCGCAACAATCGCTACAAGTACCGTAATAAACTTTTGAGGATTGGGTTTTGTAACGAATAAAACTATCGAAAAGATAAGAAAATAAAACACGACAAGTTCGGTTGAACCAAAGGCTATATTTTCAAGTAAAAAAGCTTCTTTTGCCGCAACCCACGACACAAAACGACTCATGCCGCTTAAAATCTCGCCGTACAACGAAGAAAGAAAATATGGCAGAATGTTAAAAGCAGCCATTATAAGGATTAATATGCCCAACCCCAAAATGATTCCTAGAAAGGGAATAATAATGAGGTTCGTCAAAAAAAACAATCCCGGAAACTGGTGGAAGTAAAACAAACTTATTGGTAATATGCCAAACTGTGCAGCTACAGTTACTGTAAAAACCTTCCAAGGAATATCAAAAAGTTTCCACCTGGGTTTGGGAAGCATTCGATAAAGTACAGGTTGAACAGAAACAATACCTAAAACAGCCATATAACTCAACTGAAAACCAACCTCAAATAAAAACATAGGCTTAAACAACAGAATGATAAACATGGAAATAGCCAGTGTATTGTAAATATTGGTAGGTCGCTTCATGTTTATAGCAATGGCAATTATAGTAAACATAGTGACAGCTCGGGTTACTGAAGGTGAAAATCCGGCGACCAAAGCAAAACACCATAGAATAACCACAAGCAACACCGTTCGGATAACAAAGCCGTATTTCAGATGTGTTAATGGCTTGAAAAATGCATTCAAAAGCAAAAGAATAATACCTATATGTAAGCCTGAGATGGCAAGTATATGTACAGCTCCGGCATTTACATAATGGGTGTAAATTTCTTTTTCTATTTCTTGTCGTTGACCCATAAGCAAAGCGTTTATTAAGGCCAGTTCGCTTGGACTGAAATGATGTGCTTTTAATTTTTCATTGATAAAATGTCGCAACTTGTCAGCCATCCCGTATATTGTTGAAACGTGCTTGCCCATAACCTGAAGCGCTTTACTTTCGGCAAAAACCTGCTGATAGACATGGTCTTTTTCTAAATATAAACGGTAATCAAATTGATGCGGATTTAAAGGTGACTGTATTGGGTTTAGTTCCAGCTTACCCGAAATAACATAATCTACCGGGTAGGTGGTTGCAGTAGAATCTTTAGCTACATTCAGTAACAGTTTACCGGAAGCAGATACGGTATCAATTTTTAAAACTTCAGCAATATATTTCTCGTGATAAAGTCCGGGTTTTAAACGTTCTTTTATTTTTAATACCAAGATTTGAGGCGTTTTGGTTTTTAAAAGGTTAGTGTAATGCGAGCTGTATATTTTTTCAGTATTTAAAGTATGAACCAAAATTCCAATGAAGAAAAATGTAATAAAGGTAAAAACCCCAAACCAAACAGGCTGTTGAAATTTGCGGTGTTGCCAGAAGTAAAGAGAACAAAATACAACGGTAGACAGCAAAAGCCCAAAAACGATGTTTTCAAGAGTTGGAGCAAAGCAATAGGAAAATACAATGCCGAGAATAAGGCACAAAGTAAGCTTAATGATATTAAAATTAAGCAGTTTCATGTTAGGTTACAAAATACGTCTTGCCTGAACAAAAGCAAAATACCAATATTTTTCAGAGAGTTTTGAAGTAATGACACCTTGACTCGTAGTAGAATGAATAAATTCTACTTCACCCAATCTTGTGTTGGTAACAATCCCGACATGATTTACGGTTCGGCTATTTTTTTGAGTGGCAAAAAACAACAAATCTCCTTTTTTAATTTCTTTTAAATCTATCCAGTTTCCGTAGGTAGAAAGTTCAGAAGTTGTTCTGGGCAGAATAATGTTTTGGGTTTTAAAAGCGGTAGTAACTAAACCGGAACAATCCATTCCTCTTTTGTCCATTCCGCCGTATTTATACTTGACACCTTCAAAGGTTTGGGCTTTTTTAATAATAGGTTCGGCAATAGATTCTTCTGTATGCGAGCTTGGCGAGTGGTTGTTGGTAGATAGAGTTGATGCGTTTTTTACAGATGTATTTTTAGTGCGTTTTGAAGATTTACAGCTATATGCAAATAACAGGAGAATCAGGGAAAAAGAAAATATTTTAAAATAGGAAGTGTTCATTTTTAGTTAGGCTGTAGTTTTTTGTGTTTTTTACTGTTTTTATAGATGAGTTCAGCAGTTTTATTACTCGCTCCTTTTCCGCCAAGCTTTTTTTCTAATTCATAATAGTCCAAAAAAAGTGTATTACGCCTATCAGCATCCAGAATTTTTGACAGTTCTTGTTTTAGGTTTTTGGGATTGAATTGGTCTTGAATAAGTTCCTTTACGGCTTCTTTGTCAAGTATTAAATTTACCAAAGAGATGTACCGAATGTGTTTCACCAGTCGTTTCCCGATTTGGTATGACAACCAGCTTCCTTTGTAACAGACCACTTCAGGAACTTTAAACAAAGCGGTTTCTAAGGTAGCCGTTCCTGACGTTACTAAAGCGGCATACGCTATACTCAATAAATTGTAGGTATTGTTTGAAATAAATTTTACTCGGGTGTTTTTGATGAATTTTTGGTAAAACGCATACTCCTGACTTGGTGCACCGGCAATTACAAACTGGTATTTAGGAAAATGGTCTACCACACTCAACATAACAGAAAGCATTTTGCTTATTTCCTGTTTTCGACTACCGGGTAAAAGGGCAATTATGGGTTTCTCGTTGAGTTCATTAGCAGCTCTAAAACTATATTCATCAACTTGCTCTTTTTGGGCTATGGCATCAATAAGAGGATGTCCAACGAAATGAACCGGAAACCGGTGTTTTTTTTCATAGAAGTCTTTTTCAAAAGGCAAAATAACATACATTTGGTCAATATCCCTTTTGATTTGCTTAATTCTACTTTCTTTCCATGCCCAAAGTTGCGGCGATATATAGTACTGTGTATTATAGCCGTTTTGTTTAGCCCATTTGGCAATACGTAAATTAAAACCCGGATAATCAATGAAAATAACGGTGTCCGGATTAAACGCTTTAATGTCTTCTTTACAGAATTGAATATTTTTAAAAATGGTTCGTAAATTCATGACAACCTCATAAAATCCCATAAAGGCGAGCTCTTTATAGTGCTTTACCAGGTTGTTGCTTACATCTTGCATCAAGTCGCCGCCCCAAAATTTAAATTCGGCATCAACGTCTTTATTTATCAATGCCTTCATTAAGTTTGCACCATGCAAATCTCCGGAAGCTTCACCTGCAATAATGTAATATTTCATAGCATTTTTTAAATAAACTTAAATACAAAAGTGAAAACAGCAATGAATACCGTAACCAAAAGTACACCTCTCGCTCTGTAGTCTTGCTTTTTTTTTATAAAGACAAAGAAAGCAACGAGATTTAAAATGGCACCTAAGCTTATAAGCTTAGTTAAAAAGTCATTCGCTTTTGCAGCTTCCAAAGTGTTCATAAAATCCATGGAATTGCCCAGTAGAATCGCTGCCAAAATAAGTCCGGTTAGGTTCGCAATAAGACCTACACAAATGCCAATCAATAATTCTTTTTTAATCATTAAAATTCCAGGTGTTAAGGGTTTGAATATAGTGATGAGCGGTTAAATCGAACTGCACAGGAACGACAGAAACATAGTTGTTTTGCAGTGCCCATTCGTCGGTATCTTCGCCTTTGTCTAAATTAGTAAATTTTCCGGTAAGCCAGTAATAATCACGCCCCATTGGACTTACTCTTTTGTCAAATTCTTCAATCCAGTTCCCTTTGGCTTGCCGGCAAATTTTTATTCCTTTTACTTCGCTTTCAGCAGCATTAGGGATATTTACATTCAAAATTACACCTTCTTGAAGTTTGTTTTGAAGAACTTCAGAAGCGATAAGGGTTGCGTATTTTTTGGCCGCATTAAAATTGGCATTCCAGCTGTAGTCTAACAAAGAGAAGCCAATTGCAGGAATGCCTTCAATACCGGCTTCAATGGCAGCGCTCATGGTACCGGAGTAAATCACATTTATAGATGAATTTGATCCGTGATTAATTCCTGAAACACACAAATCGGGTTTTCGACCAAGAATTTCTTTGATGGCTATTTTTACACAATCTGTCGGTGTACCGGAACAACTGTAAATTTCACTTATGTCTTCCATATTTAACCGCTCGATATATAGTGTAGAGTTTACGGTAATGGCATGTCCTGCACCGCTTTGTGGACTGTCCGGAGCCACTACTACCACATCGCCCAAGGGTTTCATGGCTGCAATAAGGGCTTTAATTCCCGGTGCGGTTATACCGTCGTCATTGGTTACTAGAATAAGGGGTTTTTTCTTCATCTGCTGGTAATTCTTAATTCATAAGGCTAAAATAAGCAATTACCGGCGAAAAAACATTTTAACTACTTTAACAAAAAATTAATCCCGGTTAATTTTATTGGCATAGTTTTTTCTTTAATTTAGTATCTTACAAAAAATGTTACCCAAGATGTTGAAAAGGAATTACCATATTTTATTGTTGGGGCTTTTATTAGCCTTTGCATCCTGTAGTTTTACTACCAAAACGTTTAGTGATCCGGATAAAGATAAACTACTTATACAAATAGTTACTTATGTATTGGAAAAACTGCACTTTGACCCCAAAGAGGTAGATGATACTTTTTCAGAAGAAGTGTTTACCGCTTATTTGGAAAACCTAGACCCACTAAAACGTTATTTCTACAAGTCTGATATTGAGGAGTTTGAAATGTACAAAACACAAATTGATGATCAGCTAAAAGAAACAGATATTTCGTTCTTTAACCTTACACATCAGCGCTTGGTACAGCGTATAGAAGAATCAAAGTTGCTCTATCAAAGTGTGTTGGCTATACCTTTTGACTTTTCCAGAGAAGAAGAAATAAATGTAGATTACGAAAATGTAGACTATGTGACAAACAGTAAAGAGATGCGCGAGCGCTGGAGAAAGCAACTAAAATATGCAACTATTGGTTCCTATTATGATTTAATAAGCGAAAACCAAGACGATACAGCTTCAGCAGAAACTTTAGCTAAATTAGAAGAAGAAGCTCGCATGGAAACCAAACGTTCCGTAGATATGTACTTTGATGATGTAGATGACTTGATACGAAAAGACTGGTTTGCAGTATATATAAATGCGATAGTTTTAAATTACGATCCACACACACTGTATTTTGCGCCCGAGGTAAAAGACCGTTTTGACCAACAAATGTCGGGAAAATTGGAAGGTATTGGTGCCAGACTCCAAAAGCGAATGGACGATACTAAAATAGTAGAACTTATTTCAGGTGGCCCGGCATGGAGAGGCCAAGAGCTGGAAGTGGGAGATATTATTACCAAGGTAAGGCAAGAAGATGAAGAACAGCCGGTAAACATTGTAGGAATGCGATTGGATGAAGCCATAAAATTAATTAAAGGTCCAAAAGGCACCAAGGTTATTCTTACGGTCAAAAAAGTAGATGGAACCATTAAAGACATTACCATAACCAGAGATCTTGTCGAGTTGGAAGAAACCTACGCAAAATCATCAATTGTAGACAAAAATAACAAGCGCTTTGGAATTATAGATCTGCCTAGTTTTTATGCCGATTTTAATGACTATTCTAGTAAAAATGCGGCCACAGATGTAAAAATAGAAATTGAAAGACTCAAAGAACAAAACATCGAAGGCCTAGTGCTGGACTTGAGAAATAATGGTGGAGGCTCTTTGCAAACCGTTGTAGAAATTGCCGGATTATTTATTAAAGATGGTCCTATAGTTCAAGTAAAATCTACCGGGCAACCCCAAGATGTCTTAAAAGATAAAGACAAATCTATTGTTTGGGATGGACCATTGGTGATTTTGGTAAACGAATTGTCGGCTTCGGCTTCAGAAATATTAGCTGCAGCGATGCAGGATTATAAAAGAGCCATTATCATCGGCGGTAAGCAAACCTATGGTAAAGGTACTGTCCAGAGAGTTTTTGATTTAAACCAGGCAGTCAGAGGAAATACAGAAGGAGATTTAGGGGCTTTAAAGCTTACTACCCAAAAATTTTATCGGGTTAACGGCGGTTCGACCCAACTGGAAGGTGTAAAGAGTGACGTAGTTGTACCGGACCGATACAGTTATATTGACATTGGAGAAAAAGACCAGGAAAATCCATTGCCATGGGATAAAATTGATGCCGTTGATTACGTCATTTGGGATAGTTACTTTGATTATGAAAATACCATAAAGAAAAGTAAACAACGCATGAGCGATAACGAACAATTGGTTTTGATTGAAGAAAATGCAAAGTGGATAAAGAAAAACATGGATGTCACGTCCATTCCGCTAGACTACCAAAGCTACAAAGAGCGAATAGAACGTAATGAAATGGAAGCTCAGCGCTTTGATAAATTATCAGAATACTCATCAAATTTAACTTTCAATTCATTACCCTACGAACAACGTTTATTTGAACAAGATACCATTCTAAAAGAAAAGCGTGTTCGTTGGCACGAAAACTTAAGTAAAGATGTCTATGTGGAAGAAGCGCTAAACGTGCTGGAAGACCTAAAAATGACATATACTATAAAAAAAGTGGCCGCAATTAAAGATTAATCTGTAATGAAGCACACAAACTCATTGAGTGCAATAGCGCTCCAAAAATTTAAAAAGAATTTTTGGGGCGTTTTTAGTTTGGGTTTTATAGTACTTGTGGCCTTACTTTCATTATTTGCTTATGTTTTAGCACCGGACAGCTCTCAAAATGCAAATCAAATGCATCTTTCTATTCACTCTAAGCCACCGGGATTTAAAGTGCTCATGCTTACAATACCTTCAGCAATAGAATCCAATCAAACTACATTTTCAAAATTCATGTTCGGGGAAATCAATACCAATACAGAAATACCCATATCTTCTTATCAACTGGATAAAGAAACCCTAACCTATACAGAATATGCTTCAGACGGACTTGACGGCATAACAAAAACCATCTCAGCCGATTTTTTGATAAATAATGAAAAAGCGTATATAAAAGAAAAAACATTTCTTTTAGGTACCGATAAATATGGCAGAGACTTACTAAGTAGAGTGTTGGTAGGAGCCAGAATTTCGTTTTCAATTGGCTTTATTTCGGTTTTTATATCGCTTGTTATTGGAATTTTTTTAGGAAGTATTGCGGGGTATTTTGGAGGTGCAACAGACACTTTCATCATGTGGTTAATAAACGTTACGTGGTCTATACCAACTTTATTATTGGTAATAGCTATTACGCTTGCTTTGGGTAAGGGATTTTGGCAGGTTTTTATAGCCGTTGGGTTAACTATGTGGGTAGAAGTGGCAAGAGTGGTAAGAGGTCAGGTGATAAGTGTTAAAGAAATGCAGTTTGTAACAGCAGCTCGGGCATTGGGATTTAGTAACCTCAGAATCATTACAAAGCATATTCTTCCAAATATTTTGGCACCTGTAATCGTTATAGCAGCAGCAAATTTTGCAGCTGCCATTTTAATAGAAAGCGGATTGAGTTTTTTAGGTATTGGAGCGCAGCCGCCTATGGCAAGTTGGGGCGCCATGATTAAAGATCATTACAACTACATTATTCTCGGAAAACCTTATTTGGCTGTTATTCCCGGACTTTGCATAATGAGTCTGGTTATGGCATTTATGTTAATAGGCAATGCACTAAGAGATGCATTGGATGTTAAGAATTAAGGGAAAAAAATTGCTGATTTAATGTGTTTATATACGAAAGTACATCTTCCTTTCCCAGACTCTTACTAGAAGAAGTAATAAAATACTTTGGAACTTCTTCCCAGGTTTGTAATAGTATATTTTGATAATGTGTAATATTTCGTTCAATGGCTTTGGGCTTCAATTTATCGGCTTTTGTGAAAATTATTGAAAAAGGAATAAAGTTTTCACCAAGCCATTGCATAAATTCTAAGTCTATCGTCTGAGGCTCATGCCTGATATCAATTAATACAAAACCGGATACAAGTTCTTTACGATGATTAAAATAGTCTGTGATAAACTTTTGAAATTTCTTTTTGGCCGATTTGGAAACTTTGGCATATCCATATCCCGGTAAATCTACTAAATGCCAGTTTTTGTTTATCAAAAAATGATTTATCAATTGAGTTTTTCCCGGTTTTCCTGATGTTTTTGCAAGATTTTTACGGTTGACCAGCATGTTTATAAGCGAAGATTTACCAACGTTACTTCTTCCTATAAAAGCATACTCCGGCAGCGCACTGGAAGGGCATTTTTTAACGTCTGAATTGCTCATTATAAATTCAGCTGAAGTAATTTGCATAGTATGTTAAACTGAAATTAAATGTTTCGTTTTTTTAACCAGCTTTCAAGAATGGTGTTGAATTCTTCGGGATGTTCCATCATAGCTGCATGTCCGCATTTGTCTATCCAATACAAATCTGAGTCGGGTAATAGCGCATTAAATTCCAAAGCCACTTCCGGCGGTGTTACTGTGTCATTTTTTCCCCAGATAATACAGGTGGGAATTTGCATTTTTGGCAAATCTTTCGCCATATTGTGTCTTATGGCACTTTTTGCTATTGCAAGTGTTTTTATAAGTTTGTTTCGGTCGTTAACCGTTGCATAAACTTCATCTACTATTTCTTTTGTGGCCACTTCGGGATCGTAAAATACGTCTTGGGCTTTTTTCTTAATAACTTCATAGTCGCTTCGCTTGGTGTAACCGCTACCCATAGCACTTTCGTAAAGTCCTGAGCTTCCGGTTATAACCAAAGCTTTTACTTTTTCCGGATACAGTTTGGTATGGTATAAGCCAATGTGTCCACCGAGCGAATTCCCCAAAAGAATTACATTATCATAGCCTTTAAAAGCAATAAATTCATGTAAATATTTTGCAAAACTTCTAACATTGGTCTTTAATAAAGACATGGTATATATAGGTAGCTCGGGAATAACCACTTTATATCCTTTTGTGCTGAAATGTTTAGTAACCGAATCAAAGTTACTTAAGCCTCCCATAAGACCATGTAAAATAATAATTGGAGTGCCTTCTCCAACTTCAATAAAGCTATACGTTGCTTCCTTTTTTAAACGGTGCACCATAGGTTAGTTTTCAGTCTTGATTGAAAACAAATATAGGTATTTCAACGCTAATTATTTAAAAACAAAAAAATACTTTCTGTAAACAAATATCAACAATTTGGATAGAAGAATAGTCCTCTTTTTAACTGCTTGATTATAAATAGTAAAGAGGTTTTTCCCGTATTAATGACCTTTAAAAAGTGTTCTTTGTCGAAAATTTATCAACAAAGTGGTAAAATGTGGTAAAATGTGGTATATTTTTCAATATATTTGAAACATTAACTATACAAAAACCAATCAGGCATATTGAATTCTCTTATAGGAACATATGAATGTAAAGCAGATGCAAAGGGTCGAATTATGCTTCCGGCACCTTTAAAGAAGCAGCTTATAAATACTTTAGGTAAAGGTTTTGTTATTAAGCGTGCGGTGTTCCAATCGTGTTTGGAAGTATATCCTATGGAGCAATGGGAAGTATTGATGCAAAGAATGAATAGACTTAACAGGTTTAAGAAAAAGAACAACGATTTTATCCGTCGTTTTACGGCCGGAGTGAAAATTATTGAAATAGATACAACCGGAAGAATACTTGTACCAAAAGATTTGGCGGTATTTGCCGGAATTAAAAAGGAAGTTGTGGTTTCTTCAGCCATTAACATATTTGAAATTTGGGATAAGAATAATTACGAAAAAGCTATTGATGATGCGGCCTTGGATTTTGCAGATTTAGCTGAAGAAGTAATGGGAAAAGAAGAGGAAGATGAGTTATCATAATTCGGTATTGCTTAAAGAAGCCGTGGACGGTTTGAATATTATTGAAAATGGGGTTTATGTAGATGTAACTTTTGGAGGTGGTGGACATAGTCGGGAAATTTTAAACCGGTTGGGAGCAAATGGAAAGCTTGTGGCTTTCGATCAGGACAAAGACGCTCTTGTAAATCAAATTGAAGATGAACGGTTTGTGCTTATCAATGAAAACTTTAGATATCTGAAACAGTTTTTAAGGTTTTATGGGTATAAACAAGTTGATGGTATACTTGCTGATTTTGGAGTGTCTTCCTATCAATTTGATGAGGCTGAAAGAGGATTTTCAACACGCTTTGATGCACAATTGGATATGCGAATGAATCAAGACGATAAATTATCGGCGTATCATGTTGTTAACGACTATGAAGAAGAACAGTTGCGTTCTGTTTTTTATAACTACGGCGAACTTAAGCAAGCACCGGCTATAGCAAGAACCATAGTGAATATTAGAAAGACAAAACCTATAGAAACCAGCAGTCAGTTACGGGAAGCCGTAAAGCAGTTTTTGCCGCCAAGAAAGGAAAACAAAGTGCTGGCACAAATTTATCAGGCTATAAGAATAGAAGTAAACCAAGAACTGGAAGCGCTTAAGGAGTTTTTACTGCAAACCGTAGAAGTGTTAAAAAAAGGAGGTCGATTAAGTGTAATATCCTATCACTCTTTAGAAGACAGACTCGTTAAACGCTTCATTAGAAATGGCATGTTTCAGGGCGAACCCGAAAGAGATATCTATGGAAATTTTGAAGTGCCTTTTAAAAAAGTGGGGAATTTAATTGTTCCAACTGCTGAAGAAATACAAAATAATGGCAGAGCCAGAAGCGCTAAACTTAGAATTGCAGAAAGACTATGAAAAGAACCTTATATAGCATACTAAAAGGAACTTTTTTAATAAGTGATGATTCTTTTAAAAACTGGAGAATTATACTTTTCCTTTCCGGGTTGGCTATAATCATGATAGCAAGCTCACACAGAGCTGACAAAAAGGTACACGAAATAGCCCAACTCAACGATGAGGTGAAAGAATTAAGATCGGCATATATAGATGGTTGTTCCCGACTTATGACTTTAAAAATGGAGTCAAGTGTTTCGCTAAAAATGAGTGAAATAGGATTGAAATCCTCGGAAGTGCCACCACAAAAAATAAGAGTAAAATCTAAAAATTGAACTAAAATTGGCTGTAACTGAAAAAAACATATTAAATCGATTGTACTTCATTGCAGGATGCATGTTCATCTTCGCCTTAATCGTAGTGTTTAAAATTTGCAGCATTCAGTTTGTTCATGGAGATACATATAGAAATTTAGCAGAAAAACGAACCATAAAAAATGTGGTAATTCCTGCAAATAGAGGTAATATTTATTCAGTAGATAATAGCTTGCTGGCAACCTCAGTAACAAAATACGACATTCGATTTGACGCACTCACACCTACAAGCCAGACGTTTAACACCTATCTGAAACCGCTCAGTGATTCTTTAGCGAAATTCACCGGAAAAACGTCGACCTATTACCAAAACCAGCTTCGCAAAGCAAGAGCCAACAAAAACAGGTATTTTTTGTTAGCAAAAAATGTAGGCTATGCAGACTATGTCAAAATCCGAAACTTTCCCATGCTTAATCTTGGTGCCTTTAAAGGAGGCTTGATTATAGAACAAACCACTAAAAGAGAACATCCTATGGGAGCTATAGCACAGCGTTCTATAGGTTACGAACGTTTTGATGAAAACGGAAATGTAGTACGCGCCGGAATTGACGGAGCCTATGGAGTTAAATACTTAAGAGGTGTAGATGGGCACAGACTAAAACAAAAAATAGGAAAAGGACAGTGGAAGCCCATAACAGACTATAATGAAATAGAGCCTAAAGACGGCTACGATGTATATTCTACCATTGATGTAAATATCCAGGATATTGCACACCATGCACTGTTAGAACAACTTGAAAAATATAAAGCAGATCATGGCTGTGCAGTCGTAATGGATGTTAAAACAGGTGAAATCAGAGCGATTGCAAATTTGGGAAGAAATCCTGATGGACACTATTATGAGCGACGAAATTATGCCGTTTGGGAATCTCATGAACCCGGTTCAACATTCAAATTAATGGCGCTTACAGCTGCTTTGGAAGATAAAGTTATTGATACCAGCGATGTGGTGGATACAAAAGACGGAATACTCACTTTCTATGGAAACCATGTGAGAGATGCAAAACAAGGTGGATATGGAAAAATTTCTGTGGCTAAAGCTTTTGAAGTTTCATCCAACACAGGAATTGTACAGGCTATAGATAAACATTACAGAAACAATCCTCAAAAATTTGTAGAGCGACTTTATGCCATGAACTTGCACCAAAAACTCGATTTGCCGATAATTGGAGAAGGCAACCCTATCATTCCACACCCTAAAAACAAAAAACAATGGAGTGGTATCGCTTTGCAATGGATGGCTTACGGCTACGGAGTTTCTCTTACACCATTACAAACACTTACCTTTTACAATGCAATAGCTAATAATGGAGAAATGGTAAAGCCACGCTTTATAAAAGAAGTTAGAGCTTTTGATAAACGTATTGAAAAATTTGACAAAGAAATCATAAACCCAAAAATTGCTTCAACCGAAACGGTATTAAAAGTACAGCAACTTCTGGAAAATGTGGTGGAGAAAAAACATGGAACAGGAAATCGCTTGTATTCAAAAAACTTTTCAATGGCAGGGAAAACCGGAACCTGCCAAAAAGATTATGCCAATAAAGATAAACTGAATTACATCTCATCCTTTGTAGGGTATTTTCCGGCAAAAAATCCGGAGTATTCATGCATTGTTGTAATACATGAACCCGATAAAAGTGTGGGCTATTATGGGGCTGACGTTTCAGGACCCGTATTTAAAAAAATTGCCCAAAAAATATTTACCGAAACACCGCTTATTGACGAAATAGAAAATCTTGAAATAAAAAATCCAAGTATTGAACGTGATTACGAAAAATACTTTACAGCTATAAACACTTACAAAACGGTAATGCCAAATGTTGTAGGATTGCCGGCTATGGATGCTGTGGCACTCTTGGAAAATATGGGGTTAAAAGTCAGGCTGAGAGGAGTTGGAGTAGTTAAAAACCAATCCTTGCCCCAAGGAGAAAAAGTAAAACCTAATCAAGTTATTGAACTGCAAAGTTAATGGTAGCATTAAAAGACATACTCTACAAGGTAACGATTAATAAAGTAGTAGGAAATACGAATATTAATATAAACAACATCAGTTTCGATTCTCGAAATATAGCTGATAAAGATGTTTTTGTCGCTATATCAGGAAGTGTTTTTGATGGGAACAATTTTATTGAAAAAGCAATTAAAAATGGCGCTTGTGCCATTGTATGCGAAAAACTACCCAAGCAGCTTGAAGACAAAATCACCTATGTAGAAGTGTCAAATGCAAACAAAGCATTAGCCTTTATGGCTTCAAATTTCTATCAAAATCCTTCTGAAAACCTAAAACTTGTAGGAGTAACAGGAACTAACGGAAAGACTACGGTAGCTACGCTACTATACAATTTATTTAAAAAAGCAGGATACAAAGTGGGCTTACTCTCTACCGTTAAAGTACTTGTTGATGTAAAAGAATACCCGGCCACACATACAACACCAGACTCGTTAACCCTAAACCGTTACTTACAACTCATGAGTGTTGAAGGTGTTGAATATTGTTTTATGGAAGTAAGCTCACACGGGATACACCAGCATAGAATAGAAGGACTAAAGTTTAAAGGAGGAATTTTTACCAATCTGTCTCATGATCATTTGGATTACCATCATTCCTTTGCTGAATATCGGGATGTAAAAAAACGCTTTTTCGACACCTTGCCTTCAGATGCATTTGCCCTAGTGAATTTAGATGATAAAAACGGGCTGGTGATGCTTCAAAACACGCGTGCTCGAAAATATACCTATGCACTTAAATCCTATGCAGATTACAGGGCTCAAATTATTGAAAACCAATTTTCAGGATTACTGCTAAAGATTAATGGTGTCGAAGTCTGGACAAAACTTATAGGAACTTTCAATGCCTACAACATTTTGGCCATTTATGCCACGGCACAGTTACTGGGACTTGATCAGCAAGAAGTGCTAACGCTAAGCAGTGAGCTGGAAACCGTGAGTGGTCGCTTTCAGCATCTTATATCCGAAAAAAAGATTACAGCCATAATAGATTATGCACACACACCTGATGCTTTAAAAAACGTATTGGAAACTATAAATAGCATTCGAACTAAAAACGAAGAATTAATTACAGTTGTTGGCTGTGGAGGTAACAGAGATAAAACCAAACGCCCAAAAATGGGGCATATCGCTTCAGCCTTAAGTACAAAAGTGATTTTTACCAGCGACAATCCCAGAAATGAAGATCCTCAGGAAATTCTTAATGACATTGAAAAAGGTGTGGAACCTCAAAATATAAAAAAAACAATCACAGTGTTAGACAGAAAACAGGCAATAAAAACTGCTTGTCAAATGGCACAGCCTCATGATATTATTCTCATAGCTGGAAAAGGACATGAAACCTATCAAGAAATTAAGGGAGAACGATTTGATTTTGATGATTTCAAATTGGCAAAAGAATTTTTAAAACAGTTACAAAAATAGTATGCTATATTATCTTTTTGAATATTTAGATCAACAGTTTCAATTTCCCGGAGCCGGAGTGTTTCAGTACATCACCTTTCGTGCTGCATTGGCCGTGATCTTTTCATTGTTAATTTCTACCATTTTTGGACGGCGTATAATAGATTATTTGCAGCGTAAACAAGTAGGCGAAAGTATTCGCAATTTAGGCTTGGATGGTCAAGTAGAAAAAGCGGGAACGCCAACCATGGGCGGAATCATTATTATTCTGGGTACGTTAATACCTGTGTTATTACTTGCTGAGCTGGAAAATATTTATGTAATACTATTGATTATAACTACCATTTGGATGGGTCTGGTAGGTTTTGCAGACGATTATATTAAAGTCTTTAAAAAAGACAAAGAAGGCTTAAAAGGCAGGTTTAAAATTATGGGTCAAGTAGGACTAGGGTTGATTGTAGGTGTAGTAATCTACTTTCATCCTAATATTACTATCAAGCAAGAAAAAGTCAACCCTGCTCAAGGAACGGAGATAGTTGTTCAAAATACCATTCAAGAAAAATATCAGGAAGAAAAATCACTGAAAACAACAATTCCTTTTGTAAAGAATAACGAGTTTGATTACCAAAATTTAATTACCTGGGTAAGCGAAGACTTAGCCAAGTACGCTTGGTTGGTATTTATTCCTATAGTAATTTTTATCGTAACGGCTGTATCTAATGGGGCTAATTTAACCGATGGTATCGATGGATTGGCCGCAGGAAGCTCGGCTATTATAGTGTTTGCACTTGCTATTTTTGCCTGGGTATCAGGAAACCTGATTTTTTCAGATTACCTAAACATCATGTTTATTCCAAACTCCGGTGAAATGGTGGTTTTTATTGCCGCCTTTATGGGTGCATTGATTGGGTTTTTGTGGTACAATACCTATCCGGCGCAAGTTTTTATGGGAGATACCGGAAGCCTAACCATTGGAGGTATTATCGCAGTAATAGCCATAGCCGTAAGAAAAGAATTGCTTATTCCGGTTTTATGCGGAATTTTCTTTGCAGAGAATCTTTCAGTGATGCTGCAAGTAAGTTGGTTTAAATATACAAAGAGAAAATATGGAGAAGGCAGACGCATATTTAAAATGTCGCCTTTACATCATCATTATCAAAAATTGGGGTATCACGAAAGTAAAATTGTTACCCGATTTTGGATAGTAGGTGTTTTTCTAGCCATTCTGTCTATTGTAACATTAAAGTTGAGATAGGATGAAAAGGATGGTCATTCTTGGAGCAGGTGAAAGTGGGATTGGCACAGCCTTGCTGGCTAAGGAAAAAGGTTTTGAAGTATTTGTTTCAGACTTTGGAGTAATAAAAGAAAAATATAAAAACGTTCTTATACATAATGACATTGAATGGGAAGAAAAACAACATACTCAGGCTAAAGTGCTAAGTGCTAATCTGGTAATGAAAAGCCCGGGAATTCCTGACCGTGTGGACATGGTACAAAAGATAAAAGGACTAAACATTCCTGTAGTTTCAGAAATTGAATTTGCTTCCGGATATACACAGGCAACCTTAGTTGCTATCACAGGAAGCAACGGAAAAACGACAACGGCTACATTAACACACCATATCTTAAAACAAGAGCTAAAAGTAGGGTTGTCGGGAAATATTGGTGAAAGTTTTGCAAAACAAATTCTGGAGCATAACTATCCATATTACGTGCTTGAAGTCAGTAGTTTTCAGCTGGACGATATAAGGACATTTAAGCCAAAAATTGCCGTAATAACTAATATTACTCCCGACCATTTAGATCGCTATAATTACAAATTTGAAAACTATATAGCCTCTAAATTCAGAATAGCCATGAATCAAACAGATGGTGATTATCTTATTTATGATGCCGATGATGAGGTGATTGTCAATTGGCTAAAAAAACATCCTGTTCAATCAACATTATTGCCCTTTTCATTAAGAAAGCAAGTAGAAAATGGAGCGTATTTGGAAAAAGAAAACATAAAAATAAACATACATAACAATCAAATCATTATGCCAACAAAAAGTATAGCACTGGAAGGAAATCACAACATTAAAAATGCCATGGCAGCATCTACCGTGGCACACCTTTTAAAAATAAGAAAACAAACTATACGCGAGAGTTTGGAAAATTTTCAGGCAGTAGAGCACCGTTTGGAACATGTGCTTAAAATAAATAAAGTGAACTATATAAACGATTCTAAGGCAACTAATGTAAATGCAACCTATTACGCATTGGAAAGCATGGATGCACCTACCATTTGGATAGTTGGTGGAGAAGATAAAGGAAACAATTACAAAGAACTCTATCCTTTTGTAAATGAAAAAGTGAAAGCCATTATTTGTTTAGGAGTTGATAACTCAAAAATAATAGATGCTTTTAATGGTATGGTAGATATTATGGTAGAAACACAGTACATGAGTGAAGCCGTAAAAATTGCCTACAAAATTGCCGAAGCCGGAGACAATGTATTGCTTTCACCGGCATGTGCAAGTTTTGATTTGTTTGAAAATTATGAAGACAGAGGTCGTCAATTTAAAGAAGCGGTTAGAAGCCTGTAAAAATGCAAAACCTGTTTAAAAGCTTAAAAGGAGATCGATTAATCTGGGCCATAGTTGCCCTGCTGGCTATATTTTCATTTTTGCCTGTATACAGTGCTGCCAGTAATTTAGCCTATTTAGGCGGAACAGGAAACACATTCGCTTTTTTTGTAAAACACTTTATGCATTTGGTTTTGGGGTTTGCCATCATGTACGGAGTGCATAAAATTCCTTATAAATACTTTAGAGGTTTATCCATAGTGATGATGCCCGTAGTACTAATTTTGTTGGTTGTTACCTTATTTCAGGGAACTACCATAGATGGAGCCAATGCAAGCAGATGGATACAAATACCTATTGTAAATATGTCTTTTCAAACCTCAACATTAGCTTCGGTAATTTTGTTGGTTTATGTAGCAAGATACCTTTCAAAAATTAAAGACAGTAAGGTAACATTTAAAGAAACTATTTTGCCTCTATGGATTCCGGTTTTTTTGGTTTTGATTCTTATCCTGCCTGCAAATTTTTCCACTACTGCCATACTATTTTCTATGGTTATGGTTTTATCCTTTTTAGGCGGTTACCCCATAAAATATTTACTGGTAATAGTAGCCACCGGGGTTGCCTCCTTGGCGTTGTTTGTATTAATTACAAAGGCATTTCCGGAAGCCATGTCCAACCGGGTAGATACCTGGATGAACCGGATTGAAAACTTCACCAACGGAAAAGATACCGAAGCCGATTATCAAATAGAGAAAGCTAAAATAGCCATTGCTTCCGGTGGAGTTCAAGGTGTTGGTCCCGGGAAAAGCATTCAAAAAAACTTTCTGCCACAATCTTCATCCGATTTTATTTTTGCCATAATTATTGAAGAATATGGCCTAATTGGTGGATTTGTCTTAATTATTGCCTACCTGTGGCTGCTGTTTAGAATCGTGATAGTTGCCCAAAAATCAGATACCATTTTCGGCAAATTACTGGTGCTGGCCGTTGGGCTGCCTATTGTATTTCAAGCACTGATAAATATGGCTGTGGCTGTTGAATTATTTCCGGTTACCGGACAAACTTTACCACTTATAAGTAGCGGTGGAACAAGTATATGGATGACTTGTTTGTCCATTGGAATTATCCTGAGCGTTAGTGCTAAAAGAGAAGAATTAAAAGAATTAAATAATACCGAAGAAAATCCATTGGAAATTCTTTCGGAAACCTTATAAATAAACTTTGGCAACAAACAATACATATCGAATTATTCTTTCCGGTGGCGGAACAGGCGGACATATTTATCCGGCAATTGCCATAGCCAATGAGTTAAAAAACCGCTATCCTAAAGCTAAATTCTTGTTTGTAGGTGCTTCAGATAAGATGGAAATGGAAAAAGTGCCCCAAGCCGGATTTGAAATAAAAGGCTTGTGGATTGCCGGAATTCAACGCAAGTTTACTTTCAAAAATTTGTTGTTTCCACTTAAACTTGCGGTAAGTTTAGTAAAAGCCTACAGAATAATAAAAACGTTTAAACCAAATGTAGCTATTGGAACTGGTGGTTTTGCCAGTGGACCATTATTGTATGTGGCGGCTTCACATAAAATACCTTGCCTGATTCAGGAGCAAAACTCGTATCCCGGAATTACCAATAAACTTTTGGCTAAAAAAGTAAATAAAATTTGTGTGGCTTATGATAATCTGGAACGCTTCTTTCCTTCCGAAAAAATTATAAAAACGGGAAATCCTGTACGTCAGGATTTATTGGATATTCATTCAAAAACCCAGCAAGCTAAAACCCATTTTAATTTACAGCAAGGTAAATATACTGTGTTGGTGCTTGGAGGAAGTTTGGGCGCTAAAAAAATTAATGAATTTATTGAAAAAGAACTCGATTTTTTTGAAAAGCGAAACGTGCAGGTTATCTGGCAATGTGGCAAGCTGTATTACAACAATTATAAAATATATAACGATATAAATTACGTTCATGTATTTCCGTTTATCAATACTATGGATTTAGCCTATGCCGCTGCCGATGTAATAATTTCACGCGCCGGAGCTAGCTCGGTATCAGAGCTTTGTATTGTAGGAAAACCAGTAATTTTCGTTCCGTCACCTAATGTTGCTGAAGATCATCAAACCAAAAATGCAGAAGCATTGGCTAAAGAAAATGCAGCCATTGTTATAAATGAAACGGATTTGGAAGTAGATTTTGAAAATAAATTTTCACAATTGATAATTACTAAAGATAAACAAGAGCAGTTAAGTAAGAACATTAAAAAATTTGCCATGGTGAATGCAACCATAACCATAGCAGATGAAGTAGAAAAACTATTAACAAAATGAATTTTAACCAGTATACCAAAATTTATTTTATAGGCATTGGCGGTATAGGCATGAGTGCTTTGGCTCGCTATTTTCATGCTCAAAATAAACAAGTAGCTGGTTACGATAAAACACAAAACGAACAAACGCAAGAATTAGAGTCTATAGGAATAAACATATCTTTTTCAGAAAAAGTTTCGACCATTCCTGAAAATTTTCTCGATAATACACAGACACTGGTTGTTTATACTCCGGCAGTTCTGCAGCAACACGAACAATTACATTACTTTCAAAACAATGCCTACACGGTACTGAAGCGAGCAATAGTTTTGGGGTATATTACACAAAACACGTTTTGTTTTGCAGTTGCCGGAACCCACGGTAAAACTACCACCACAAGTATTTTGGCACATTTGCTTTATGAGTGTAAGGCCAGTTTTACCGCATTTTTAGGTGGTGTAAGTGAAAATTTTAATTCAAATTTTATTTCCACCGGTACGGAAATTACCGTAGTTGAAGCTGATGAATTTGATCGATCATTTCTTGCCCTATCACCAAACATGGCATGCATTACCTCAATGGATGCAGATCATTTAGATATTTATGGCGAAGCAGATAAACTGCAGGAATCATTTAGAGCCTTTGCAGCCTGTGTGAAAGAAAACGGTAAACTTTTTGTAAAAAACGGTTTGCCTATAAAAGGCATTACTTACGGTATTGAAGACAATTCAGACTATACGTTACAAAACATAAGAGTAGAAAACAACACCTATATTTTTGATGTAAAAACACCAAAAACGATAGTTCACAATATCAAATTTAACCTACCTGGTAGACACAATTTGTCGAATGCACTAATAGCCTTGGCGATGACTGTAGAATATGGTTTCCCTCACCAGCAGCTCGCCAATGCTTTGGCATCTTTCAAAGGGGTTAAACGTCGTTTTTCATATAAAATCAAAACAGAAAACTTTGTATATATAGATGATTATGCGCATCATCCTGAAGAAATAAACGCGGTAAGACAAGCCGTTTTTGAACTGTATCCTGACAAGAAAACACTGGTGGTTTTTCAACCGCATTTATACAGTAGAACCCGAGATTTTGCTGATGGGTTTGCGGATAGTCTGTCCCATTTTCATGAAGTACTCTTGTTGGATATTTATCCGGCAAGAGAGTTGCCTATTGATGGAGTAACCTCGCAGTGGCTACTTTCAAAAATCAAAAGCAAAAGTAAAAAATGGGTTAGTAAAGAAGAGCTATTAGCTCATATTTTAAAAAGTGATGCCCAGGTATTGTTAACACTTGGTGCCGGCGATATTGGAGAACAAGTAACTGAAATAACAGAAGCATTGACCCTTGAAAAATAAACTATCACATATTAAATTAATAGCGGTATTAGCACTTTCAGTGTTTATGTTCGGTTTTTCGGCAAAACGAAATGCGGAAAGAAAAATAGCTGAACCAACGATAGTGTTTATAGGTAAAAGTGAACCTTTTATTACAGCGGAAACTGTTAGTAAATTGTTAATACAAAATCAACAAGCTGTTACGAATAAGCCTAAAGAAACTTTAGATTTGAACAAATTGGAAGCTGCCCTAAATTCTAATTCCATGATTAAATCGGCACAGGTTTTTTTGCATATAGATGGCGCATTAAAAGTTGAGATTGAACAGAAAAAACCTATTGCCAGAGTACATGCTCAAGAATCCTACTATATTGATGATCAAGGGTTTTATATGCCGTTATCAAATAATCATACAGCAAGAGTACCTTTGGTAACAGGGCAAGTAAAAAAAGACAAATTAACCCAGGTGTTTAGGGTAGCGGATAAAGTACATAAGGATAATTTTCTACGAACAAATGTAGTTCAAATTCATCAAAATCAAGATGAAACCCTATGGTTAAAGTTAAGAAATTATGATTTTATTGTTGAATTAGGAAGTATAAAACAATTAGATAAAAAGATAAACAACCTAAAAGCATTTTATAAAAAAGGACTAAAAGACAAGGTACTTCATAATTACGCAAGAGTAAATTTAAAATTTGATAATCAGGTAGTTTGTACCAAAACATAAGCAATGGAGCAAAATATATCAGTTGGATTAGATATAGGAACCACAAAAATTGTGGCTATGGTAGGTCGTAAAAACGAATACGGCAAGCTTGAGATTTTAGGCATTGGACGCTCAAAAAGTTTGGGTGTACATCGTGGTGTGGTAAACAACATCACACAAACCATTCAGTCTATTCAATTGGCTGTGCAAGAAGCTGAAGCTGCATCCGGAGAAAAAATAACTGATGTAACCGTAGGTATTGCCGGTCAACACATTCGAAGTCTTCAGCATAGCGATTACATCACTAGGCCCAATTCAGAATTGGTAATAGACGAAGAAGACATTGACAGACTCATAAATCAAGTACATAAGTTGGTTATGTTGCCCGGAGAAGAAATTATTCATGTATTACCACAGGAATATAAAGTTGACGGACAAGCTGAAATAAAAGAGCCTATAGGGATGTATGGTGGACGATTGGAAGCCAATTTCCATGTCGTTGTCGGGCAAGTATCTTCCATCAGAAATATTGGTCGCTGCGTAAAAAGTTCAGGTTTAGAACTCGAAGGAATTACACTGGAACCCTTGGCTTCTGCAAACGCAGTATTAAGTCAGGAAGAAAAAGAAGCCGGTGTAGCCTTAATAGACATAGGTGGCGGAACCACAGATTTGGCCGTGTTTAAAGATGGTATCATTCGCCACACTGCAGTAATTCCATTCGGTGGAAACGTAATTACAGAAGATATTAAAGAAGGATGCTCAATAATCGAAAAACAGGCAGAATTATTAAAAATAAAATTTGGGTCGGCTTGGCCGGGAGAAAATAAAGACAATGAAATTGTATCTATTCCGGGATTAAGAGGTAGAGAACCCAAAGAAATTACGCTAAAAAATCTTTCAAAAATTATTCATGCCCGAGTAGTGGAAATTATTGAGCAAGTATATTTAGAAATAAAAAACTATGGACATGAAGAGCAAAAAAAGAAGCTTATAGCCGGAATTGTACTTACTGGTGGTGGAAGCCAGTTAAAACACCTCAAACAACTGGTGGAATACATAACCGGGATGGATACCCGAATAGGATTTCCAAATGAACATTTGGCCGGCAATAGTGATGACGAAGTAACAAGTCCCTTATATGCTACGGCAGTTGGTTTGGTAATGGATGGACTAAAACGCCAGGAAAAACGAAAAATTGAAAAAGTGCAAGCCGAAGCAGCACAAGAGCAAGCAACTGAAGCAGACCAACCCAAAAAAGCAATAAAAGAACGTAAATCATTTTTAGATAAACTAACAGAGCGTGTTAAAGATTTTCTTGACAACGCAGAATAACATAAAATACTTAACTATATAAAACGAAATTCATGAGCAGCAACAAAGAATTCGAAAGCATTACATTCGATTTGCCTAAAAACCAATCAAATGTCATTAAAGTTATTGGAGTTGGCGGCGGTGGCAGCAACGCCATAAACCACATGTTTCAGCAAGGCATAAAAGGCGTAGATTTTGTAATCTGTAACACAGATGCTCAAGCCTTAAAAAACAGCGGTGTACCTAATAAAATTCAATTAGGGGTAAACCTAACCGAAGGATTGGGTGCAGGAGCAAACCCTCAAATTGGTGAGCAATCAGCCGTAGAAAGTGTAGAAGACATTCAAAGGATGCTTGATGCCAATACCAAAATGGTATTCATAACTGCAGGAATGGGCGGTGGCACCGGAACCGGAGCCGCACCTATCATTGCAAAAATGGCCAAAGATCTTGATATTCTTACTGTAGGCATAGTAACCATGCCTTTTCAGTTTGAAGGAAAAATGCGTTGTGAACAAGCTCAAAAAGGAATTGAAAATCTTCGAGGTGTTGTAGATTCACTTATAGTAATTAACAACAATAAACTACGAGAAGTATACGGAAACCTGGGCTTTAAAGCCGGCTTTTCCAAAGCCGATGAAGTTCTTTCCACTGCAGCTAGAGGTATTGCTGAAGTAATTACACATCACTACACTCAAAATATTGACCTTAGAGATGCAAAAACAGTGCTAAGCAATAGCGGAACGGCTATTATGGGATCAGCAACAGCTTCAGGGCAAAACCGAGCTCAGGAAGCAATAAGAAAAGCGCTGGATTCTCCTTTACTTAATGACAATAAAATAACCGGAGCCAAAAATGTGTTGCTGCTTATCGTTTCTGGCTCTCATGAAATCACCATTGATGAAATAGGAGAAATAAATGACCATATTCAAGACGAAGCCGGACATGGAGCAAACATAATTATGGGAGTTGGAGAAGATGAAACTTTGGAAGAGTCTATTGCTGTAACCATTATAGCCACAGGTTTTAACATAGACCAGCAAGATGATATCACCAATACTGAAGCCAAAAAAGTAATTCATTCTTTAGAAGACGATCAAAGTTTAGAACACGATCTGAATACCGTAGAGCGCGAACCCGCCATAATAAGACCCGATGTTGAACTCAAAGAAGAAACTCAGGAAACCGTAGTGAAACATACTTTGGAAATAGACGAAGAAGAACCGCAGGCAAGTGCAAAATCACCTAAAAAAGAACAAGAAGAACAAGAATTACAGCTCATACCCACTACAGAACTCATCCGAAACCTCTCGGTAGTGTATGATGAAGTGCTTGGCGAAATAGATGATGCAGACGATTTTATAATCACACCGACTGTTTCTAAAGTTGAACAGCAACCTGAAACAGAAGAGGAAGATGAATCACAAATCACACTTACCTTTGAACTGCCTTTAAACAGTGAAAATAATACTACAGAAACTCCTGAAGATGTAATCAAACATGATCTGGAAGATGATGTAAAAAAAATGCCGGTCAATGACTATATTGAATTAATTACCGTAACTGAATCCAATGAAGAAGGCGAAGTAAGATATGCTTTGGACAACTACATAGAAGTAGAGTCACAGTTGAATGCCAAAACCCAAAAGAAAGAAGAAACAAATAGTGAAATGGTGGTCAAAGAAAAAGCAACCGACGAACCAAATTCAGAAAAAACAACTGAAAATATAGATCCAATAAACAGTCCCATTTCTGAAATGCTTAAAGAACGCGCCGAAGAACGCCGCAAAAAAATGAAAGAGTTTAACTATAAGTTTAACAATGCAAAAATAGACGAAATAGAAAAAGTACCGGCCTATAAAAGACAAGGTGTAGATTTAGATAATTCAACCCAATCCTCAGGTGTTTCTGTATCCAGAACCAGTTTGGATGTAGATGACAATGATGATATACAACTAAGAAGCAACAATTCATTTTTGCATGATAACGTAGATTAATAGCAACCCTTACGTCAAGTTTAGTGTTTTACGCTTCTTTTTAAACCCAAAAGGTGCATTGCCTTTTGGGTTTTCTTTTTATCTTCGCATAAAATTTAGAAAACGTACCCAATGAGTTTACAAGAAAAGATAATGACAGCCATGAAAATGGCCATGAAAGAGAAAAACCAAATGGCACTGGAAGCCTTAAGAGCTGTCAAATCTGAAATATTGTTAGCCCAAACCCAATCAGCAGGTAGCGATACACTGTCACAAGAACAAGAGATAAAAATTTTATCTAAACTCGTCAAACAGCGTAAAGACAGTGCAGCCATATACACCGCCCAAAATAGAAGTGATTTAGCCGAACCTGAATTGGCACAAGCAGAAATTATAAGTCAGTTTTTACCGGCACAATTAAGTCGTCTAGAAATAGAAAGAGCAGTAGATAAGGCTATTTCCGATACAGGAGCTGCAGGCATGAAAGATATGGGTAAAGTTATGGGAATAGTAAGTAAAGAACTTGCAGGTCAGGCAGACGGGAAAACTATTTCAGCTATTGTAAAAGAAAAATTGACATAAAAACGGCCCCTTAGCTCAACTGAATAGAGCACTGGATTTCGGCTCCAGCGGTTCGGGGTTTGAATCCCTGAGGGGTCACTTTAAGGGAAATACACTATTATGTGTGTTTCCCTTTTTTTATTCTTCATTTCTGCAAAATAACGTATACTTACAATGGAATTAAAAAAGGAACGTTTTTATTGCAATGTATCCGGCGTTATTAATAAAATCTTTAGATACGGCAAGTCAGATAATTTTAGGGCTTTTTCTTTTTGTCTTACTGATTATCATGCTCAATTATTCATTTAAAATGATAGAATTGGTATATGTCTTAAAGAAAAGAAAACCCTTTTATGTGCATTTTTATTTTGTTTTAAAAAAATTGCACCCAAAGCAACAGGCCATCCTTAAAAGCAAATTTAAGTTTTACAACTCCCTAAGTCCTAGGTATCAACGCTATTTTGAGCATAGGGTAGCCACATTTATTAAAGACAAAACCTTTATTGCCCGCGAAGGTGCAGAAGTAAACAACGAGGTGAAAGTACTTCTTTCCGCTACAGCAGTCATGTTAACTTTTGGATTTAGAGATTATTATATTGGGTTAATAGATAAAATATTGATTTACCCCAAACCCTTTTATTCTCAATCAAATCAGGAATACCATAAAGGCGAATTTAATCCGCAGTTGAAGACACTAGTTATTTCCTGGCAGGATTTTTTACAGGGATTTAACGTCTCTAACGATAATGTAAATTTAGGGGTACACGAATTTGCCCATGCCATTCATTTAAACAGCATTAAAGAAAGAGATGTAAGTGCTACCATTTTCAGTGATTCGTTTAGAGAGTTAACCGAGCTTCTTACTGCAAGTGCTGCTTTGCGAAAAGATTTGTTAGAGTCAAAATATTTTCGAAATTATGCGTATACCAATCAGTATGAGTTTGTTGCGGTGCTTATTGAAACTTTTATTGAAACCCCGCAAGAGTTTAAAGCTCAGTTTCCTCAGGTATATTCTAAAACCAAACAAATGCTGAATTTTAATTTTGGGACGTATTAATATATTTCACTAAACTGATTAAAGTCATTCTTTTTCCTGAATGGGATAGCTAATTTTAAGTGATTTTAAAGGGAAAGAATATGAAAACAGCAACGCCTATTTCAAAAATAATGACCAATCGTGTCATTACCTTAAAACTTACTGATGATTTAGAAACAGCAGAGCTCAAGTTTAAAAAAAATAAAATTCGACATATTCCTGTGGTAAGCGGAAATAAAATTGAAGGCATGCTAAGTTATACCGATTTGCTACGTATTAGCTTTGCCGATGCAGTAGATGAAGAAGAAGAGTATGTAGATGCTGTGGTTTACAATATGTTTACCATTGAACAGGTAATGACTAAAAATGTGGTTAGTATTCCATCTACAATTACCATTAAAGAAGCCGCAGAAATACTGGCATCAAAAGAATTTCACGCGTTGCCTGTGGTAGATGACGGTAAATTGGTGGGAATTGTTACCACTACTGATTTAATTCGGTATCTTATAAGTAAATGTTAACCTTCAGGCTTAACCTATTGATTTTTTAAGTTTGCTTATGGTTTCTTTAGGGTTTGCACTGGAAAAAACAAAATTTCCCGCGACCAATACATCTGCACCAGTTTCAACTAACTTCTTGGCGTTCAAGTCATTTACGCCACCATCAATTTCTATTAACGTTGAAGTTCCTTTTTCAGCAATTAGCTTTTTAAGTGCTTTTATTTTAGCATAGGTATTTTCAATAAAACGTTGTCCGCCAAATCCCGGATTTACACTCATAATACAGACCAAATCAATGTCTTGAATAATATCTTCAAGTAGGTGTACCGGAGTATGCGGATTCAAAGCAACTCCGGCTTTCATGTCTTCGGCTTTAACGGCCTGTATGGTGCGATGTAAATGTGTGCAGGCTTCATAGTGTACGGTTAAAATAGAGCTTCCCAAAGCGGCAAAGGTTTTAATGTAGCGATCCGGATCAACAATCATAAGATGTACATCTATTGTTTTTTTAGCGTGTTCGGTTATCGCTTTTAAAACGGGCATTCCAAAGGAAATGTTAGGTACAAAAACGCCGTCCATAATATCAATATGAAACCAGTCGGCTTCACTTTGGTTTATCATTTCTATATCGCGTTGAAGGTTGGCAAAGTCGGCGGCAAGTATGGATGGTGCTATTCGAGTTGATTTCATAAAATAGGACTGTTTTTGCAAAAATACGGTAAAAAAACAAACCCTCGGTAATCAGCCGAGGGTTCTTTCATCAATCAAAAAACGAACAGTTATGCTAACTGTTTGTTACGGTTGTTTAGGACTTATCCTAAATATGTTTTTAATATTTTACTTCTTGAAGTGTGTTTTAATCTGCGAATTGCTTTTTCTTTAATTTGACGAACGCGTTCGCGGGTTAAATCAAAGGTTTCCCCTATTTCTTCCAAGGTCATTGGGTGTTGATTTCCCAGACCAAAATACAAGCGAATGACATCTGCTTCTCTGGGAGTAAGAGTTTCTAAAGCGCGTTCAATTTCTGTGCGAAGCGACTCGTGAAGCAATTCTTTATCGGGATTCGGAGACTCACCACTGTTTAATACATCATACAGGTTAGAATCTTCACCTTCTACCAATGGGGCATCCATACTTACATGACGACCGGAATTTTTCATGGATTCCTTAACGTCATTTATGGTCATGTCAAGTTCTTTGGCAATTTCTTCGGCACTTGGAGGGCGTTCATGAGATTGCTCCAGAAAAGCGTAGGTTTTGTTAATTTTATTTATAGAACCAATCTTGTTCAACGGTAAACGTACAATTCGCGATTGTTCGGCCAAAGCCTGAAGGATAGACTGTCTAATCCACCAAACGGCATAGGAAATGAATTTAAAACCGCGGGTTTCATCAAAACGCTGGGCAGCTTTTATTAAACCTAAATTTCCTTCGTTTATTAAATCGGGTAGGGTTAATCCCTGGTTTTGATATTGTTTAGCAACAGATACCACAAAACGTAAATTGGCCTTAGTTAATTTTTCTAAAGCGACTTGGTCTCCGGCTTTTATGCGTTGTGCTAATTCTACTTCTTCATCGGCGGTAATAAGATCTACTTTTCCTATTTCTTGTAGATACTTATCCAGGGAAGCAGTTTCTCTATTGGTTACCTGCTTCGTGATTTTGAGTTGTCTCATCTAGTTTGTTCCTCTGTAAAATTAATGTGAATAATTTGTTCTAAGTGGTTATACGTAAAAACGTATGGAAATGTTACAATATATTGTAAATTAAATTTTGATAAGACTTTTGTGGTCTAAATTGATGGCTTCCAGCATTTGGTTGGTAAACTTGTAATGCCCGCGTGTGGTTATTAGCTTAAACCGTTGCGATTTTAAGCCACTTAGGGTATTAAGGAATACCCATTTAGATTTAAGTAATTTAGGCTTTGAGGATTTAAGGCTAATGTCAAAAATATGTTTTCTTCCTTCTTTTTCGGCAACAATATCGGGAGTAATGGTAATGTTGCTTCCCTTTTTTAGATAGGATTTTGGAGATTCAAATCCTTCAACGTCGGCTTTAATGTTTTCAAAACCCTGACTTTCAAGGTAGTTGATGGAGTCTTTTAAGAATGCTGTGTACTTGTCTTTGTCTTTGTCTGTGTAAATCATAACTAGTAATATAACATTATTTGACAGAAATGCAAATTTTTAACCTTATTTAACGCAATATGAATTCTTTTTATTAACTTAAATCGCTTATTTAAAGGAGTTTATAAAAACGTTGTTCGTTTGTGTTTTACCTATGCATCTTGCTATGAATACGGTTGCTGTAATTAATTTTTTTCTTATTGCAGGAGTTATCCAGGGTTTTGTTTTTAATATGGTTACGCTGCTTTCCGGAAAAAAAATTAGTAAGGTGCTTATCTACCTTAACCTTACTGTTCTTTTCATCTCGCTTAATAATCTTCAGGCTTGGATATCGGATAAGGGTTTTACCACTCATTTTTTTTATATAAAACAATTACTAGTGCCGTGGTATTTGTTTATTCTTCCTGTGTTTTATTCGTTTTTAAGGTATTTTTTACGCATTCAAAATGAGATTAAGGGTTATGTTAAAATTGCAGTAGTTTTATTTGCAATAGAACTTTTTATCAGATTAATGGTCATCAGTTATGTTTACTTTTTTGTTGAAGGAAGAAACACGGCAATCATAGACCTTTACACCGATGTAGAAGATGTGATGAACTTAATATTCAGCCTTTTTGTGTTTTACAAAGCCTGTATTCTGGTTTTTAAAAAACAAAATACTTTTGAAGTTATGCTAAGTTATGATGACATTAGCTGGATTAAATTTTTCCTGAAAATAGGCAGCTTGGTTATGCTATTTTGGGTATTTGCCAAACTGGCAGATATAATTATGGGAATTAAAACCGGCTATGTATTTCTTAGGTTGGGGACTTCAATATTACTATACTGGATTGGGTATCAGGGCTTGTATCGCTACAACCTGGTGATGGACAGAATTGGGGTAAGGCGAAGTCTAGCTGCGCGAAATACCAGTTTTGCAATGCAATTGCCCATAATAGAGCCCAACAATAAACATATAGAAGAGTACCAAAAAATCAACTCCTACATCATAGAAAAACAACGGTTTCTGGACCCAAATCTGTCTATGTACTTTCTTGCTGAGGAACTTCATATAAGTACCAGTCATTTGTCAAAATTAATTAATAACTACAGCGGATATAATTTTTCTGACTACATTAATGCATTACGAGTGGAACAAGCTAAAGAATTACTTATCGATTCCAATTTTGACCACTATACCATTATAGCTATAGGTTTAGAATGTGGGTTTAATTCCAAATCTACTTTTTATGCTGCGTTTAAAAAATTTACTTCACTTACACCCAAAGAATATCAAGAACGGCTTCAACTGAAATAGTCCGAAATTATCGTTGGATATCCGAATTTGTGTAAATTATATAATACTGGAAATCAAAACGCTATAGGTTTTTTACTTTTAAAACATCAATTTTTTGGATAATGTCAATTTACTATGCAATGATGCTATCTAAATTGTGAATCAGAAAAAAAATTTAAGCTAACTAACCTAAGTATTTATGAAAACAATCCGGATGTACTCGAAGTCAATTCTTCTTTTTAGTTCAATGTTAATCCTTTTCCAGAGTTGTAAAGTGTATCATAAAGATACTGTAACCCTGGAACAAGCCGCCAAAGATGGCAGACGAGCCAAGATAGAAACTACTACAAGTAAGAAGTATGTATTTAAAACCATTAGTTACGAAAACGATACCTACTATGGAATAAATAAAATAAAAGGAAAAACAGTAAAAATACCTTTGGAAAAAACAAAAATGGAAAGTGTTAGGCTGGAAAATAAAAGTTTATCCACAGTTTTAACGTTGGGTTTGTTTGTGGCTGTGGTTGGAGCTGTGGTGTTAATTAAATTTGCTAGCGATTTCAGTGGTTTTATGAATGGTGCTTCAATTCCGGCAATCCCTTACTAAAGAAAAAGCCTATCAATAATTTGATAGGCTTTTTGTGTAGTAAAAGGTAATGCATTTAAATCAGCTTTTTTTTGATTACCTTCTGTCTCTGTCTCTGTCTCTGTTTCGGTTATCGCGTCCGCGATTGTCTCTTCCGCGATTATTGTTATCTCTTGGCGGTCTTTCTTTAAAACCTTCAGGTTTTGGTAAAAGCGCTTTTCTGGATACTTTTTCTTTTTTGGTTCGCGGGTCAACTCCAAAATATTTCACATCAAACACATCTCCCATTTTAACCACGTCGCTTACATTTTCGGTGCGTTCCCAAGCCAGTTCACTTACGTGTAGAAGGACTTCGTTGCCCGGAGCTTCCGTGTATTCTACTACGGCGCCAAAGTCTAGCATCTTGATAACTTTTACTTCGTAAACGCTACCTACTTCAGGCTTGAATTTTAACGATTCAATTTTAGCAAGAACAGCATCAATTCCTTCTTGATTTGTACCTAAAATTTCAACAATGCCTTCTTCGGTTATCGGATCTTCGTTGATTACAATAGTGGTTTTGGTTTCTTTTTGCAATTCTTGAATTACTTTTCCACCAGGTCCTATAAAGGCACCAATAAGTTCATTAGGTAATATGGCTGTTACCATTTTTGGTGCGTGTGGCTTAACATCCTCACGTGGTGTGGCTATGGTTTCAGTAATTTTTTCAAGAATATGCAAGCGGCCTTCGCGTGCTTGTTTCAAGGCTTTTACCAAAATTTCATACGAAAGTCCTTTAACCTTTATATCCATTTGGCAAGCGGTAATTCCGTCAGCCGTTCCGGTTACTTTAAAGTCCATATCGCCCAAGTGGTCTTCATCACCTAATATGTCTGATAATACGGCATACTTGTCACCTTCAGAAATTAATCCCATCGCAATTCCGGATACAGGTTTTCTGAGTTGTACACCGGCATCCATCAACGCCATAGTTCCGGAACAAACCGTTGCCATAGAAGAAGAACCGTTGCTTTCCAGTACTTCACTTACTACACGAACCGTGTAGGGACAATCTTCGGGTACCATTCTTTTTAAGGCACGTTGTGCCAGATTGCCATGGCCTACTTCTCGACGAGAGGTTCCGCGAATGGGTCTTGCTTCACCGGTAGAAAACGGTGGAAAATTATAATGTAAATAAAAACGCTCTTCACCTTCAAAGGATGGCATATCTATTTGGTTAGCTTCTCTACTTGTACCTAGAGTTACGGTTGCCAATGCCTGTGTTTCACCACGGGTAAAAATAGCCGAACCGTGAGTAGAAGGAAGGTAATCGATTTCACACCATATAGGTCTTATGTCTGTGGTTTTTCTGCCGTCTAAACGCAAACCTTCTTGAAGAGTTAAATCTCTTACGGCTGCTTTTTCGGCTTTGCTGTAATATTTTGAAATTAAGCTTCCAAAGTCTTCTACTTCTTCTTCGGTAAATGAAGCTGTAATTTCTTCTTTTATGGCTTCGAAAGCAGCGCTACGCTCGTGTTTTGAAGAACCGCTCTTGGCTACGGCATATACTTTATCGTAAGCCATTTCGAAAATTTTCTTTTCTAAAACTTCGTCTTCTCTTTCAGGTTCGTATTCGCGTGTTTCTTTTTTACCTACAGCTTGTGCCAATCTTACTTGAGCTTCACACTGTACTTTGATGGCTTCGTGAGCAAATTTTATGGCTTCAGTCATTTCTTCTTCTGAAATTTCGGACATTTCACCTTCTACCATCATTACCGAATCGGCTGAAGCGCCAATAACCATATCAATATCACTTTGTGCCAATTGTGCAAAGGATGGATTGATAATAAATTTTCCGTCAACACGACCTACACGTACTTCTGAAATAGGACATTCAAAAGGAAAATCGGATAGTTGAATGGCAGCAGATGCAGCCAAACCGGCCATGGCATCAGGCATTACTTCTTCGTCATGAGACATCAACTGAATCATAACCTGGGTTTCTGAGTGATAGTCTTTTGGGAATAGTGGTCGTAGTACGCGGTCTACTAGGCGCATGGTTAGTACTTCGCCGTCACTGGGTCTGGCTTCTCTTTTAAAAAATCCACCGGGATAACGACCGGCAGCTGCAAATTTTTCTCTGTAATCTACCGTTAAAGGTAAAAAATCTACATCAGAGGCTTTGTAATTGGAAACTACGGTACATAACAGCATGCATTTTCCTGATTGAACAACAACAGAACCGTGAGCCTGTTTTGCTAATTTTCCGGTTTCGATAGTTATTTCCCTACCGTCGCCAAGGTCAATGACCTCTTTAAATACTTTTGGAATCATAAAATTTTAATTCTAATTCCGAGTTTTTGTTGTATTCGGAATCACGTTAAACAATGGTCGTTGTGTTGTTGTGCAGTTGTTGTGTTGACCAATGAAAAACCTTTTGTCCCTATAAGGGATTGAGCTTCTTATTTTACGGAGTTATCCTCTTCCGTTTGAGCTATACTAAAACAAAAAACCACGCTTGTAGGCGTGGTCTTAAATGTGATTATTTTCTTAATCCTAATTCTTTAACAATAGCACGATATCTTAAAATATCTTTCTTTGTTAAATAATCGAGTAATGCACGACGCTTTCCTACCAATTTCACTAATGAACGCTCGGTGTTGTAATCTTTACGATTGTTTTTTAAGTGTTCTGTAAGGTGATTGATTCGGTGTGTGAACAATGCAATTTGACCTTCGGCGGAACCGGTATTTGTTTTGCTTTTACCGTGTTTTGTGAAGATTTCTTCTTTGATTTCTTTTGTTAAATACATGCTAATATTGTTGTAAATGATTTTTATGTATTATGAAAGGCTTTCTTTCAAGGGTGCAAATATAGTAATTTTTAACAACTTGCAAGTTTTAATATGGAATTATTACTATCTAAAATAACCCTTGATATAAAAGTTTCAAGCTCTCAACGGTTGATTTAAAATTAAATCGAGATACTGGTTAATCTTATTTTTTAAGTCCCTTCTGTGGGTAATAAAATCCAGGAAACCGTGCTCCAGTACAAATTCTGCCGTTTGAAATCCTTCCGGTAATTCTTGTCCGGTAGTATCTCTTACCACACGTGGTCCGGCAAAGCCAATTAAAGCACCGGGTTCGGCTATATTAATGTCGCCCAGCATGGCAAAAGAGGCCGTCGTGCCACCGGTTGTTGGGTCGGTACAGAGGGAAATATAAGGAATTTTAGCTTCGGCCAATTGGGCTAATTTTGCTGAGGTTTTGGCCAACTGCATTAGGGATAAGGCAGCTTCCATCATCCGTGCGCCTCCGGATTTGGAGATTATCATAAACGGGATTTTTTTCTTTAAGGCATAATCCGCTGCGCGGGCTATTTTTTCGCCTACAACACTTCCCATTGAACCTCCAATAAAAGAGAAATCCATACAAGCAACCACAAGGTCTTTTCCTTTAGATTTCCCAACTGCTGTGCGAACCGCATCTTTGAGTTTTGTTTTTTCTTGTGCGGCTTTTAGCCGGTCCGGATATTTTTTAGTATCTACAAACTTGAGTGGGTCTTTGGAAGTTAAACCGGCATCCAGTTCTTTGAACTTGTTGTCGTCGAAAAGAATTTGAAAATATTCCTTGCTTCCTATACGCACGTGATAGCCGTCTTCGGGACTTACATAAAAGTTTTTTTCCAGTTCTTCTGTGTCGACAATTTTACCGGTAGGCGATTTGTACCATAATCCTTTCGGGGTGTCTTTTTTTTCTTCGGTAGTTGTTGTTATTCCTTTTGTTTTTCTTTTAAACCAAGACATAGGGATGGATTTTAGATTGACTGTTTGTTTTGTTCAGGTAAATTTACAAAGTATTTACATTATTAAGGTCCTGAAAGGCTTTTTTAAGGCGTTCAACAAAAGCATCTTCGCCTTTTCGAAGCCAAACACGCGGGTCGTAGTATTTTTTATTGGGTACGTCGCTGCCTTCGGGGTTTCCTATTTGGCTTTCCAGATAAGCTGCTTTGTCTTTCATATAATCACGAACACCGCTCATAAAGGCGTATTGCATGTCGGTGTCTATATTCATTTTTATCACGCCGTAGCTTATGGCTTCCCGGATTTCTTCTACGGAACTGCCGGAACCTCCGTGAAATACAAAGTCTATATGGTTGTGACCAACGTTGTATTTCTTTGATACGTATTCCTGTGAATTTTTTAAAATCTTTGGAGTGAGTTTTACGTTTCCGGGTTTGTACACGCCATGCACGTTTCCAAAAGCTGCAGCTATAGTAAACTGACTGCTTATTTTGCTCAGTTCTTCGTATGCGTAGGCTACTTCTTCGGGTTGTGTGTAGAGTTTAGAATCGTCGACATCCGAATTGTCAACACCATCTTCTTCACCACCGGTAATGCCTAACTCTATTTCAAGGGTCATTTCCATTTTACTCATACGCTGTAAATAGGTTTTGCATATTTCGATGTTTTCTTCAATAGGCTCTTCACTTAAATCAATCATATGCGAACTGTAAAGTGGTTTTCCGGTAGCTGCAAAATGTTGTTCACTGGCGTCTAATAAACCATCAATCCACGGGAGTAATTTTTTTGCACAATGATCGGTGTGTAAAATTACGGGAACCCCATAAGCCTCAGCCAATAAATGAACATGCTTAGCGCCTGAAATAGCTCCTAAAACGGCGGCTTGCTGATTGTTGTTTTGCAATGCTTTTCCGGCGTTAAACTGAGCGCCACCATTGGAAAATTGAATAATCACGGGCGCATTTAAAGCGGCTGCGGTTTCTAAAACACCGTTTATGCTGTTGGAGCCAATTACGTTTACGGCGGGTAAGGCAAAACCTTTGGCTTTGGCGAGTTTAAAGATTTCTTGTACTTCTTTTCCTGTGGCAACGCCGGGTTTTATATTGTGATTCATTGTAAAAGAAATTTAGTTGTGTTTGGGAAACAAAAGTAAGAAAATTTAATAGCTTAAAATGGATAATTTATACCAATATTATAAACAGCATTCCCAAAGTTAAAGTCTCTGAACCACTTTTGTTGTATGGTGTAATCGGGATTGTGTGCTTTAAATCCTAGGTCGAAGCGAAGGACAAAAAAATCGAAATCGTAACGGAAACCGGTGCCTAGAGCAATGGCGAGTTCTTCCAGGTCCTGAAGCCCGTTAAATTTTAATATATCGCTTTCTACATCATCATACAGGTTCCATATATTTCCGGCATCAGCAAATAAAGCACCGTAGAAATTCTGAAAGATGTTATATCTGTATTCCAGATTTGCGGCTAGTTTAAAGTTTGCTTCGTTAAAATCTAGAAGTCCACCGGAGCTTCCGGGGCCAATATCGTAGGCCGTCCAGCCTCTATTGTCATTAGGACCGCCGGCAAAATAACTTCGGGTAAACGGAATACTTGTTGAATTGCCATAAGGAATAGCCAATCCGGTAAAAAATCTGACGGCTAGTGCGTTTTTCTTTTTTAGTTTCCAGTGTTTTATAAGTTCAATCTCACTTTTGATATACTGTGAGAAGGTAACTCCAAAAAGTTCATAATTTCCGGAGTTGTTTTTGTCTAAACCGGCAAGACTTGAAAGGGTAGATAAAAAGTTGCCTGCGGCCTCTATTTTCCATCTAACTTTATAAAAATCTCTGTCGGTTACGTTTTCTCTGCTATCTTTTATCCAGTTGAAGTTTGTGGCTAGAATAAGGTTGTTTTCTGTAAGCCTGATGCGACGTTGTTCAATATTGGCTACTTCGAAAATTAAATCGTTTGTCAGGTTTAAATCCGGATTGGGATTGTAAATTACTTCGTTTATAAACTGAGCCGTTTCCTCAGGGATTTGTAGCTGTTGGGTATCGGGATTGTTGAAGCTGAAATTGGCTTCTTGTGCCAGTTCGTTTAAGTAATTATAGGAGGAATTGTAAACGTTAAAATAGTTGTCTACATTTAAGTTTCTTACATAGGTTGCATTAAATAAATCGAGGCTGCTGGTGGTTTGATTGGTGGCATTCCATTTATAATTTATTACACCGTTTACAGTGGTTTTATCTAAACCTATGTTGGTTTGACTGGTTGCCGATAGTGATATGTTGGTTTTTGGAAACATGTGTTTGGGAATAATTCTATCGGTATTAAAAGGCGAGAATAAACGTGGGATAGTAAGTCTTAAGTCGGCTCCTATTTCAGTGATATCAAAAAAATTGCGTTCGTTGTTCGAGGCGTCTTTTGAGGCTCCTATTGCTGCTCTGGCTGAGAGTTGTAGGGTTTCCGCACCTCTGAATACGTTTCGTATTGTCAGACTTGGATTTGCTGAAAAACCAATGGACTGAATGTTGCTTTGAGTTGCTTCAGCACTAAACCCTAAACTGTATTTTTTTTGTGGGGTTAGGTAAATGTTTGCTGTTAAGGTAGTATCCGGGTTTTCTACGTAGGAAATACTTGGATATTTAAACACGCGCAGTTCACTCAAATGTCGGTATGACCTCACGCGATCTAAGTCTCTAAAAATACTTCCCGGAGCAATAAAAATGGCATCGGTGAGTGCTTTGGGATTGTAGCGTATTTTTTCGTGACTGTACAGGTTAAAATTTTTATAGCTTATGGAGTCTGTAATTTGTAGTTCTTTGTTTTCAAATGAAGAATCGGTAAATATATTTACGTCTTTTATGGTGTATATTTTAAAAGGTTCGGTAACGGTAAAATCTTGAACTTTAACAGCGCGATCGGGGATAGATATTTTGGTGTTTACCTTTTTATTTGTTCCTATAGTATCGTTTTCAAAGCTCACGTAATCTTGAGAAAAATGATAAATTCCGGAGTTTCGAAATACGGTATTGATGCGTTCTCTTTCGTTGACATAATTTGAAGTGGCGTATTGTTCCCCTTTTTTAATCAGTGATTCTTTTTTGTTTTTTTGATACAGGCTATCCAGTATAGGTGAGGTTATATGGGTAGAAATAGAATCAACAATATAGGCTTCTCCTGTTGTAATTTTATAGTTTATACCGGCTTTTTGATTGTCTTGCTTTTCTATGGAATAGTCGCCGGTTACGTTAAAATAACCGTTATTGAAATGATAGGCTTTTAGCCTGTTCAACGATTTTTCGGTTTTGATTTCGTCAACAATTACCGGAGCTTCACCGGTTTTCTTCAACCAGGAATTAAAGTTTTTTCTGGATTGAATGTCTCTGTCCACTTGTTTTCTTGAAAGAATACGAGTTTTCCGGGCTAATTTTTTTGGGTTGTTGTATATTTTTTCTTCAAGAATGGAATCTATATTAGGTCGGGCCAGATTATAAATGTAAAGGCGAAGCGGTATTTTAGCAATTTTGGTATTGGGTTGTTGCACAAGCAGGTTGTCCAGATTTTCAGAATTGTCAACCTTATCATTAACTTCTATAGTATTTTTAGTAAGTAAATACTCCTGTTCAGCAATTCTTTTTACAGAATTACAAGAGGTAAAAAAACCTGAAATTACTAGAATAAGTAGTATTTTAGTGCGCTGTAGTTTCAAGTGCGGTTTTTAATTAGTAAATCCAAAAATACATTATTTGTATGGTATCAAAAAGCCAAATAAAGTTAATAACCAGTCTAAGTCAAAAAAAATATAGAGTTCAACATCAATTATTTGTAGCTGAAGGAGTTAAAACTATTCAGGAGTTATTGAATTCTTCATTTGAGCTTTTTTTACTTTTCACTACAAAACCATTCAATAGTGATGCCAAAACCGAAATTTTAATTACAGAAAAAGAATTACAAAAAATTAGCTTTCAAAAATCACCCAATCAGGCCTTGGCAGTTTTCAAGATTCCCGAGCCCAAACCTGTGCCCAATGACGGTCTTATTTTAGCCTTAGACAGCATTAGAGATCCCGGGAATTTAGGGACTATAATCAGGCTTTGCGACTGGTTTGGGGTTACCGACTTGGTGTGCAGTGAAACCACAACAGACTGTTACAATCCTAAGGTAGTTCAGGCCAGTATGGGTTCGCTGGCGCGTGTAAATCTTCATTACCTGCATTTGGAAAACTTTATTAAAGAAGCAAAAATGCCTGTGTATGGCGCTTTTATGGAAGGGGAAAATGTTTACCAATCCCGTTTACCTGAACGCGCAATACTGGTTATGGGAAATGAAGCCAACGGAATCACTAATGCTCTTCAGGCGGTAATTCCACATAAAATTACCATACCCAGGTTTGGAGCTATTCAGGCTACAGAAAGCTTAAATGTAGCCACAGCGGCAGCCGTTTTGTTAAGTGAATTTAAAAGAAGTACTACTGGAAGGTGAAATTTATAAAAATTCCACGTGTTTTCATGCTGTTAATGTTGCTTGTCCACGGGCTGTTGGGATCATCGTCTCTAACTACTTCGTCGTTAATAGCAAATATTCCTCTTATGGAAGGTGTAAATTTGAAATAGTATAAATACAGGTCAATGCCAAAGCCTATTTCATAAAACAACATATTTTTTTTGGTTCTAAACTGTCCACCACTATTGTCTTCGGGGTTGTTTTCATTACTGGATAAGTTTAATGCTGTTGAAAATCCGCCAACGACAAAGGGTTTGAAATTATTTAAACGCTTGGTGGAAAACTTAACCAAAAGTGGTAAGTGTATGTAAGTGGATTTTACTTCTCTAAGCAAGTCGGCATCATTATATTCTACACCATTGAAATAACTTTCAGGGTAGGTTAGCTCTCTGTTGGTAATGCAAAGTCCGGGTTCCAGTCTGATATCTATATAATCATTAATGCGTAAATTCCCGATTAAACCAACATTGAAACCTACACTTTTGGTGACTAAAATATCCGGGCGGTCTTCGTTGTAGTCAAAATTGAAATCATAACTGCTAAATCCTAAAAAATAGCCCCAGCTTAACAGGTCTTTATCAAAGTTTTCATTGTTTAATATTTTTTCTTTATTAAACAGCTGCGCATGACTAAATTGAAATAAGGAACAAAGTAAAAAGGTTAATATTAGTGGTTTCATATTATTTTGATGCAGTATAAATGGTGGCAACTCCAAATGTTTGCGGAAAATGGTTAACACTTATAAACCCGATATTCTGTAAAATATTGTTTAGTTCCTGTCCATATGGAAAAACCGAAGCCGATTCGCTTAAGTACCGATAGGCATCCTTGTCTTTAGAAAAAAGTTTTCCAATAAACGGCAGCAAGTATTTGGTGTACAGAGAATACCCTTGTTTGAAAGGAGTTTTGGTAGGCACCGATGTTTCTAAAATTACAAACAGTCCGGTAGGCTTTAACACCCTTAAAATTTCCTGAAGTCCTTTCTCCAGATGTTCAAAGTTTCTTACGCCAAAAGCTACTGTTATGGCATCAAAACTGTTATCCTGAAACGGTAAGTTTTCAGAATCGCCGAGCACAAATTCAATTACTGAATCCAGTTTTTTGTGTTGCACTTTTTTTATGCCCACATCCAGCATGCCTTGACTAAGGTCCAAGCCTACAATTTTTTGGGCACCGGTTTCGGTAAGATGAATAGCTAAATCTCCGGTTCCGGTGGCAATATCCAATACCGTTTCAGGAGCTGTTTTTTTTACCATTGCGACTACTTTTTTTCGCCATTTTACATCTATTCCAAAAGAAATAACACGATTTAACCCGTCGTATTCCTTGGATATGGTGTCAAACATTTGGGTAACTTGCTCTTTCTTTCCTAAGTTACTGGATTTATACGGTTTTATTTTTGACAAAGTATATTTTGTTTTGCGCAAATATAAGCGATATATAGCCCAATTAACAATCGCAGTCTTAAATTTATTATACAGCCGGTAAACAAGCAAATGGTAATTTTACTGTATATTTGTAATACTTTATTTTGAATACGGGATATGAAAATAATTATTGCAGGTGCTGGAGAAGTAGGTTTTCATTTAGCAAAATTATTGTCTTACGAGTCACAAGAAATCACTTTAATCGATACTAATAGAGAAAGTTTAAGTTACGCTGAAACCCATCTTGATATCAGAGTTATTAAAGGCGATGCCACTTCTATTTCTGTGCTGAAAGATGCACGAATAGAACAAAGCGATTTGTTTATAGGCGTAACCTCTTCAGAAACTACCAACATTACGGTTTGTGTACTGGCTAAGCAATTAGGAGCAAAGAAGACCATTGCCCGAATTTCCAATACCGAGTTTATTAAACACAAAGACGAAGTAGGGTTTACCAAGTTTGGCATTGACGAACTGATTTCTCCCGAATCATTGGCAGCCTCGGAAATTCAATTGTTACTGGATCAATCAGCCTTTAACGATACCTATCAGTTTGAAAACGGTGCGCTTACCATGGTAGGTTTAAATTTACCGCGAACCGTATCCATAGTAGGTAAAACCGTAAAAGAAGCAGCAGAATTGTTACCCGAAATTCACTTTATTCCTATAGCCATTCAGCGTTTTGGCACGCAGTACACCATCATACCCAGAGGAGATACACTGTTAAAAGAAGGCGATAGTGTAGTGTTCATTACTTCAGAAGGTGGCGAAGAAGAACTGTGTAAATTAACCGGAAAATCCAATGTAGAAGTAAAAAACGTAATGATTTTAGGCGGAAGTAAAATAGGATTTAAAACGGCCCGAGATTTAGACAGCAGTATTCATATTAAGCTGATAGAAAAAGACAAAAACAAAGCCTTTGACCTAGCCGAAGAACTTCCAAACACCTTAGTTATTAACGGAGATGGAAGAAACGTAGATTTACTAGAAGAAGAAAACCTAAGCAACATGGACGCTTTTATTGCTGTAACGGGCAACTCTGAAACCAACATCATGTCTTGTTTAGTCGCCAAGTCTAAAAATGTAAGAAAAACTATAGCATTGGTGGAAAATATGGACTATTTTGAACTGTCACAATCTATAGGAATAGATACCTTAATAAATAAAAAGTTGCTAGCGGCAAACAATATTTTCAGATATATCCGGCGAGGTGAAGTTGTAGCCATGACCAAATTGAACAATATGAACGCCGAGCTCTTAGAGTTTAAGGTAAAGTCTAGTTCAGCCGTGTGTAATAAGCTAATTAAAGAGGTAAGTTTTCCCCGAGCCGGAATAATTGCCGGAATAATAAGAAACAGTAAAGGATATATAGCACTGGGCGATTTCAAGATTATAGAAAATGACCTTGTGGTGGTATGTTGTTTACCACGAGCTATTCCGGTAGTTGAAAAGTTGTTTTTATAGTAAAATCTATTCTGAAGCCATACAGAGCATGAAATTTAACTACAAAATTATTATTCATTTCTTTGGATTGCTGATGCTGTTTAACGGAGGCTTCATGCTACTTGCTACATTAGTCAGTTTCATTTATGAAGACGGTATTACATTGAGTTTACTCACTTCAGGAGCATTTACACTTTTTTGTGGTTTGCTGCTGATGTATCTAACACGTAGACACCAAAAAACAATGAACAAAAGAGAAGGTTATGCCGTAGTCACTTTTGGCTGGATAATTATGGTGCTTTCCGGAACCTTACCCTACGTGTTAAGCCATAGTATTCCTTCCTTTACCGATGCTTTTTTTGAAACCATGTCCGGATATACCACTACGGGAGCATCCATTCTAAACGATATCGAAATTCTTCCCGAAGGCATTTTGTTCTGGAGAAGTTTAACTCACTGGATTGGTGGTATGGGAATTATCGTACTGGCTGTAGCTATTCTTCCGCTATTAGGTATTGGCGGAATGCAAATGTTTGCAGCAGAAGCTCCCGGACCTAATGCCGATAAATTACATCCAAGAATTGCAGACACAGCCAAACGACTTTGGTTGATATATTTTGGATATACAGCCGCAGAAACGCTGTTACTTAACCTGGCCGGGATGTCTTTTTTTGATGCCATAAATCATGCCTTGTCTACCTTGTCTACCGGTGGATTTTCTACTAAAAATGCCAGTCTTGCATACTGGAATGAACAGCCTCTTATACAATATATAGTTATGGTATTTATGTTTTTGGCCGGAACTAATTTTGTGTTGAGCTATTTTGCTTTTAAAGGAAAAGTACAAAAAGTATTAAGAGATGAAGAATTTAAATTATACTTTAAGTTTATTACTGCTTTTACAGTTATAAGTGCTTTGCTCATATATTTTAAAGCTGATGTTTCTGCATCAACCATTGCTCATCCTATGGTTTTAGGTGAGGCCGAAAGTGCTTTCAGACACGGTCTTTTTCAGGTACTGGCTATTGTAACCACCACAGGGTTTGTATCTGCAGATTATACAATGTGGACTCCTTTTTTGACCGTTTTCTTTTTCGGACTTATGTTTCTTGGAGGCTCGGCGGGAAGTACTTCCGGTGGGGTGAAAGTAGTACGGCACTTACTTATGATTAAAAACGGATTTTTAGAGTTCAAAAGATCGCTTCACCCTAATGCGGTGCTACCGGTACGTTACAACGGCAAATCGGTTTCCGGTGATATTGTTTTTAATATTCTGGCCTTTTTTATTTTGTATATGTTGTCTTTTATCATTGGGGCTTTGGTGTTTTCTATGTTTACTATAGACTTTGAATCGGCTGTGGGTTTGTCGGCATCTAGCCTAGGGAATGTTGGACCAGCTTTGGGTGATTTCGGACCGGTTAATAACTTTGCCTCGCTGCCTTTATTGGCAAAATGGTGGAGTAGTTTTTTAATGCTTATAGGTAGGTTAGAGCTTTTTACCGTGCTTATTCTGTTGACGCCTTTTTTCTGGAGAAACCGCTAATTGCGTTTAGTTTTTTAAACTAAAATGACCTGTTTTTATATAGGTAGAGTTGTCTTTTCTTGTTATAACGGCTTTAAACCAATAATCGGAAGTGATAAGTAATTCTCCATTATAGAGT